>DASRRM010000198.1:0-5487 GCA_035695715.1 Tepidisphaeraceae bacterium
GCGGCGGGCAGTGCCCGCCCTACAATATTCAGAGCAGGTATTCC
Organism: Tepidisphaeraceae bacterium; assembly: GCA_035695715.1. GTDB lineage: Bacteria > Planctomycetota > Phycisphaerae > Tepidisphaerales > Tepidisphaeraceae > RYN-428. The sequence goes on from DASRRM010000198.1 coordinate 45, forward strand.
GAAGGATCTAAATAACCTTGCGCGATTCGGCGCTTTGAATCTTCGTAGGGTCCGCACTGCGGACCGTTTTTTCCGCCTCAAACGGAATGGTCCGCAGTGCGGACCCTACACGAATTGCGAGAAGAATTTTAACCACGGAGGCACGGAAGCATGGAGGTGCAATCGACATTCAACGCATGTGCGCAAATGCTTTAAGAAAAGAAAAAAAGGAAAGACTTCGTATGCGAGGGCACGCATTGGTCGAACCACACCTCCGTGCTTCCGTGCCTCCGTGGTTATTCTTTCTTTTGGTTGCGGCCAGCTTCCGCGATGATGCATCTTATGAGAAGCCGCGTTTCATTACTGGCAACGCTTGCATGCCTGCTGCTATCGGCTGCGGCCGTTGCCGTTTGGATTCGCTCGGTGAGGGATCAGGATTCGTTCGAGTACAACTCCGCGGGCGGCACTGAATATTACTTCGGAACCCAGTCGCACGTGCTCGTGTTGTCACGATTTGCCAATGCGCGGGAGTACTCTCTTGTGAGCCCGACACAGTTTCCGTTTCACTCGGCTGACGCAATCCAGCGTTATGCAGGCATTGAATTTCAGACGGTCAAACCGGGTTGGTCGTACGCATCGGCAAACTATCGACATGAACAGCGTGAAATATTTGAACTGCTGCGCAAGACGGGTCGCACGCCCGATGCGTTGGAAACACAGCCGACCGACGATAGGTCTGCGAACCTCCTCGACCTCGTCATCTGCGCAAACGAAGAGGGCCTGGTCGCGCCCTGGGGTGATCGCCAGGCGTGGATCGATTCGCTGGGGTTTGGTTATCTCCGCGACAATGGGCTGCTGGGCCCGCATGCGGGCGTGAATCACAGGTTTGTCGTCGCCATTCCATTTTGGCTCATCGCGCTGATCTTTTTCCTGCCGACTCAGTGGAAAATCGGCGTGATGATTCGGCGTGCCGGGCAGCGGAGGGCGGGCCGGTGTATTCAATGTGGCTACGACCTGCGCGAAACACCCACGCGCTGCCCCGAATGCGGATTTGCCTCGAATCTTATCAAGCCTCGGTAGTAACACGCTCGTCCCGCCCGTGCCTGGGTCGAACACTTTTTCGAGCAATGCTTTCACCATGATTCAGGCATGGCCGAGACGGCCATGTCACGACCGAGGTTTGCGAGGGACAAGGCTCCTTGCAGTTTTGACGCCTGATGAAACTACTGAAAGTTCTGCCGCCGGCTCGCCCGGCGGGGGGCTTCCCGTAATATATTCGCGCTTCAGCAGGGAAATTTGCCAATGGTTCAAACGCCTCGGCCCGCGGCGCGATTTCTGGAAATGGCGCTGCTGTTCAATTTCGTCATTCATGCCGTCGCGATGGCGTCGATGGGGCTGTTACTGTTGCCGGGAACGCCCGGCGGAAATGCGGCCGACCTTGCACGCCGGGCGGGGTATGTTGCGCAGCATCCGTGGCTCTGGCGGGTGGGGTGGTTTCCGTGGCAGATGACGGCACTGGCGGATTTGCTGCTGGGAATTGCGCTGCTGGTGACGCCATGGATCCCGCGCTGGCCGGCGCGAATCGCGGCACTTTTGACGCTGGCGGCGATCGTGCCGGACCAGAGTGGGCAATTTCTCTGGGTGACGCATGGCGTGCATCTGGCGCAGGAGGCCGTTCGCACGCGCGATTTTTCCGGGTATGCGCATTTTGAAGCCGCCGTGTTTCAGGCCGTCGCGGCCTGGGGATGCCTGGGATATTTAGCCGGGGCAATCGGCTGGACCTGGTGCTTTGCGGCGGCGGGAACGTGGAGCCGGCTTCTCACCTGGCTGTCGGTCGCGACGTGGGGCGTGTTTGGCGTTTCAACGATTTGCATCTTCCTTCCGCCGGCGCATCGGCCTGCGGGCTTTGTGGCGGCGGGGGGAAATGCCGTTGGGTTCATCCTGCTGCAACTGTGGCTGCTGCTGGTGTTGGAGCAGGTGTTGCGCCGCGCGCGGCCGGATTCGGCTTACGGCGCATGGAAGCCATGGCGCGCACCGGGAAAGAGCCCCAGCGGCCGATGCTCGGCCCTCATCGCCAACAGCCGCTTTGCCCGGCGCATCGGGGAATTGTTCCCGCCGCCGGCGCTGCGCAGCGATATTCGCGATGTGGTCTATATCAATTACCTGGTTGCATCCGAGCGGCTGGAAAAGTTCGTTCCGGCGGGATTGGAACTTCAGCGGCTCGGCCCAAATGGGCGGTATGCGATGTTCAGCATTCTCACCTATCGCCACGGCCATTTCGGCCCGCGAATTCTTGGGGCCTTTCGCCGATGCACGTTGTCGCCGGTGCAATCCAACTGGCGGCTTTACGTGACCGACCCCAGGACCGGCCATGCCGGGGTTTATTTTCTTACCACCGCCATCAGCAGCAGCGTCTATGCCCTGGCGGGGCGGCTACTTTCCGAAGGCGTGCCGATGCATCGGCTGAAGTCGGGCCACGCCTGTCGCACCGCGGCTGGCGAATTCGAGATTGCCATCGACCCTGGCGCTGGCAGCGCTCCGGATCTGCGCGCATCGCTTCATTTATCGACGGGTGAGCCTGCGCTGCCGGCGGCGTTTAGGGAATGTTTCGCCAATTATCGCGAATTCCTGGCGCATTGCGTCCCGCAGGACCGCGCCCTGGCGCCGCAGCCGTGGTATGCAAGAACGGCCCGCCAGGAAATCACGCTGGGAATACCGCTGGAGGCGTGTGTGCCGTTGCAGGGGACGGTTGAATCAAAAGCCGCCGCCGAAATCACCGGCGGCGTGGAACCGGTGTGCTTTACCATTCCGTCGGTGACATTTCGGTTCGACCGGGAGTATTTGGAATAAAATCCACCTCTCAGCGATCTAAGTTTTGGGCTAACCAGCCGTTTTGATAGAAGTGGGATGGGATTCCCGACTTCCCGTGGCATCCGGGGCGTGTTTTTGCTCGATGAACCCATGGCCGATCTCCCCGTTTTGGCACTTGTTGGCGACTTGATCTTTTCCACCCGGATTTCGATGGCGGGAAAGGCAGCCGGGGTGAGCGTGAAGATCATTCGCAAGCCGGAAAAGCTTGCCGGCGAGCCGGGGCGGCTTTTGCTGGTTGACCTGAATCAGGACGGCGCCATCGACGCCGCCGGCGCATGGCGCAATGGGCAAGAGGCGGTGGCTATTGGGTTTGTGTCGCATGTTGACGCTGAAACCGCCCGGCGGGCGCGGTTGGCGGGAATTGACCGGGTGCTGGCCAGAAGCCACTTCGTCAAGATCCTGCAGGATTTGCTCGCAGACGGTACAATCACCGAGACTATGACCGACGTTGGAGGAATGGAATGACGAAAATTACACGCGTTCTTGCTGCACCGGCACTTGCCTGCTTCCTTGCCGGCGCGACCCTGGCGGCAACCGCCGCCAGTAGGCCGGCCTCGCCGCCCTCGGCGCCAAAGCCGGCGGTTGAAATGCCCACCATCGGCGACGCCCGCCAGGATTTCACCGATGGTAAATACACCGACGTGATTAAAACCGTCGTGAAGATCACCACATCGCGCGAATGGCAGGCAAAAAAAGAAAACGCCTACGAATTGTATACGATGAAGGGCGAAGCCCATCTCCATCTGAAGGAAAGCAGCCTGGCCGCCGCCAGTTTCGAACTGGCCGCCAAAGCCGCCGCCGAGCAACTGGTTATTGACAAGGCGGCTGTCGACAAGGCCGAGAAGCAGAATGATTCCCTGGACGCCAAGGTCACCGCCGACCATGCCGCCTACGGCGTGGCACACGCGACGGCCTATCTCATCAAGCATTCCGTCGGCATGTATTACGTCCCCAAAGCCACCGCCAACCAGCGCGTGGCGGGCGGCTCTCCTGAAGACCACATCAAGTTCGACATCATGAACGCCGACACCCGCAAGCAGGCGATGACGGCGATCTGGACTGACGAAAAGAATGCGTCGGCGGCGAAGTTTGCCGCCGCATCATCGATGGACAACAAGTCGCCGGCCATGGTGATGGACGCCGCGGCGGCGATTCCCAATGTTCGCGACTTTGACTTTGCCGCCAACGGCAACGACGAGGACACGCACAAGATGGCCAGCGCAATTGCCGAGCATGGGCGCGATGTCATTCAGGACATGCTGGACAAATACAATTTGCGTCTTGATATTGTTTCCAGCGATGCAGAGTCGGTGAAGATGTCGCGTGCCGGCCTGCCCGGCGGCGGATACGCCGACCGCTGGCACAAGCACGGCCTGGAAGGCAAGCAGCCGGCGGAGATGCAGGACATGGTCAAAAACGCCGACAAGATCGGCACGGCTTTGAAGATGCTGACCGACGAACTGGTCCCCGAAGCCGGGTTTTTCGACAAGCCGGTCAAGGACGTCAAGCACATCAAGGATGAGGCGAACAAGCTGCTGAAAATCGATCCGAGCCAAAGCTATGTGACGAAGGAAGCGGCGAAAAAGAGCTGAGGGAGGGATGACGAGCAAAAAATGACGAATGACGAACAAGTCATAACTGAGTAATGACGGCCGTCCGCAAGATTTCGTCATTCGTCATTTGCTAAAACACCTTGCGCGATTCGCGTAGGGTCCGCACCGCGGACCATTGCGTTTGAGGTGGAGAACCATGGTCCGCGGTGCGGACCCTACGAAGATTCGAAGCGCCTAATCTCGCAAGGTCATTTCATCATTCGTCATTCCGCCTTTCCTACCCTCCCGTGCGCCGCGGAACGCCGGTGCGGTTCACATCAGCCCCGAAGGTCTGATTGCGGCCGAGTTGCTGATGCCGGCCGGGGACGGAGTTGTTGAACTTCTTGCCGCCCATCGGCGTCTGCAAAAAGCCCGGCGTGTTTTGCCCGGTTGGCTTGTGCAGATTTTCCTTCATCTGCTTGAACGCCGCCGACTCGGTATGCGGGGCATTCCCCGCGGCTGCAAGTTCCTCGCGATTAACCAGCCGCTTGGCCGCCATCGCGGCCGCCAGGTTGGTGTCAATCATCGGTTCGGCGGTTTGTGCCGGTGCAGCGGCCTTGGCCGGCGCCTTTTTCTTTTTCGCAGGTTTGGCCGCCGCCGCTTCGGTTGCGGGGGCGGACGCGGGTGCTGTTTTCTTTGCCTTCGCCATTTCGTTTCTCCTTAGTAGAGAGCATTCTACGCCAGAGTTTGCGGGGAGGGAATTGGGCGGGACGAGAATTGCGCGGGATTGTGGTGTGCGGCGGATGAAGGGTTGCGCGAATAGCGATTTTTGGTCCGCGAAGCCGCAAGCGGCCGAAGAAGGTGCAATCAGCGTCCAACGAACGCAATTTGCATTTCAGCGAGCGACGCCAATGACAAAGCGGGTGCACGCCCGTTGTTGTATGGCGTCAGCGGGGGTAATAATAGCGGTTCGGCAATGGATTGCCGTGTTCACGAATGGCACAAGCGATCAAGGAGGATCGACCATGTCTCGAATCAACCGCGAAGAACTTGGGAAACGA
>DASRRM010000199.1:0-3957 GCA_035695715.1 Tepidisphaeraceae bacterium
GGCCTGGTACGGGGTATATTGCGTGTACCAACCCGGGTTCTCCAGAATGTTCCGCTGAATCACCGGCGGCGTGATCGTGTCGTAATACCCCATGCCAATAAACGACCGGAAAATCTTATTTTTCCCGGCCGTCTGCTTCAATTCCGCCAGCAGCTCATATTCCCCCCGCGGCTCGCCGATCTTCAGCTCCTTTTTAAGCCGAATGCCCGCCGGCACGGTTTGCTCGACCAGTTCCTCGAATGATTCCAGCCCAAGCTGCGCCAACATTTCGCGCACATCATCCGCGTCCGGCCCGATATGCCGGCGAACAAAGGTATCAATCGGCGCAAACAGATTGGCCGACTCGCTGCCTTCGGCGGCGGGCGTTTGCATGGTGGTCAATTCCGCGGTGGTCTGTCCGTTATCCATTTCTTCCAGTGGCACGGGCATCGTGCCCGTGTTTTCCTTATTAAAAAGCCCAATGCGCATACCTATTTCGCGTCGCGAGCAAGCAGACAAAAGATCGCTCGTTTCTACCCAGAATTATAGCTTAAGCAACGCCTGTCGCGCCGCGAAGCGATGAAGGCGCGACAATGCGCAGATATTTGCGACGATAAACGCCTGTCGTGGAATTGATTAGATGGCGCGCATTTCCTGCGCGTTCTCAATGAAAAGTCGCTATTTGAAGTGTCGCGGGAGAATGGACCTTGCGAAATCCCCGAATCTTCAACGCCGGTTCTGAGGTACTCCTCAGCGCGGCCGCTGGCCACAACCAAAATACACGCGCCAAGAACGCCAAGAAGCCAAGAGCGCCAAGGCAGAACAAAGCGTTTTTTTGCGGCCGGGTCGGAAAATACTGACGCCGCGCCCGCGCATTAATTTTGACGCGAAGGGACGAAGAAGACGAAGGAGTCGAAGAGATTCCTGCGTCGGCCTAAACTCGTGCGCCAGGGCACAACGAGCGTTTCTTCTTGGCACTCTTGGCACCTTGGCGCTCTGGGCGCGAGATTTCTTCCGGGAAAACAAGATTCGCGATGATATCCATGAAGAGCCGGGTCGATTTTGATGGATTGCACCTGCTGGGAAGAAACCGGCTCTTCGGAGTACCTCATACACCCGCCGCATGAAAATGTCCGAAATGGGCAATCGTCATCCTGAGGTACTCCGAAGGATCTAGCCGGTGCGCGAAGGCGGGCAAGATCCTTCGGAGTACCTCAGGATGACGGACCCATCCGTTCCAGAAACCGGACAACTTCACGCGGCGGGTGTGTCAGAACCGGCGTTATGATCCAACCGCTGCGACCAGCGGCGCTTCAACCCGGTGGACGTGGCGCCTGAACGATCATGCCGTCCGCAACCTGGGCGCAACCCCGTCGACGGTTCTGGCGGCGTGGCGCTCGGGGCGAAGCACGGATACCAGCCGCGAGCCGATGCTTGTCATTCCCCCGAACGAATCGCACCGCACCACCTCGTAAAGCAGCGACTTAATATCCCCGCCGGGCTGTGGCAGCTCGACGATAAACTGCTTGAGAAGTTCCAGCCGTTTGGACAGGATTAATCCCAGGCCCGTCGAGGAAATATCCTTGAGCTGCCCCTTCATCGGCGTGCCAAGGATCCCGCGCGAGCAGGGAATGATGGTGATGTGCCCGTCGCGGCGGATGCGCTGCGACCGCCGCTTGTCGCCGGCGCTGGGCGGCGATTTGGCAGCCGCGGCCGCCGCGGGCGCCGGGCCGGCGTCGGCAAGGCATGCGGCGGGCGTTCCGGATTTCTCGCACAACGATATCTCAAACAACTGCTCCGACGCCCGCTCCAAAATCGACTCGTAAGGCAACGCCGAATTCATCTGCACGTCAAACAGCGGGGCCAACTCCGCCGTCTTCTGCCCGATCTCGCAAAGCATCGCGTCGGTGGTGTCATCGTCCATGTGGTAGTGCGCCGCGCACACCCTTCGCACCGCGGCTATCACGCCCGCGCTGTCGCTGGCCACGAAAATGTCGGCACATCGTCCTGCCAGGGCGATCACCTGGCAGATCTTTCGCGTCGCCTCGGATTCCACCTCGCGCGGCAGATGGTGCGAAATAATCGGCACCCGCAGCTCATCGGGCAGCTTCCAGTGCCCTGCCAAAACACCCCCCGCCTCCGCGTGCGTCATGCTGAACGCGTGGGTTTCCAGAATCGGCAGATCGGTGTGCGTCTTGGCGCGCGAATAGACGGCGGCATATTGCTCGCCCAACAACTGGTCGAGCAGCAACGCGCCCAAATCCATCAGCAACGCCGCCACGAAACAGTCTTCGGTATGAGCCGGCAACACCCGCACCGCGATCACGCGCGCCGCCGTCGCCGCATACATTGACCGTTTCCAATAGCCCAGGTGATCGAAGCCCCCCGGCTGCGTCCGCATCGTGCCGGCCAGCGAGAAGCCCAAAACCAGCGTCCGCAACGAGTGCAGCCCAAGCAATGCCGCGGCCTGATTGATCGAGGTGACCGGCTGAGAAAGGCTGTAAAAGCTCGAATTGATGACGCGCAAGACCTTCGATGCCAGGGCCGGGTCTTTGGCGATCACGTCCGCCAGGTCCTTGATTCCCGTCCCGCTGGCTTCGGTAAGCCGAAGCACGGCAAGCGCCGCCGCCGGCAAGCTCGGCAAGGAATTGCAATCGTGAATGCGTTTTACAATGGCGTCATTCATAGTGGTCGGCGCGCAGTCAACGACGATCAATGCGCAACATCGTTATCATCGGTCACAGGAACAGACCCGTTAAATACCATTTTCGGCGCTTTCGGAATGTTGTTGCGATCCAATCCGCCGGCAGGGTTCGATAACCCGTCAGAAATGAAAAATGCCCTGCGCCAGCAGCAAAACGCCAATCCCCAGCAAGCCGGCATACACATAACGGAGAAATGACTCGCCATGAAGCCGATGGTTGATCGCCCGGCCCAGTAATATCGCGATAAACGCCGGCAGTAATGAGAGCAAGTAATAGCGCACCACGACGCCGGTGATCAATCCGGTGACCGCATAGCCTACCAGCGTGATCGCACTCGCCGGGAGGAAATAAGCCTGCAGCGTCGCTCGAAAATGCTGGGCCGACCAACGTCGCATGGCGGCATAAATAACCAGCGGCGGCCCATTAAGCCCATACGCCCCGCCCAAAACGCCGGCAAAAAACCCGCTGATAAGCAGCCCCGCCCGGCTGTCGTTTTTCAGATGCAGCGTCCCGCGCCCAACCAGCGAATAGATCGCGAACAACGCAATGATCACCCCCAGCACGATCTTAGCCGCCTGCGAATTGATGCGCGTCAGCATGAACACGCCAAGCGGAATGCCAAACAGCGTTGCCAGAACCATCCACGATGCGCTGGCGAGATGAATCCGCCGCCAGTCCTGCACGACCACCACCCCGGCAACCGTCGCCGACAACGCCACCGCCAGCGGCACCGAAATCCCCATCGGAACCCGCAGCGCCAGCAATGGCACCGCCACCAACGCCTCGCCAAATCCAAACGTCGAACGCACCAGCGTCGCGAAGAATATCACAGCCACCACATACACCGCGGCCCAATCCATTGGCGGGGTAATATGCGGCTCATTGCGTCAATGCAAGGCCGTTGATCGGGCAGTCAAGACCAATGAGCCGCGCACGAAGGGTATTCCCGTAGTCAGCGGAGGTCGGATGCTCAGGGGAAACAGCTTACTTCGGGAGTACTCTCCGTGCGCGGCCCGGTCGGCCCTGCGCTGCGGTAAGATCGTTCGAAGCACCTCACCTCCTTCATGATAGCGTTTCTCAGGTTGGTGGGGCGTTCGCGCGACCGTCATCCTGAGGTACCCCGAAGGATCTAAAATAACCCTGCGCGATCATGCGCTCCCAAAGCAAGGAACCGTCATCCTGAGGTACTCCGAAGGATCTGGCCATTGCGGCGAAACAGCAAGATCCTTCGGAGTACCTCAGGATGACAGTAGCGCGTGATCGCGCAGGTTCA
>DASRRM010000200.1:0-25139 GCA_035695715.1 Tepidisphaeraceae bacterium
CTTAAACTTCAGGTTATCGCCTGCATTCACGCTCTCGTCCCCGTTGATGTCGCCATAGAGCCGGAAGAAGTTATCAGTGCGACCTGCAGCCAGCGGCGTCGTGCCGTCGGCAGCCGAGAGAACAAAGCTCGGATTAATCGTGATGCTGTACTCGCCGTTGGCGATCGATCCCAATGCTCCGGGCGCGCCGCCAGTTAGAGTCACCGCCCACTGGGTCCCATTCGATCCTGCCACGGCTGTCGCGCTCAGTGTAGTCGGGGCAGTTCCAGGATGAGCACCAGTTGCAGTTACCGTAAACGCGGCGTTGGCGTTGGCGATTGTGACGGCGCTGCTGAAGGTATAGACAACATCTTGCACCATGGACCGCTGCACACCGGCCAAGGTGCTGACGTCACCATTAATAACCGGATTACCCACAATGGTCGGTGCCACGACGCCATTCGAGTAGGTAAACTTATCCGCCGCCACGATGGCGGAGGTCTGGTTGTTGGCGGTCACGATCACATCGTACGTTCCAGGATTCAACTGGTCGGTGGGGGTGACCGTGATCGAGGTTGGGGAATTGACGACGAACCCGTTGGGCGGATTGCCCTGGCCGGCGGTGTTTGGTCCAACCGTGATGCTGCCGAACTGAATCTGTGTCACGTTATTGAAATTACTTCCCGTGATGGTGATCGGCGCGTAATCGTCGGCACCCAGGTTTGAGCTATATGGCTCGCTGGAGGGCGAGAGTCCGGTGACATGCGGCGTGGTATCCAGCGTCGTGAAGGTCCAGTCTGTCACCACCTGACTCGCGGCCGCACCGCCGGTGCCGCCCGTGAAGCCGACGTAATCCTGAGAGGATGGGCCGTACAGCCCGGAATTCGAAGCCAGTGCGTTTGCCGGCAGTGTGAAGTCCTGAGTGTAGCCCAGGCCCGTTGTCGTATCCCGAACGACGAGGTGCAAAACAGCGCCTGTCGTGGAATCCGTGCTGGCATCCAGACTGATCTGCGCCTGGAAGACGTCGGTGTAGTTGCTGGCATTGAGGTTGTGGAAGGCATTGCCCAACGAGGTCATGTTGGTCAAAGTCGGATTGCCCCCATTCTCAAGCAGGCCGACCTGGGTGACGCCATTGTACATATTGAAGGCGATACCCAAGCTGTTGGTAAAGGGCGACAGGGCCGTTGTCCCGTTATTCGCATACCCAAAATCGCCGCCGCCTGGGCCAACCAGGTTATTGCCATTACCCTGAATCACGAATGCGAAGCCGTCGGCAGCAGGCTGGTTGAACTGGAAGTCAAACGAGGTGCTGAAGTCGGAGTTAATGGCGAACGCGGTGGTATTGAAGGCGCTGGTTGCCGTGTTGCCGAAACTGCTTGACGTCAACTGCAATGCACCATTGGGATAATTCGCCGTGTTGATAACAGGACTGAAAGGCGAGCCACTGCCCGTATTGAGCGTCAGGTCGTTTTCACCGGCGAATCCGGTCGGATGATTGATGTTGTTCCTGCTGGCAACATAGAGCACCGTGTTCGACGTGGTCGTCGTGGAGTTGGCGACGGTCGCCGGGGTGCTGCTTTCCACGGTCACCTGGTACTGAAGGTTCGTCCCGAAGGCGTATGCCGTCGAATCGGTATACGTGGTCGTTCCCGCGGCCACGATGACGGGCGAGCCGGTCGGCGTGCCATTCACAATGGTTTGCACCGAATAACCGCTTACGCTCGGATTATTCACGGCCGGGAAACCAACTTGAACTTTGCCATTCACATCCTCATCGGCGGTGACGGGGGTTGGTGGCAACTGGTTGAGGGTTGTTCCCGAGCCAACGGCGGAGAACGTGCTGCTGCCTTCGAAGTTCTGCGCTTCAACGCGGTAGTAATACGTGGTGTTGATGGCCAGCCCAGTGTCGGTATAGCTGCGGGTGCCGGTGTAGGTGGCTGGGGTCAGACCCGAGAGGCCCAGGCCGATCGTGGTCACATTGCCGGCGGAGTCGAAGGCGGCATCCGTCGAGCGTTGCAGGACGTAACGCACGGCACTGGTGTTATTCTCCGGGTAGTTAACGGTAATGGTGTTTAATGTGGGCGGAACAGCCGTGGTTGTCGGTTGGCCCGGGGTAGACAGGGGGCTCATGGTGCTGGTCAGCACGCTGGAAGGCACCACCTGAAGGCCCGCACCAAGGGCAGCGGAGTCCGGCCCGTTGTACAGCATCTGCCAAGCCCAGCCGCCGCCGCCATTGGTCTGGAAGTATTCGATGTTATGTTCGCCGGCGGTGGTAAACGTGATCGGGGTGGTGGATTCACCATTGCCTGGGCCGTGGCCACCGGGGTATGCAGACACGAGTTGGTCGTCCACATAGAGGTACGAGTCATCGTCGGAGTTGGTCGCGAACGTATACGGAGCACTGATGTCGGTGATATCAATCTGCCCGGTCATGACATCGGAGAAGTCATCGGGTGGGATGATATTGCCGGGATCGGGGTGAAACGGCGTGGTCGGGTTGGTCGCAATATTACCCGAGTCAGTGGTCGTGTTATCACCGCCGCCCAGCTCATTAATATTGGGAATGATGGTGGTTTCAGCGGCAGTTCCCTGCAAGGAGAGGGAGTTAATCTTGCTGCCCGGACCGCCAATCACGGTCGCGGTAGTGCTTTGGTTGGTGGATTGCCACCATTCATTAGCGTAGTAGTTGACCTCGATGCCGCCGGTCGTGGCGGTGCCGGGCACGGTCACAGCGGCAGTAGCGACGCTGGCCGTGGCTCCGTTGAAGTTCTCGGCCACAACGCGGTAGTAGACAGTTGCGCCCGTCGGCGCGTTGGAATCGACAAGGGTTCCAGTCGTGACGGTCGGCGCTCCGCTGGCCTGGGGCACACCGTTGATGACCGCACCGGAACCGGCGACGTTTTGGACGCCGGTTGCGAAGGTGGGATCGGTGGAACGTTGCAGGATATACGCCAGTTCGTTATCGGCATTGTCACTGAAGGTGACCGTAACGGGGAAGCCGAAGTTGGCGTTGGCCGCTGTTCCGAGGGTCGGCACGACATTGGTTGCCGCCAGCGGGGCACCGGTGAGAGGAATCAAAGCGGTCGCGGGAACGACGACGGTGGCATTGGCGGTATCCGGGCCGCTGTACAGGATCTGCGATCCGTGGCCGCCGCCACCTTGTTCCTGGAAGAGCTGGAAGTCGTAGCTCTGGCCACCAGTCAACTGAAGGATGGTGCCGTTGTTGATGTTGCTGGCACTGTATGCGCCGGCGGCAACCAGTGCCCCGTCGACATAGAGAATTCCGTCATCGTCGGTGTTCTTAAAGAACGTATATGCGCCCGTCTGGGCGATAGTCACCTTACCGGTCCAGATCGTCGAATAATTGTCGGCGGGCAGGTAGTTGCCGCCCGGGGGCAATGTTGAATCCGGCAGGGCATTGTAGTTGACCTGTAATTGCTGGGTTGTCGTGGTCGGAGCGCCGACGACGCCGGTAATGGTGGTAGCGCCATTGTCGCTTGCGCCGCCCCAATTGGTGTTATTGGCGTAGAACTGCTCAAGAACGCCTTCATTGTTCATCACGGTCGCGGTCGGGGTCGACGTTGACGTTGGGGCCGATCCGGTTGGATCGACGGAATTGCGGGCGACGACCTCATATTGGTATTGTCCGCCGATCGGCGCCTGGTCCACATAGGGCGAGCCAGTGACGCCTGTGGCGACAGTCGCGAAGGTTCCAGCCGACCCGCCGGTAACCGGCGCGCGAAGGATGTCATAGCTGGTGGCCAGCGTGCTGGTTGTCCAGGTGATCTTGTTGCCAAAGGTCGTAATCGCCGGTCCACCGAGCGTGGTCGGCGTGGAGAAGAAGCCGCCGACCGTGGCGACGGCATTTGTCGGGGCTGCCGGCGCGATCGTACCCACCGTGACGCTATTGGAGACGACGCTGGGGGTCGATCCTTCAAAGTTGAGTCCGACCAGTCGGTAGTAGAAGGTCTGGTTGGGGAGGAGGTTTGAATCCGTCAGGGTGCTGGTCACCGAAGTGATTGCCCCGCCACTAACAGGTGCGCCATTCACCACTGTGCCGGTGGTAGCGGCGACCGTCACATTGCTTGCGAAAGTGGGACTGGTCGAACGCTGCAGTTGGTATTCAAATTCGTTGTCCGAATTATCGGTGAAGGTGACATTAACGCTGGTTCCGGCGAGGGTGGCAACCACATTGGTTGCCGCCAGGGGTGCGCCGGTGTAGGCGGTCAGCGCGCTGGTTGGCACCACGGTGATTGCATTTCCGGTATCCGGGCCAGCGTAGGAAAAGATGAAGCGGTGGCCGCCACCGCCCTGTTCCATGAAGAATTGGTAGTCGTAGCTGCCAGGGTTGAGAGCAAGAACCGGGCTGGTCTGGCGGCCGCCGGCGTTGCCGGCTGTCAGCTTCTGGCCATCCAGGTATAGCAGGCCATCATCGTCGGTATCGCTGAAGAATGTATAGTTACCGGCGGTCGCGATCTTCACCTTGCCGGTGAAGATGGTCGAGTAGGTGAATCCCTGGGTGCCGCCTGGTGGGAAGACGTTCTGGTTGGTGTTGTTGAAGTTAATGGTCGGCTGTTCGCTGCTCTCGGTGGGCAGGCCAACGATGCCGCTGATGGCGGTGTCGCCATTATCAGTTGCGCCGCCCCAATTGGTGCTGTTGATATAATACTGCTCCATCACGCCGTCGCCAGCGTAGAGCGCATTGGCTGGGGCACTTGTGGAACTCGGCGCCGCACCACTTGGATCGGCCACATTGCGGGCAACGATTTCGTATTGGTAATTCGTATTGGCCGCAGTGGTCGTATCGCTGTAGGTGGTGCTGGTCAGCCCGGTGGCGACGGCTGAGAACGTGCCGGCAACGCCATTCACGACCGTTGCGCGCAGGACATCGTAGCCGCTGACGTTATATACGGCAGGCGAGGCATTCCAACTCACCTGGATGGTTGGCGCTCTCAGCGGCAACGCGGTAGCCCCTAGAGTTTGCGGAATATAATAGATTGGATTGGTGGCGGTGACGACTGTACTCACCCCTGTCACGGGGATTGGAGCGGCGGCAGTTGGCAGATAGCTGACTTCGTTGCTCGCGGTGCCGATGCCGGTGGCATTGACCGCTTTGACGATGTAGTAGTAGGTCGAACCGGGGTTGGCAGCCGTATCTTCGTATGTATAGGTTGCGACACCCGTGGTTGAGTTGGGGCTCCCTGTCACTGTGGCGTAGGGAGTGGGAAGCTCGCCGCCCATACTTGTTCCACGGTAGACGTTGTAGCTATCTGCCTCGCTGGAGGTCCAATTGATGTTGATGTTGTTTGAGTTGAATACGCCGGTACTGGCGACGGGGGCATCGGCGGTCTGGGGCGTATTGACGGCTGTGGACGGGGCGGTGCCGAGCGCGAAAGCATCGTAGGTCGGAATCACCTGGCCATTGCTACCATAGAAGCCACCTGCATTAAGGGCGGCAATACTCGGACTGGTCCAGCCCAAGTCCATTTCCCACCCCGTGACGGCCTGGAAGTAGGCCAGCTGGACCGTATGGGTGCTTCCGGCAGTCCATTGAACCGGCACGGGAACCGCGGTGGTCGATACCGTGCTGCTGCTCTTCACCCCGATCACGGTGTTATCAACGGTTAGCTGATAGCCGTCGTCGGCGCGGGCGAGGAAGGTATAGGTTTCGGTCGTGGGCGCAACCACCGTGAAATCAAATTCAGTGGAGAAATTCGCCCCGGCACCGGCTGACTGGCCGCTGTTAAAGCTGGTGGGCGTGTATGGCGGGGGTGTCGTGATCGTCTGCGGGCCGCTATTGATAGTGGGGATGATTGTCGAGTAGGTCGGCGCAGCGACGGGCGTGTTGCCTGTATTGGGGTCCGTCACGTCCGGATTGAATGTTGTGCCAGTACTGAAGGTCGGACTACCCGCGTTATTGTAATTGGGGTCGAAATTCGATGCGTAATACGATGCACCAAATCCATCACCTTTGCCGAGGGTTACCGGCCCGCTGGTGGCGGTCACCGAGCCACCATCAGTTGCCTGAACTTCGTAGAACGTGGCGGCGTTATTGCCCGCGTCGGTATACGTGGTGTTTGGGCTGGTTCCCGAAGGTATAATCGAGGCAACCTGACTGTAGGTGCCGCCAACGGTGCTCGAAGTCAGGATGTTGTAAGCTGCGGCGTTGGCAACCGGCGCGATAGTCAGCACGTTTCCGGCACTACTGGGTGCGACCGAAATAACGGGGGCAGAAATGGTTGCGGCAGTCGCGGTGGTTTTTACCAGAGCCTCACCCGAACTGATGGGCTCAGCCGCCACTCCTGGCGTTGTCGCCCCGATAATACTATTAGAGATGATTTGGTAGACGTATTGGGTATTCGGCGTTAAGCCGCCATCGGTAAACGTGTCGGTTCCGCCATCAGCACTCGCTACCGGGCTGGCATCATTTACATCCGTGAAAGTGTTGCCTAGATCGCTGCTGCGCTGCACAATATATGATGCGGCATCAACGTCATGGCTCGACCAACTGAGTGTGACTGTCGTTCCAGTCTTGGTTACAACCGTAGGGGTGGTCGTACTAACCAGCGGTGCCGGTGCCTCCAAGTTGGCGATGCCCGGCGCGCCAGCCCCGGTCATGAGCGAAAAGGGGATAAGCTGCGTTCCGGTTCCATTGGGCCCGGAGGTGGCTGACCAGCGCAGTTCGTAGTTCCAGCCGCCGCCCCCATTATTGTAGAGGAAATCGAAGGAATAGGACCCATCGGGGTTGTTTCCGCTGGCCGGGGCCAGCTGGTTGGTGTCGATGTCGGTGTCCTGGGCGGTGCCGCGGCCGGCACCCAAGTTTTGGGCTCCAACTGGCGTGTTAGCGACCACAATCTCGGCACCATCGTCGGTTGCCGGATAGAAGGTGAAATAGCCGGGCGTGATTATCTTCAGATTGGTGGCGAAGTCGCCCGAGAACCGGTCGCCGGGACCGCCGGTGCCATCCCCGATCGAGTTTCCAGTTCCACCGCCTGGATTTGGATTGAAGTTGGATGGAGCATCCGCTGGCGGGACGTTTTGGTTGTTGCCCGCAGCGTTGTTGATGACGTCAATGTGCGTGGAATAGTCGCCACTGGTAAACGGATAGCCCGAGATGGGCGCGGTCGTCGCCGGTACGGGGAACTGCGCCTGCGTATTAAAATACGCGCCATAGAACGTGGCGACGAATCCATCGCTGGTCGCGGTCGAAAGCAGCACCCGCCCTTCGAGCAGCTCGACGGCCGAGGATGTGGCCCGGCGTAGTATGTCGGTTTTCAGGCCACGCTTGGCCCGCGCCGATTTATTGGAAGAGGTGGATGAATTGTCACGTGAGGAATGAGAAAATCCGCGCACAATGGCCTCCTGGAAATGCAGCCCTCAAAACAAAAGCACATTCGAGTACACAAAGGACCGGGGCATTTTGAGATCCCACTGAAGAGATCTCCCGTCCATGTCTTGTCCAGTTCGAGAATGAATTGAAAGTGAACTGAACCTGCCGCCAAATCAAAAGTGTGACTTACGAAAGTCATGCTACACGCGCGCTTCGCAAAATACAATGAAAATATTTTTTGTTGCATCAGTTTTTTATAAATTTAAAATTCTCCCTCATAAGACCTGTATCCATCATTGCTTCGGTGAAAGTGGGATATCGATAAATTCGTGCAATTTTGCGCCAAAAATCGGATAGAATGCATTTTCCGCTGCGGCATGTAATATGTCGCGCAACTTTTATAAAGTGCATCGTTTTTGGAGCCTGCAGATTATGGCGGATCTTGCCGAGCCCTCCTCAGCAGACCAGGTCGCGCAGCAGGCAATTGCCAACCACGCCGCGGGAAGACTTTCTGAGGCGGAGGCGAACTACCGCTGGCTGATCAGCCGGAATCCGCGCGATGCCGCTGCGCTGCACGGACTTGGGGTTGTTGCCTATCAAACCGGTCATATTGGCGATGCGATCGGGTTGCTCGATCGTTCGCTGCAGATGCGTCCGGATTTCTCTGAAACCTTGAATGCTCTTGGGCTTGCGTTGCGCGATGCGCGGCAACTGGACCGCGCCATCGCGGCTCACCGCCGCGCCACCGAAGTCAAACCGCTGGATGCAGCGGGATTCACCCACCTGGGGCTTGCCCTTCGCGACATGGGACTGATGGGCGAAGCCGAACACGCATGTCGTCACGCCATTGCGCTGGATCCTGAAAACCCCCTTCCATGGAACAATCTTGGCACGGTCTGCATGCGCGCGGGGAAGTACGAAGAAGCCGAAGGCGCGCTCAAGGAAGCATTGCGTCGTCGTCCAGAGTATGTCAAAGCGCTCAACAATCTGGGAACGACACAACTTTCGGTGGGACGGGCGGCGGCGGCGGTAGCGACATATGACCGGGCATTGCAAATCGCCCCGAATTACGCCGAAGTTCACTGGCATCGCTCGATTGCCCTGCTGACGCTGGGTGATTGGGAGCGCGGATGGGCCGAATATGAATGGCGGTGGAACTGCGCCGAATATCAAAAACTGCGGCACGTTTTGCCGCAGCCGTTATGGGATGGCTCAAACCCGGCGGGTAAGACCATTCTGCTCACGCCGGAACAGGGTCTGGGCGATTCGATTCAATTTGTTCGGTATGTTGCGCTTCTGGCTCGGCGCGGGGCGCGGGTTTGGGTGGCGTGTCAGCCGGAACTTGTGGGGCTTTTCGCAAATCTTGCAGGCGCGGATCGGGTGATCGACGTCAACGCGCTGGCGGGCGGAGAATTGGGCGAATCGGCGTGGGATTGGCACTTGCCGCTGCTTAGCCTTCCGCTTCGATTTGCGACGCGGCCCGAAACGGTGCCGTCGGCGCGTGCGTATTTATTTGCCGACGCGGGAAAAGCTGGCAAGTGGCGACAGCGTCTGCAAGTTTCGGCGTCCGCGGGAACGAACGTCAAGCGCGTAGGGTTGGTATGGGCCGGACGGGCGATTCCCGACCCGCTGCGCACGTGCGGCCTGGCAGCGCTAGCGCCGCTGGCGGAGGTGATGGGCGTGCGGTTTATCAGCGTGCAGGTGGGCGATGCCGCCGCCGAGGCAAACAACCCCCCCGCCGGCATGCGGATCGACAATTTTTCCGATGCCCTGAGCGATTTCACGGAAACGGCCGGCTTGATTGCAAACCTGGATATGATCATCACCATCGATTCGGCGGTGGCACACCTTGCCGGTGCGTTGGGCTGCCCGTCATGGACGTTATTACGGGATGTGGCGGACTGGCGCTGGCTTGAGCGGCGCCAGGACACGCCCTGGTATCCAACGATGCGGCTGTTTCGCCAGGAGCGGCGTGGCGACTGGGCCTCGGTGGCGGCTCGGGTGGCCGGGGAACTCAGAACATGGCTCAACTGACCGGTCAACAAGCGCTTCGGCTGGCGATTCAGCACCATCAAAACGGCGATCTGCCGCGCGCAGAAAACCTCTATCGCCAGATCCTTTTGAAGGAGCCAAAAAACGCCGACGCATTGCACCTGCTGGGGCTTGTTGCCCATCAGATGGGCCGCAATGATCAGGCGGTGGAGCTGATTCGGCGGGCCATTGCAATTCAACCCGACTTTACCGACGCATATTACAACCTGGGCGTCTCACTGCAGGCTGGCGGCCATTATGCCGAGGCGATCGAGGCAAATCGCCGTGCCATCTCATTGAGGCCCGATTACGCCGATGCATACCGAAATCTGGGCGTGGCGCTTGACGGCAATGGGCAATTGGACGAGGCGATTGCCGCGGCGCGCAAAGCGATCGGGCTGAACGCGCGCGACTACGAGGCTTATGGGAATCTCGGGACGTTTTTGGCAAAAAAGGGACAGCTTGGCGAGGCGGCAGCGGGCTTGCGGCGCGCGTTGGAACTGGGAGGGGGAGCGGTTGCCGGGCTGTGGCTGGCGCTGGCGAGTGTTCACGTCGAGCGTCGCGATGATATGGCGGCAATCCCCTGCTACGCGCGCGCGCTTTCACTGCAACCCAATTCGGCGGCGGTATACAACGACCTGGGGCGGGCGCAAATTAGAGTGCATGGTTTTGCCCGGGCGGCGGCGTGCTTCAATAAGGCGCTGGCGCTTCAGCCCGGACAGGCCGATGCGCTCGTGAACCTGGGCCTTTTGCACCGGGAGCTCGGAAACCTGCCGCAGGCTGAAACCGCGTGGCGCGCCGCCCACAAGGCCGACCCGGATTTGGCGGGGCCTCTGGCACAACTGGCGAGCTTATTGAAAGGTCGATTGCCCGAGGCAGATCGAATGGCAGTCGCGGCGCGATCTGACGATGCGCGACTGTCTGTTGCGGACCGGGCGTCGCTTCTGTTCGGATTGGGGCAGGTGCTTGACGGTCGCGGCGAATATGCCAGTGCAGCGCAATCCGCGGCAAAGGCCAACGCCCTTGTAATGGAACAGTCTCGCCAGCGCGGAACGACCTGGAACTCCGCGGAACATCGCCTGCACGTGAGCCGGCTTATCGAAGGTTTCACGCCGGAGTTATTTGCGCGCCTGGCCGATGAAGCGGGCCTGAGGCGCGCTGCTGACGAAGGGCGGTGGCGGCTGCCAGTGTTCGTATTTGGGCTGCCGCGCTCGGGCACGACGCTTATCGAGCAGGTGCTTGCCAGCCATTCGCGGGTGCATGGCGCCGGCGAACTGCGATTGAGCCGGGAGCTGTTCGAATCGCTTCCGTTTTTCTCCAATGATACGCAGGATCTTAAAGATTCGCTGGCGGCGCTGGATGGGGAGATGCTGGAGAAGTGGCGTCGGCATCATCTTTCGAAACTGACGGCAATCGTTGAGCGCGACCGCCCTGGATTCGTCGCCGATCGCGTGGTTGACAAGATGCCGGACAGCTACCTGTATCTGGGGCTTGTGGCGTTGACATTTCCCGGGGCGACGTTGATCCAGGTAAGGCGCGAGCCGCGCGATGTTGCCGTTTCCTGCTGGATGATGGATTTTGCCGACATTGGCTGGGCCAATGACTTCGAACATATCGGCGAACGTTTCACCCAATACCGCCGGTTGATGGATCACTGGCACGCGGTGTTGCCGGTGAGAATCCATGAGGTCAGCTACGAACGGCTGGTGGAGGATTTCGAGAACGAATCGCGCCGGCTGGTGAATTTGTGCGGGCTAGACTGGGAGCCGGCGTGCATGGACTTTCATCGAACGGTTCGCGCGGTATCGAC
The DNA here is from genome assembly GCA_035695715.1 of Tepidisphaeraceae bacterium. Classification (GTDB taxonomy): domain Bacteria; phylum Planctomycetota; class Phycisphaerae; order Tepidisphaerales; family Tepidisphaeraceae; genus RYN-428. The sequence goes on from DASRRM010000200.1 coordinate 11,151, forward strand.
GTCGACGGAAATCCGCCAGCCATTATATCGCACGTCCGCGGGCCGTTGGAAGAACTACGAAGGCATTCTCGATGAGCTCTTCCAAAGGCTGCCACGGGAGATTTAAATGCGCGGGAAAATCTGAATGAGAGCAGATTATTTCGGCCGGGTTGTCGCGGCAACTACCGGGGGTGCCTGGATTTTCAGGACGGGGATCGGAGGCAGCTCAACCTTGCCAGCGTTGCTGTGCTGAAGATCGTCGATGATCTTGTCGCTGAGGTCGGCGCCGGCTTCGTAATACATCACGTTGGCGTCAGGAATGATCACCACGGACTTGTGCTCGGCGATGGCAACCCGCCGAACCGCCGGCGCAATTGTTTCGCGATACTTCTTGATGATCAATGCTTTCTGGCGGTCCAAATTCTGCTGAAGCGCGCCCTGGGCCTGCGAGGCGACCTGATACGCATTGGCAAATGCCTGCATCAGCTCATCGACCTGCTTGGCCGAGAGCGGAAGTTGCTCGAGTTCCTGCTTGTTTTTCGCCGCTTTAAGTTGCGTGATCTGGGCGGCGCTAAGATTCGCGGCCTTGGCGATTTCGGTGCGCCTGTCGTCGACTGCCGACAATGTCGGCTTGATCGCCGCATTTAATTGTCCGCTGATCGCGGTATCGGTATCCTTCAGGTTCGCGGTCATGTCATCGGTCCAGCCCATCGCCTTGGCGACTTTGTCCAGGTCGACGATGGCGATGCTGCCATTTCCCGATTCGGCTGTCTTGGCGGTGCCGTCGGTTTTGTTGCAACTGAGGGAAAAGAGGGCCATGGGGATGGCAAGAAGGGTGATTGCAATCGTTTTCAAGGGAATTCCATTGCTAAGGGTCAACGGGAACGGAACATTCTGATGCGCGGACGACGAATTTCTCTCGCGCGTTTAACACCTTGTCAAACCGAACATTCCGTGGGACTTGAAACCCGTCATGTCGAACTCCGCCGAGTTGTTCTCTTATCGACATGACCGCCGGGGCCATATTAGCCAGTTTCACATAAGAATTAAAGGGCGCGCAGCCTCCATTAACAGCGAAAAGGCCGGCGTGGCATGTTGAGCCAATCACTTCTGCCGAGGCGCTGGCGATTCACTTTTCAGCCTTTCCGGCAATGCAATAGAGGAACCGCGTTCCCCGCAGATAAATCCGCCCGTTGGCGATTGCCGCCGACGCGCCGGGATTGGGATCGTTCAAATCATTGCTCGCCACGACATCGAGCTTCGGCCCGGGCTTGATAATGAAGCTTTTACCGGCACATGCAAAATAGAGCAGGCCGTCAGCGGTTAAAATCGGCGTGATGGCGGTGCTCAGCCCTTTGAGATGCTCGCTGAACACAATCTCCCCGGTGTCGGCCTTTCGGCAGACCATAATATCGCCGTGGTGGGTCTTATAAACCATCCCCTGCGCGAAGATCGGGGAGCTGAATCCTTCGGACATTTCTGACTTGGACAGCTTCCATTTCAAGACCGGCTTGTCGCCGGTGATGTCGGCGCACACGCCTCCGCCTCCCCGGCCGCTGTCGACGTAAACGAGCCCATTGCCGAACGCCGGGGACGGGGTTTCGCCGTCACTTTCGATTTCCCAGAGTTTTGTTCCAGTGGCGGGATCAAATCCCTGAAGCCATTTGGATGCGCTGAGAATCAGCTGCGGCTTGCCGTTGACCATCGGAATGATGGGCGTGGAATGAGCGAAAATGCATTGCGGCCTGGGGTTTTGCCATTTCGTTTCGCCGGTTTTTTTGTCCAGTGCGACGAGGACGGACTTCTTACCATTTTGGTCGAGCTGCAGGATGATCGTATCGCCGAAGAGAATCGGGCTGGTTCCTATGCCGACGTCGAATGCCGTGTTTTTCAGTTCCTTGCGCCAGATAATTTTCCCGTCATAATCGAGCGACGCCAGTACCGCCGATCCGAAGAAGACAAAGACCTGATTCTTGTCTGCCGCCGGCGACGGCGCACCATACCCGGCGCGAAGATCTCCCAGCTTCCACGGTCCCGGCGGCACATCCGTCTGCCAAAGTAGTTTTCCGTCAGCCGCATCGAAGCAGAGAACCGTGTGTTGCGGCTTGTTGGTCACGGTGGTCAGAAAAATGCGCCCGTTGCAGACGATGGGGGATGAGAAAGGATTGTCCGCCTTGGGCAGCGCCACTTTCCAGGCGATGTTTTTTCCATCCGGCCCGCCCCAGGTTGTCGGCAGCCCTTTTTCGTCGCTGTAGCTCATCGAGTTGGGACCGCGAAACTGTGGCCATTCGCCGGCACGCAAGGTCGCGCCGAAAGACAGAATGAAAATCGAGATGAATATACGCATGGGTGAATAGGTGAGCCGTTTTCCAGTTGGGAGTCACAATAGCCGCCAGTGTGAACTACTTCGCCTATCCAGTTGCGTTTTGTATTTGCAATGCACATTCCAACAGCCGCTCTGTCGATCGCGAACCGGCCTGGCAAACGCCGGGCATAAACGACATAGTCGGCCGGCTTGTAGAACTGGGTAGCGACATGCGTTACCCTCAGAATCCTTCATGAATCAACGATCGAAATTATTTCCCGGCTGTCTGCTGATCAGCGTCCTTCTGTTTATCGCCGCAAACGTTTTGGCCGAGTCTCCCACCCCGCCGCCCGGCGGAAATGACAACTACGTCCCGGGCCCTGATTCCCTGTCGCAGCCAGGCATTCCGCGCGGGAAGATGTTCAGCTTTAAGCTGGAAAACTCCAAAATCTTTCCCGGCACCACACGCCTCATCACCGTTTACGTTCCGGCCCAATACCGGCCGGAAAAGCCGGCCTGCGTCTTTGTGGAACTCGATGGGCTGGGGTTCGACGCTCCGGTGGTGTTCGATAATCTCATCAACAAGGGCGATATGCCGGTGACGATCGCGATCGGCATTGCGCCCGGCGACGTCCCGCCGGCAACGGGGAAGGATGATGCCCGGCATAATCGCAGCTTCGAGTTTGATGGCCTGAACGATTCACTGGCGCGCTTTGTCGTGGACGAAGTTTATCCAGAAGTGGAAAAACACCAGACGCCCGACGGGCTGGCGATCAAGCTCTCGCGCGATCCCAACGACGCCTGCACCGGCGGCGGAAGCACCGGCGGAATTGCCGCGTTCACGCTTGCGTGGGAACGGCCCGACCTGTTCCGGCGAGTATTCTCGGCCATTGGCACATTCGTCGGCATGCGCGGGGGCGATCGATATCCCGTTCTCGTCCGCAAGACCGAGCCGAAACCCATCCGCGTCTTTCAGCAGGACGGCGAAAACGACGAATGGATGGGCGGCCCTGAGGTCGGCGACTGGTGGATGAGCAACCAGACACTCAACCGCGCGTTGGAATTCTCCGGCTACGAACACCAGCACATCTGGGGCACCGGCCCGCACAGCGGCAAACACGCCACCGCCATCTTCCCCGACGCCATGCGATATCTCTGGAAGGATTGGCCCAAGCCGATCACGGCCCAGACCGCCAAGTCGCAGAATGTCATCCTCAAGGAAACGCTCGATCCCAATTCTCCCTGGCATGCGATTGACGATGCCGGCAGCGCCTGCGATCACCTGGCGGTGAATCCGGCCGGCGAGGTTTACTTCCACGATGCCGCAGGCAAGAAGTTTCGCAAGGTTCGGCTGGATGGCCGGCTGGAAGATCAGGCCCCAGCGCCGGTGTATCACGCTTTTACCTTTGGCGCAGATGGGAAGGCGCTGGCGGTGGACGGCTTTGCCGCCACGGCATTTGTCGCGACCAGCACCGGGAATCTTTATGCAACCGATGCCGACGCCGGCAAGGTCTGGCTCTTTAAAACCGGGGCAAAGGTGCTGCTTGACGAAGGGCTCAAGGGTCCGACGGGGATCGCGCTTTCGCCGGACGGGTTGTGGCTGGTGGTATTCGAAAGCCGAACGCACTTTGGTTACAGCTATCGCGTGAAACCCGATGGCACGGTGGACACGAAGCAGAAGTATTATTGGGTGCACGTGCCGGATGATGCCGACGACAGCGGCGCAGGGACGATGTGCATGGACCGCGATGGGCATGCTTATCTGGCGACGCGGATGGGGGTGCAGATTTTCGACCGCAATGGGCGCAGCCGGGGAATTTTGCCCATGCCGACCGGCGAGGCAACCAGCGTCTGCTTTGGCGGTGCGAAGTTCGACACGCTGTATGTGACCAGCGGCGGGAAGCTGTATCAACGGCACATGAAGGCGATCGGCGCGCCCGGGTTTCTTGCGCCAATCAAGCTACCGCCGTGGGGCGCAGGGTGAAAGTGAGCGGTAATCCTACTGAGACTATCCCTACTTCATTACCACGGCGGTGGAGTAGAGATTGTCGTCACCGTTGCTGAAATTGCCGTCCTGGCCAGCCGATGCCCAGAACGGGCGGCCGTCAACCGCAGTGACCGTAACGGTGGCCGTGCTCGTTCCGCGGGTGACGATGACGTTTGGCAAACCCGTCGCCGGAACGTAGATAATCGGATTCTTCCACGGATCAAGAATGACCGGCAGGTGCGCCGGCCACATGACCGTGTTGTCGTTGTCCAGCCACGGGCCCGGAGCGCCATTGACGAGGTTGTCGGGAGGAAGCAGGGCGCTGGCAGGTAGTTGCGTAATCAGGGTCTTCACGCTTGGAACATGCGACATGGTGGATAGAATTTTTCCGGTATTGATAACCGTAAGTATGCTTCCACCCCCCTTTTGCGAGTAACGGTTATATGATCCGACGTTGACGTCGCCCGGATTGGTCAGTTGGCCGACCGCGCCGCCGTTGGCGATGCTCTTGTAGATCGAGGGCTGCGAGCCTGAGGGTCCAAGGCCTTCGATGGCATTCAACGTCCCCACGCTGGCCTCGTAGTCATTCAGGATGGAATTGCAGACCTGAAATCGCGTTTGAATCGCCTTCTCGGATGTCGCTTTATCGAGGTGCTGGAACCCGATCACGCCGATCGCGATCAGCAGCAGGATGATGCCAATCACCACGAGTATCTCAATCAGCGTGAATGCGTGTCGGCCACGACGGACCATTGGAAACCTCCGGATATGGGCGGGGTTGTTAATCGTTCAGCAACGCCGGTAAAAATGACGCCGGCAGCGCAACTGGCGCGCTCCTTCATGATACGATACGCGGTGTCCTGTGCGTCAGGTCGGACAGTGCTTGTTAAAATATAGCGGAACGCCCGATGCTGGCAATACACATGAAACGGCAAATCCGCCACAGCCTCCTTCCAATTCCCACCTTGAGATGGATGGGATTGGTCATCATCGTCGGCCTGGCAATGTACTTGCGCCCGGCCTACGCCGCGTCAGATCCCGCTCACGAATGGGCGTTTCAGCCCGTTTCACGGCCTGCGATTCCGGGCGATTCCAACGCCAGTTGGGTCCGAAATCCCATCGATGCCTTCGTTTACGCAAGAATGAAGGAGCAGGGGCTTTCCCCCGCCCCGCCTGCTTCAAAAGCGGAATTACTTCGGCGCGTGACCTACGACCTGACGGGCCTGCCGCCTACGTGGGCCGAAATATCGGCATTCCTTGCCGATGATTCCCCCTCGGCTTACGAAAAAGTCGTCGATCGCCTGCTCGCTTCCCCGCGCTATGGCGAGCGCTGGGGCAAACACTGGCTCGACGTCGTCCGCTTCGGCGAAAGCAACGGCTACGAGCAAAATCACCTTCGCCCAAGCGCCTGGCCCTACCGCGACTATTGTATCGCCGCTTTTAACGATGATAAACCCTACGACCAGTTCATCACCGAGCAATTGGCCGGCGACGTGGTAGCCGACGGTAACCGCGATATCGAGGCAGCCACCGGCTTTTTAGTGGCCGGCGTTCATGACACAGTTGGCATCGCCACCGTCCAGGGCACCCGCCAGCAGCGCGCCACCGACCTCGACGACATCGTTTCCACCACGGGCGCAACCTTCCTCGGCTTAACCGTCGGCTGCGCCCATTGCCACGACCACAAATTCGACCCCATCCCGCAGCGCGATTATTACCGCTTGATGGCGGTATTCGCCGGCGTCCATCACGGCGAGCGCGGCCTGCCGGTCAAACGCTCGCCGGATGAGCAGCGCGATATGGATGCCGTCGCCGGGCGAATCAACGATGTGACGGCGCAACTCGCCGCCATTGATGCCCAGGCGAAGCAAGCGGCGGCGGTAGCTTCATCGCATGGTGCCAATTCCGGCCATCTTCGTCCGCCAGTCAGCGCCCAGCGAAATGTCGACGACTTTGCACCGGTCCCGGCGAAGTTCGTCCGCTTCACCATCCTGGCCACAATTGACGGCACTGAGCCTTGCATCGACGAACTGGAGATTTTCCCGCCCGGCGGCACCGAGAATCTCGGCCTCGCCTCACGCGGCGCCAAGGCCACCGCCTCTTCCCTGCTCCCCGGCTTTGACATTCACAAAATCGATCACCTCAACGATGGGAAATTCGGCAACAGCCAAAGCTGGATCAGCAACGAACCAGGCAAGGGATGGGCACAAATTGAGCTTTCCGCGCCGGCGACAATCGGCCGAGTTTCCTGGAGCCGGGATAATTCGCCCCAACCCAAATTCTCCGATCGCGTGGCATCCAAATACCAGATCGCGGTGTCGCTCGACGGCGAACATTGGCAGATCGTCGCCAGCAGCGATGATCGCCAGCCCCCGGCCAACGCCGCCCCGGATCTCGATCAGTATTTAACCCCCGCCGCCCGCCAGCATAGGCAGATATTGCTCGCCGAGTTGGAAAGCCTGAAGAAGCGCGACTCGGCGTTCGCCCGGCCCAAGGCCTACATCGGTATCTTTTCCAATCCCGACGAAATTCATCTGCTCAAACGCGGCGATGTGATGCAGCCAATGGAGGTCGTCGCGGCCGGCGCGCTTTCCAGAATTCCGGGACTGTCAGCGGATTTCCCGGCTGATCCAAAGCTCGATCCCTCCGCCGAATCCACCCGCCGGCTCGGCTTGGCGCGATGGATCTGCCAGCGCGAAAATCCGCTGACGGCGCGGGTGATGGTCAATCGACTCTGGCAACATCATTTCGGCCGGGGAATCGTCGCAACGCCAAGCGATTTCGGCACAAACGGCTCTGCGCCCACCCATCCGGCGCTCCTGGATTGGCTGGCCGATGATTTCATGCAAAACGGCTGGCGCATCAAACGCCTTCAGCGCATGATAGTGCTTTCCAACACCTACCGCCAATCGAGCCAGGCCAGTGCCGACGCGCTGGCGAAGGACGCCGGGAACATTTGGCTTTCACACATGCCCCTGATGCGCCTGGAGGCCGAGGCCGTGCGCGATTCCATTTTGGCCGACAGCGGCAAGCTCGATTTAAGCATGGGCGGGCCCGGCTATCCGCTGTTCAAATACCGCGTGGTAAACGTCGCCATCTACGAACCGCTGGAAATTCAAGGACCCCAAACCTGGCGGCGGGCCATCTATCAAACCAGTGCCCGCGCCATTCACGATGAGCTGCTCGGCAGTTTCAACGAACCCGAATGCGCCCTTCGCGAACCCCGGCGCGAAACCACAACAACGCCGTTGCAAGCCCTGACACTGTTGAACTCCAATTTCGTCAACGACCAGGCGACCTTTTTCGCCGATCGCGTGAAACGTGAAATGGGGACGGATGCGGATGCGCAGGTTCGGCGGGCGTTCCAGATTGCATTTGGCCGGGAGCCGGGCGGAAGAGAAGCCGCGGCGGCATCAGTGCTCGTTCGCGAGCATGGACTGCAGATGCTGTGCAGGGCGTTGTTCAATGCGAATGAATTTTTGGATTATTAGAGCGGTTTTCGTATTGATGTAGCGGCTCATTGCGCACTGCGCACTGCGCACAGCGGCGTGCGGCCGCAACCAAACCAGGCACCCACGAAGACGCAGGCTAATTTCCCGTATCACGGGCGTCTCGCCCGTGTCTTAATTCAAAGAGGACACGGGCGAGACGCCCGTGATACGGGAAATTAGCCCCCTTCCGCGTCTCACGAAATCTTTTTCAAAAAACAGAAATCGCGAGTTACCCCTAAAGGATCTAGCTGTTGTCTAGGCAAGCTCGACCGTTCGGAACCCCTCAGGATGACGGTTGCCCGCCACATCTGCCTGAAAAACGTTATAAAAGTGGAGGTGACAGTGCGGCAGCCGTCGTTGGACGTAGACGATCACTCCCGCCCAGGAAAACGATGAAGCCACACTTGAGAAACCTCTTTCGCCTGCGTTACGCAGCCGTGGCATTTATTATCCTCTGCGCAGCGTTCTGGATCCGTTCCACAACACACCTTGACCTGCTCGATTTGGACTGCGTCAGGCAGGGAACCTGGAATTATGTCGGCATCATCGTTCAGTCCGATCACGAGCATGTGCGATTATGCTGCTGGAAGCAGCAGGTATGGGAGGATCCCGACCCGTCGCCGACATTTGCTTCGGATGGCCAGCCAGCCCCCAAGCAGCCGCCAAAAGTAATGGACTTACACATCACGCTTCGCAGTAGGGCCGAATCCACGGTTGACCCCAATGCTTCGGCCTTCGCGTCACATGGAATTCTTACCCATCTGGGCATGGGTTTCGAATATGATCCGCCTGTCTTATCCTACGGTGAAATTGATGTTCTCATCCGCTATTGGTCAATCATCGTCGTCCTGGTTTTAATAAATGCTCTCTTGTGGCGAAAGCCATTGAGAAATTGGCGACGGCGACGACTGGGGCTTTGTGTCAAATGCGGATATGACCTGAGAGCCTCGTTCGGTCGATGTCCCGAATGCGGATTCCAGGAAGGAAAAGAACGCTTCAAAACGGACCAGACAAATGTCCCCTCAAATACCTAAACCGTTCCCCCCGCAACCCATCTCCCGCCGGCGTCTGTTCGGCGACATGGGCACCTGTGCCTCCAGCATCGCGCTGGCGTGGCTTTTGTCGCAGGATGCATCGGCATTCGCCGGGGGCGATGAGCCGGTCGCTTCTCCCGTTGCTCCCAAGCCGTCGCACTTTGCCCCGCGCGCCAAGCGCGTCTTGCAGATTTTCTGCCCCGGGGCGGTCAGTCATCTCGACACTTTTGATTACAAGCCCGAGTTGATCAAACGCCATGGCCAGCCGATGCCCGGCGAAAAAATCGTCACGTTCCAAGGAGGTAATGGCGATCTCATGAAAAGCCCTTGGGGATGGTCGCAGCGCGGGCAAAGCGGGAAGTGGATGTCCGATCTTCTGCCTCATCTGGCCGGGTGTGCGGATGATCTCTGCTTTGTTCATTCGCTCACGGCCAAGAGCAACACGCATGGCCCGGCCATGCTCCAGATGAACACCGGCTTTGTCACCGAAGGCTTCCCCAGCATGGGCGCATGGCTCGGCTTTGCCCTGGGCACCGAAAACCAGAACCTGCCCGCGTATGTCGCCATCCCCGACACCCGCGGCTTCCCGCCGAACGGCCCGGCCAATTGGAGTAATGGATTCCTGCCGGCGTCATATCAAGGTGTGGCGTTTAACACCGATCGGCCCATTCCCAACATCGCCCCGCCGCCGGGTTCTTCAAAAGCCGCCGAGAAGGATTTGCGCACGTTTCTCGATCAGATCAATCGCGACGATGCCGCCAATCATCCCGGCCAATCCGATCTTGCCGCCCGCATTGCGTCCTATGCATTGGCGGCCCGAATGCAGCTTAGCGCGCCGGAGGTTTCCGATCTGTCGGCAGAGCCGCAGTCCATTCATCGCCAGTATGGCACCGACAGCGGCAATCCACTCAAGGCCGCCTATGCCCGCAATTGCATCCTCTCCCGCCGCCTTCTCGAACGCGGCGTGCGCTTCGTACAGCTCTTCTGCGGCGCGCAAGCCTCCGGCGTCGATGGTCTGTTGAATTGGGATGCCCACCGCACGCTGAAGGAAGACTACGACCGCCACGGCGCTGTTTTCGACCAGCCCACCGCCGCCCTGATCAACGACCTAAAACAACGCGGCATGCTGCAGGACACGCTGGTCATCTGGACGACCGAATTCGGCCGCATGCCGACGCATCAGGCCAATAGCCTGGGCCGCGATCACAACCCCTTCGGCTTCACCGCCTTCCTGGCCGGCGGCGGATCGCGCGCCGGCCACAGCCACGGCGCAACCGACGACTTCGGCTACAAAGCCGTCGTCGACGAATGCAGCATCTACGATTTCCACGCCACCATCTTGCATCTGCTAGGCCTGAACCACGAAAAGCTAACCTTCTACCACAACGGCTCCCGCCGCCGGCTGACGGATGTGCATGGGAAGGTGATCTCGGGATTGATTGGTTAAGACGGACGGCACGCAAGCGTGCAACGGCTACTCCTCTTCGCGCAGCTAATGCCCCTCCGGGCTCTGCGGTTAGCCGCAGAACTTGCCGGGAGATTAGCTGCGCGAAGAGGAGTAAACGATTCGGAAGAGGACGAAAGGATTTTTTGCGCGTCCCGCGCGGTCGGAGCCCGAAAAAAATCCTTTCGCGTGCGCAGCACCCCCAACCGTTTAAAAGCGGTTTCAGAATCACCATCGTGACATGGGCGTCTCGTCCATGCGTGGTGTGTACGGATCGAAAACACCTGTAAATTGGGCGTCCCCAATCATAAATCGCAGGCACGGGCGGGACGCCCGTGCCACGATTGCGGTTCTGAAACCGCTTCTTAGCCGCTGCACGCTTGCGCGCCGTCGTTTTCCGCCTAAAGCAGCGACCGCAACACCTCAAGATTAATCGCATCCCAATCGCGCCCGCTTTCCGGATCCTTCTCCTTCGGCGTTTCCAATATCTTCGGAATGCCGGCAAACGCCTTGTCGCGAACGATCGGCCTAAACCCCTCCAGCCCGATCTTTCCGCGGCCGATGTGGTCGTGCCGGTCAACCCGGCTGCCGAGCTCTTTCTTCGAATCGTTCAGATGCAACACCTTGATCGATTCAATGCCCACCGTGGCGGCGATTTGCTTGCGGAATTTCGCATACCTGCGCCCGCGAAAATCATACCCGGCGGCAAACAGATGGGCCGTGTCAAGACAGACGCCCAGACGCTCCGGGCACTTCACCTGATCCATGATCGACGCCAGATGTTCCAGCTTATAGCCGAGCGAACTCCCCTGCCCCGCCGTGATCTCCAGGCAAGTCGTGACGCCATCAGCGGCAATCTGCTCATGCACCATGTCGAGCGCTTCCGCCACGCGCTTCAATCCCGCTTCCTCACCCTCCCCAACATGCGCCCCGGGATGCGTGACCAGATACGGAATGCCCAGCAACGAACAGCGGCGGATTTCCTCGACAAAAAGCGCAATGCTCTTCTCCCGAAGTGCCGCATCCGGCGAGGCAAGGTTGATCAGGTAACTGTCATGGCTGACGGTCTTGTGAAAATTCAGCCTCTGGCGATGAGACGACCATTCCGCGATGACCTCAGCGGCCAGTGGCGAACATTTCCATTGCTGCTGGTTCTTGGTGAAAACCTGCACACACTCCATGCCAAGCTTTTCGGCGTCGAGGAGCGCGTTGTGCATGCCACCGGAGATGGAGAGATGAGACCCAAACATGGTCAAAGAGAATACCGCAGTTCCGACTCTTGTCGAAGGCCAACACGAGTTCCCGCCGCCTGCCGACTTCACAGCAACTTCCTCAAATATGTCGCGGATGCATCGTAACCAAGGCGTCGGTAAAATGGCTCGGCTCGGCGGGTCGCCAATGCGATCAGCTTCCCGCAACGGCTTCTGGCCCACTGCTCGAAATTCTCCATCAACAACCGGCCGACGCCATGCAGGCGGACGTCGGGGGCAACCATGATTTCCTCCACCCACGCAACCCGGCCGTTCGCATAGAACGTGTAATGGTCGAATCCCAACAAATAGCCGACGATACGGTCAGCTTCAGCCGCAACTCCAACGAACGCATCCGGTGATTGCAGCAGCGTGGCGAAGGACGCGTCGAAGGCAGACGCCTCGACCGAAAACGACGCAGCAAATGCGACGGCCAAAGAAAGAACAGCGTCACGGTCAGTCAACTCCGCTGGACGAAAGACAACCATTAAAATCCCGTCGCAAGTTATCCACTGGCGAATGAACCGTTCGTTTGTTTTGATTGTATCAATCTCCCAAACAGGCGATCCAGATTCGACCGGCCTAAACACAAAAATCTTCCAGTGCCATCCGCACCCGCTCAATAACTTCATCCCAATACCCCGCCCGGCTCTGGCGGAAAAGACGCATGGTTGGATACCACGGCGTGTCATCGCCAGCGACCTGCCAGCGCCAATCGGGGTTGAAGGGGATCAATACCCAGGTTGGCTTTCCCATCGCTCCGGCCAGATGCGCGACGGCGGTGTCGGCGCAAATCACCAGATCGAGATTTGCAATCAGGGCGGCGGTGTCGGCGAAGTCGCTTAGCTCAGCCGTGTGATCCACCATCGGAAAATCTGCGGGAATGCCGGGATTCTGTGTCCCGGCATGAAACTTTTGCAGGCTGACGAATGTCGCGGCGGCGGTTGCCAGCGGGGTGAGTTGGCAAAGGCGCAGGGAACGGTTGCGGTCATTGCGATGCGAAGATTTTCCGGCCCAGGCGATGCCGACCTTGGGGCGATTGGCCGGTCGCGGTCCGCGAACTTCCGCGACGTCGCATCGCGCGCGCCATCGTGATACTAGATTTTCGTCGGCTGCGAGATAGGTAATTTGGTTCGGAATCGTCGCCAGATTTGTCGCGAACGCTCCCGGCAGGCTTGCCATCGGGCAATGCACGTCGAACGCCGGCGCGGGCTCGCTGCTGGCGATAACTCCCGCGGCTCCAGCAAGATTCCGTATCAGCCGGACCAGTTCGTCCTGGCATTGCAGGATCACCCGCCCGCCGCGGGCGGCGAGCATGGGGATATAGCGGGCGAACTGAATCGTATCGCCCAGGCCCTGCTCGGCATGCACAAAAATCGTCCGGCCGGTCAGGTCCTGACCGGTCCACTGCGGCTGAGAAAAAATCCTGGCCGGCGGAAAGCCGCGGCATTTCCAGCGCCATTCGTATTGCTCCCAGCCTGCCGCGAAGTCGCCGGTCAGGAGCAGGATCACCGCGAGATTGAAATGGGCATCGGCGTTAGCCCGGTCGATCGCCACCGCCTTGCGGCAGATCGCCAGCGAAGCGGCGAATTCGCCGCGGTCGGCCAGGGCGGTGCCGAGATTGGTGAAGGCATCGCCATAGCGCGGATGGCGTTTGATGGCGTTGTAGAAAGCGGCGATGGCCTCGTCGGTCTTCCCCGCCTGCGCCAGCGCCACGCCGAGGTTGTTGTACGCCTGGGCGTAATCCGGATCGAGCGTGATGGCGACCCGGGCGGCCAGTGCGGCCTGCTCGATTCGGCCCGCCGAAAAAAGCGCGATGCTGAAATTGTTATGCGCGGTCGGCGAAAATGCATCAAGCGCGACGGCCCGTTCGTGGGCCTTGATGGCGCGATCGCCCTGCCCCCTCTGCCCTCTGACCTCTGATCTCTGACCTCTGACCTCTTGCTCACGCAGGGCGATGCCGAGGTTGTCCCACGCGATGGCTGACGCGGGGTTCAGCTCGACGGCTTTTTCCAGGGCGGCAATTGCCTGGGTGAACTCCTTTTGCTTGACCAGTGCCACGCCGAGGTTGCTCCACACGCCGTCGAGATGTGAATCGAGTTTCAGCGCCGCGTGATAGGCGTCGATCGCCTCGTCGAGTTGCCCGGCATCGTCCAGGGCGTTGGCCAGATTATTCCACGCCTGCGCGAAGGCGGGATCGAGGCGGATGGCCTGGCGGAAGGAATCGATGGCGCGTTGCGTATCGCCGGCTTGTTGGAAGGCATTGCCGCGCGCCAGGCAATCATCGGCGCGGGCGGAGTTGAGTGGATGGCGGGCGTCCATGGGTGTGGGCGACAATCGCGAAACCGCAAGCGACGAACAGGCCGCTTGCGGCTTCGCGGCGTTCTTGTCACTTTATCGCGTCGAAAGAGCCGCGCACGAAGGGTACTCCCGCAGTAAGCGGTTTCCCCCCGCTTACTGCGGGAGCACCCTGCGTGCGCGGCTCGTTATGCCTCTGTC
>DASRRM010000201.1:0-19600 GCA_035695715.1 Tepidisphaeraceae bacterium
CTCGGCCGCCCCTCCGACAAGCCCCCAGGCTGGCTCGTGTTGTGGCGTGGATGGACTGAATTACAACGACTGGTAGAAGGTATGCTCTTGGAAAGAATAAAAAGAAGAGGGTAAACTTGAGGCGAGTACGCCCACCCTACGTGTTGACAAGAACAACGGCCACACCCACTGACTCGGCCTGGAGTAATTTCATGAGCCTGCGCAGCATCGTCGCCGCAATCTTTCTCCTGTGCGCCTTGCAGGGTCAAACGTCCCAAGCCAACGCCGCGCCAGCCCCAAGCCCATACATCGCCCAGGCCGACGAGGTGATGGCATACGTGCAGAAGACCTTCTGGGATCCCAAAACCAACGTCTATATCCGCGCCGCCAACGACCGTAAGCCGGATTATATCTGGCGGCAGGCGGCGGCGTTTTCGGCGCTGGTCGGTGGGGCACGGTATGAGCCGGACAAATATCGCCCGCTGATGGTCAGGCATTTTGCCGGCATGAATTCTTATTGGGACGCGAAAGCGCCGATACCCGGCTACGAGCCAGGGCCGACCAAAGGCAACGGCCACGATAAATATTACGATGACAACGCCTGGCTCATCATCACCTTCGCCGACGCGTTTCGCGTGACCGGCGAAAAGCAATATCTCACCCGCGCCGATGAGACGGCACAATTCGTTGCCAGCGGCTGGGACGACCAACTCGGCGGCGGAATCTGGTGGCATGCAAGCCATAAGGACGGCACCAAAAATACCTGCGCCAATGGCCCTGCCGCCGTCGGATTCCTTGCCCTCGCCAGGCTCGAGCCAAACGAAGCGGAACATTGGCGAACATTGGCCGCCAAGGATGTCGACTGGACACTGAGCCACCTCCAGGCCAGCGATGGGCTGTTCGAAGATCGCGTGGTTGTCGCCACCGGCGAAGTGAAAAAAGGAAAGCTCACCTATAATTCCGCCCTGATGCTGCGCGCCTGCCTCGATCTGTATCAGCAGACCAAAAAACCCCAGTATCTGGCCCAGGCCAAGCGCATCGGCAAAGCCGCTGATGCCCTGCTCTACAAAGAGACCGGCGTCTATCGCGATCCGCTTAAATGGTCGCATTTCATGGTGGAAGCCGACCTGGCCCTTTATCGCCAGACCGGCGAAGCGTATCTTCTGGCCCGCGCCAAAACCAACGCCGACGCGTATTACGCATTCTGGCAAAAGCAGCATCCCGACGACATGATGTCGAATGTCGCGACCGCGCGCATTCTCTGGCTGATGGCGGATACAGAATCGGAAACGGGCCGGGCATTCTGGAAGGTAAAGTCAGAATGAAAATGGATGGACGGGACCGGAAGAAATGGACAATGGCGTCTCACGTCCCGTGCAATCCAGGAAGCTCGCGAAGGCGCGAAGCTGCGAAGACAGACGCGAAGAAGACAGGAAAAGGATGCTCAGTTCGCATCTCGCCGCGACCTCAGTGCCGCGCGCCAGGATTCATTCTTCGCGTCTTGCTTCGCGGCTTCGCGCCTTCGCGAGCCGCCTTTTCCCCCGGACATCAATCGCCATAGTGTTGTGGGATTAGTTCCCCAACCCGTTTGCCCCTCATGCCGATAATCCCTAAGATCGACTTGTAAAACCATGAGATTTTCGCTCGACCATCTCGTTCTCGCTGAACCGCTGCCCAAGCCCGGAATGGGCCGCAAGCCCTCGTGGCTGAAAATGAAAATGCCGGGCGGCGAGGAATTCACCAAGCTATTGAAGCTGGTCAACGACCAGCGGCTTCACACCGTCTGCCAATCCGCCCGCTGCCCCAATATGGGCGAATGCTGGGCTGCGGGGACGGCAACGCTCATGATCCTTGGCGATGTCTGCACGCGATCGTGCGGCTTTTGCCACATCGCCACCGGCAAGCCTCCCACACTTGATCTGGACGAACCCGCGCGCGTCGGCAAAGCCGTCGCCACGATGAATCTCCGGCACACCGTCATCACCAGCGTCAATCGTGACGAGCTCCCCGATGGCGGCGCGGCGGTGTGGGCCGAGACGATCCGGCAAATCCGCCTGCAATCGCCGGGGACCAGCGTGGAAGTGCTCATTCCCGATTTTGCCGGCGACTGGGATGCCCTGCAAAAGGTGCTCGACCAGAAGCCGGATATTTTGAATCACAACACCGAAACCGTCCCCCGGCTTTATCGCACCGTCCGCCCGCAGGCGAAATATCGCCGCTCGCTGGAATTGCTGAAACTTGCCAAGGACCAGGGTTTCGTCACCAAGACCGGCATCATGCTGGGCCTGGGCGAGCGGCACGATGAAATCGACGCCGTGCTAGATGACCTGGTTGCGATCCGCTGCGATATTCTGACGGTGGGCCAGTACCTTCAACCGACCGCGCAGCATCTGGCGGTTGAGCGTTGGGTGCATCCGGATGAGTTTGCGGCCTGGAAAATTCGCGGGGAAGCCAAGGGGCTGCGGCATGTGGAATCCGGGCCGCTGGTGCGCAGCAGTTATCACGCCGAGAAGCAGGTGGAGGCGCATGCCGCCAATGCAAACTGACGCCAATAACTCACCCGTCGGCGGCTTTGGTTGCGCCGATTTTTTCCCATGCGGTTCGAAGAATCTGGCGGGCGGTGGGAAATGTCAGCCGAGTCAGCGCTTCCTGATATTTAAGAAATGCATAGCCGGTGTGTTCATGGCTTAATTTTACGGTCGAAGTTGCCACCTCCGCGAGGAAGAACACGACAGTTTTGCGCACCAAGCCGTGGCGTTTATGCCGGAAAAAATAGGTCATTTCCTCGTGAAATCCGGGAATGACACGGGGATTGGTCATGCCGGTTTCTTCCTGAAGCTCGCGCGTGGCAGTCGCCAGATCATTTTCACCGGCCTCAACATGGCCTTTGGGAAAATCCCAATGGCGTCCGTAATCGAGCAGCAAAAATTCGACGGGACGATTCGGGGCAAATTGGTGATAGATGACAAAGCCCGCGGATCGTTCGAGATGGGCCATCACCCCTCAATAGCAACCAACCACTCTCCGTGCAAGCTTGCACGGAACGCGGCTGGTTGAATGAGCTACGAATTGCACGAGCGTTTTGTCAATGCCAGGTGACAACGCCGGTGATGGCGAAGATCACCGCCAGGATAATCCCGACGATCAGGAACAGCCTGCCGATGCTGGCGCTCATTCCGGCGGTACCGCGAGCGCCCAGCGCGTAAGCAACCAGTGCAATGATGAGGAAAAGAACGCCGAGCCCAAGGAATGGCATGGTAATCTCCCAAAAAAGATATTGAGGTTGACGTCCGCCAGCACATGCCGACGCGTTTTGCATCGTCGCGCTCATCCGTTCATCTGTGGAGCTTTCATAACAAACGCCGTGCCGAACGGTGAGGATGGTAAATTGACAATGGCGCGCTGGTCCGGGGGCTTGGGCACCGGCTATCGTGTGGAGGGAAGTTCTTTACGTGAGGTTTAAATGACTTGAGTTGCTTCCGCCCCGATTGACTGGACTTCATGCCACCGCTATAGTCCGCGCAATAGTTGCTTCGCCCGCTCTTTGCGCGATTTAACCGTCATTTTTGGGACGTTTTTCATGAGCGATTCGGGTATTTCTACCGCCGCTGTTTCCAACCCATCCCCTGCCGCACCAGCCAAAAAGCCTGGAGGCGGACTTGAAGGCGTTGTTGCCGTCCAAAGCGAAATCTGCTTTATCGACGGCATCGGCGGCCACCTGGTGTATCGCGGCTACGATATTGCCGACCTCGTCGAAAACGCCACTTTTGAAGAAGTGGCGTTTCTTCTTTGGGATGGAAAGCTTCCCAACAAAACCGAATTGGCAAGCCTGCGCAAAGACCTCGGGATTGCTGCGCCGCTTCCGGCTCATGTAAGCGCCGTCCTCAAGGCGCTCTCTTCCAAGACCGAGCCGATGGACGCCCTTCGCACCGCCATCAGCTCGGCGGCGGCGGGTGATCCAGACCTGCACTGCGATCCGAAGGATTTCCAGGCCCAGCGCCGCAAGGCCATTCGCATTGCCGCCCAGCTTCCGACCATCGTCACCGCGTTTCACCGCCTGCGCAACGGGCAACAGCCCATAGCCCCCGATCCGAGTCTTTCGCTGGCGGCCAACTTCCTTTACATGCTGAACGGTAAGAGGCCGCACGATACGCTGACGCGGGTGCTCGATGCAGCCCTGGTGCTGCATGCCGAGCATGGCATGAACGCCAGCACCTTCACCGCCCGGGTGACCGCGGCGACGCTGGCCGACATGCACGCGGCCATCACCGCCGCCACTGCGGCCCTCAAGGGCCCGCTTCACGGCGGCGCAAACGAGGACGTCATGCACATGCTGCTGGAATGCGGCGACGTCGATGCCTGCGAAGCCCGCGTTCGCGACCGCCTGTCGCGCGGCGACAAGGTGCCGGGCTTTGGCCATCGCGTTTACCGCACCATCGACCCGCGCGCCCATTTCCTCCGCAAGATGAGCAAGCAGCTCGGCGAAGCCGCCGGGAATACCAAGTGGTATGAAATGAGCGAACGGCTGATTCCGATCATGAAGGATTCGCTGGCCAGCAACGGCCAGCCGCGAAACCTGAATCCCAACGTCGATTTCTTCTCCGCCAGCACTTATTACACGATGGGAATCCCAATTGAGTTGTTCACGTCCTTGTTTGCGATCGCGCGGGTGGCCGGTTGGGCGGCTCATGTGATGGAACAGCACAAGAACAACCGGATCATCCGCCCAACGGACGATTATCACGGGCCGTTCGGCCTCAAGGTTGTGCCGATCAATCAGCGCACGTAGTTGGCGGGCAATTTTTTGTAAGGGACGATAATTCCGAATTTTCCTACTCACCTTTGTGTCGCGGAGCGTGTCGAACGACTAGACTGGCCGGGTTCTCTTCCCAATCCATTGAGGTGGCTTTGCGGACTGATCGAGCGACATGCATTTTACTGGTGGAAGACCACGAAGACAGTGCGGCGATTGCCGCGCGGCTTCTTCGCGGGCGGGGATATCAAGTCGTCGTCGCCGGCACCATCCGCGCCGCCCTTTCTGAAGCCGCCGCGCAGAAGATCGATCTCGCCCTGTGTGATATTGGCCTGCCCGATGGTCAGGGAAGCGATTTGATGCGCGAGCTTCGCGCCAAATATGCCATGCCGGGCATCGCCCTCACCGGCTTTGCGATGGACGATGACCGCCAGGCCTCCGACGCCTGTTTCTCCGCCCGGCTGCTAAAGCCGATCGACTTTGGCGAGTTGTGCCGGGTGGTCGAAGAGGTGCTTTCCCGGGGCGACCTGGGTCGTTGACACGCTTGAGCGCGCCGCCAATAGCTCACCCCCCCACGCTGAATTTCCCATTCCTTGTCCAATCATCGCTCGCTACGCTCGATTATCTACGGTCGTTTGACCGTTTATATTTTTTTCAAGGAGTAAGCCATGAGCGACATGAAGGATAAGATCAAAGATGGCATCGACAAGGGTGCGGACAAGGCCAAGGATGTGGCCAGCAAGGGCGTTGATAAAGCCCGCGACGCCGCCAAGGCCGCCGGAGATTCGATGAAAAAAGCAGGGGACAAGCTGAAGAACTCTGCCAAGTAAGTTCTGGCGCTGACCCATGACCATCTGACCTCTGACCAAGGAACCCGGCGATCGCCGGGTTCCTTGCAGCGTTTTTCAGGTTAATCGAGCGGGCAATCGTCATCCTGAGGTATTCCGAAGAATCTTGCTCGCCTTCGCGCGCCGGCTAGATCCTTCGGAGTACCTCAGGATGACGGTCGTGCGAACGCGCCACCAACCCGAGAATCGATGTAAGCCAAACAAATATCACGATTTTGGGGACCGGGTACCGTTTACGTTGAAGAAATTCCATTCCTGCACCCATGTCGCCATATATACACAAGAAAATTTGCTATCCGGGAAGAGCCTGCTGATTCGCTGCGAAAGACTCAACAACCTGCTGCGCCGACCAAGGAAAGCCGACGCTTGCGGTAAACACCTGTCTTCGAAGGAGAACCCATGATCCGACGGCTCATGTCCCGCGGCAAACGCCAGCCTCACGCACGCCTTTGCGAATTCCCGGTCGAGCTTCTGGAGAGCCGGCAACTGCTTTCCGGCTCGGTCATGTCGCCATTTGATACCTCAGCCTCACCCGTGGCTGCCGTGAGTATTGATGCCACCGCCGGGAAACGGTTTAAGGATGTTGTGGCGACTTGGACCAACCCCGGCGGCCTGCCCACCAAGGCCAGCGGAACTGCCGCCGTTGCCATCGTCAATTGGGGCGACGGGAAATCGACTCATGCGAAACTGCTGGACGACGGGAGCGGCGTGATTCAAATCGTCGGCACGCACACATGGGCCAAGCCGGGGACGTTCCAGACCAGCGTGAGCGTCGAAGAATTCCCCAAAGGCCATCCACGCCAGATTACCGACATTGGGCAGGGCGCCGGAGCGGCGGTCGTTGCGCCCAAACCGCATAACGTTTCATTAAAGGGCACGCTAAGCGGCACGTACACAACGCCGATCACCAACCCCGATGCCAGAAGCTACGACTTCACGGGTACCGGAAGCGCAGGCGCGCTGGGCGCGGTGAGTGTTGACGGATCGATCTCGCCACCAGGGTTCATCAAATCCGCGCCGGCCACCGGGGAATTCACGCTGACCGGGGCCGACGGCACCGTCACGTTCGACGTGAAGGGGCACAACCAGGCTGGCGGAAGCCCCCTGCCCGAGAAGCTCGCCTACACCGTCACGGGTGGGACCGGCGCCTTCGCCAACGCCGGCGGAAAGGGAACGATATCGGTCGCGCTTGACACCACCGCGAACACCTTCGTCATCGTGATTCATTAGGCGACTGCAAACCATGCCGACAATTTCAAATCGCTGGATGGTTGGCTTAAGCGTGCCGATCCTCGCCGGGGCGCAGGCCCGCGGCGAGGACCAGTTCGGCTTCGTTCACGAAGCTTATGTCGAAGACCATGGGCGGATGAGCGTCAACTCCGACGCGCTGCGGGTGCAACTCACCCTTTCGCCGTGGCTGGACGTGACGGCCAGCGGTGTATACGACGCCATTTCGGGTGCGACGCCCACCGGTGCACCGGCGATTGACCAGCTCACGCTGCGCCGGCCCGGAACGCATACGCCGGTTCCCCCGTCCACCATCACCGGATTCACGCGCCTGATTGACGGCGTTTCCGGAGCGTCGCCCGGGTCGGCGCCAGTGGCGCGCAGTGCCATTCCACTGGCCGAAAGCCACGATATCCGCCGCGGCGGCGACATTGCCCTTGGCATGACCTTCGGCCCGCATCGGCTCACGCCTTCCATCAGCTACAGCCAGGAAAACGATTACGTCTCCTGGGGCGGGGCCTTGAATTATTCCCTGGATCTCAACGACAAGAACACCATCCTCAATGCCGGATGGGCCCATGCCTATGATCGGATTCTGCCAACCGATTTCGCATATCTTACCGGACGGCAGATCAAGAATACCGATGATTTCATACTGGGCGTGACCCAGCTTCTTGGCCCGAAAACAGTTGTTTCAGCCAGTGGAACAATTGAGCATGCCGAGGGATATTTGAACGACCCGTACCGGAGCGTTGTATTCGACGAGAGCCCGTTGAATGCCAACGCGCAGGTCCCCCTTGCCGGTGAAAAACGTCCGTCGACACGCGATTCGCAGGCCTTGTTTCTCTCGGCCACGCAGGCGGTCACGCCGTTGAACGCCAGCGTCGAAGGCACTTACCGCTTTTATCACGACTCGTATGGCATCACCGCCAATACGGTCGGCGTCGGGTGGTTTCAAAAGATCGGTCGAACGGCGGTTGTGTCGCCGTCATTCCGTTACTATCGCCAGGGGGCCGCCAATTTTTACGGCATTCAATTTCCCGGCGACCCGGACTTCGATCCAGCGCGCGTGCCACGGTATTACTCATCCGACTATCGCCTCTCCGCTTTTCAAACTTTCACACTCGGGCTTGAGGGAACGATTCACCTGAGCGATCGGTTCGATCTTCGGCTGGGGTATCAGCGGTATTGGATGCGCGGGCTGGATCATCAGACCCTGCAATCGGCATATCCCGGCGCCAGCATCTTCACCATCGGATTGAATTATACTTTTTAATAATCCGCGAACGTGGTTGAAACGTCCAAACCAGACATGAAAAAAGGCCCCCAAATTTGCGGGTGAATCGCGGTACCCGGCACGGCTATTTCAGCGAGGACGACGGGACTCGAACCCGCAACATCCGGATCGACAGTCCGGTGAGGAATGCTGAATTTCCCCGGAAATCCGCGAATTCTCCCGAATGCTTGCCACCTGCTTGCCAAGGTGACAAGGCGTCGCACCTTACCGACCCCGACTTGGCGCTGGTGGTGAAGGCGTGGCCAGACCTGCCCCGCCATATTCGCCAAACGATAATCAGCATCGTCGCCATCACCCCGAAGTCTGGGTAGTGAGTGATTGACGCTGCGCCCTGGCGCGTGACCAGCGCGACGTTTTGCCGTTGAAGTAAGAGAGTTTACAATTCCCCTAACTCGGTAACCCCAGCGCTGGCCAGCGCGAGGGTTCACGCGATGCCACGATTACCCCTTCACGCCGGGGAGTCTGGCATCGCGGCCGGGACAACTTTGAGGCGTGACCATGTCCATAGAAACCATTGAAGCGAAGCGTCCAGATCACTTCTACATCGGAAAAGGAAACGCGATGTCGCTTTGGATCACGTTTAAGCGCGCCGCCAAAGAATATGATCGCAGCGAACCGAGAATTTGGGCCTTGGCTCAACAATATAAGTTGGAAAAGAAAAAGCGATGGGGAAAAAACTTCATTCGTGATGAGGAGATAAAGAATCTGCTGGTGTTGAACGAAAAGTATAAAGGCGCTTTGAGCATTAAAGCTGTTACTGACGACCCTGATTTTGGATTCAGCAAGGGGTTCTTAATTAAATACTCGACCCATGAACATCCGATCACCGGTAAAAAACTGGAGCCGGGTCTGGTGCAAGTTCCTGGTGTTGGTCCGTCGTATCTGTTCTATCCCGGCTTGCCAGCCAAACCACAGGGTGGCAAAACCCCGGCTTCCCCAGCCACACATCTTTGCGAACTCGCCGAAATTCGCAATCAGGCGCGGCTGCGCCGCCGCGCGGTGCTTAACGGAGACTCTGAATACCTGAACTCACTTCCCGAACTGACGATGCATGAGGCCGAGGCGGCGTTCGGAATCTATGTATTTGACATATGGCGAGGTCGGTGCTGTCCATACTTTGACATGAAGGTTTTCCCGGCCCGGTGGGGGTGGGTGGCGAGAGCGCCCGACGGAAATGTCGTGCAGGCGTGGCTCTACAAAACGACTGACCTTGCGCAGTTCGCCGATGGTTACGAAAAGGCGATCCAAAACTCTGCCAAAGGTCTATGGCTCGAAGGCGGCGTTGATTCGCCTGAAACACGATGGCGAACCTACCGGATCGCGTCGGAGGAGTATGGTGTCGAAGATACATGGCTGCTGAGCATGCGGAACGAGTCGTGCCCGGACGATGGCGTACTCTTGCCCTGCAAGGAAGTGGAATTTCCGACCCATCACAGTCCTCGTCACGGGAGGAAAGATTGCAATGGGAAAGTTCCTAAGCGGGCGAAAACATGGGTGTATCATGAGATGGAATTAATCGAAAAGCAGGCGATACGAAAAGGATGGAAGAAACCGAATCAGCGGCCCCATGACCACGATCTGCACGACAAGATTGACCTGCTGCGCGACGTTGCCGACAAGTCACTGAAGCTGGGGGAAGAAGACCATGACATGGCCCTTCACGACCGCGCCGACCTTAGCCAAATCCTAGATGACACCACAGGTATGCGCGCCGAGATTGACGACGCCAAACGGCGTTCAATCGAGCAGGCGGAAAATCGCAAGCTCTTGCCTCCCGAAAACAATCGATTCGGGCCGGGGCTTCAGTTCACCATTGACGGCAAAACCGCACAGGTCACCCAGACCGAATTCAAACTGCTAAAAGCCGTCGATGCAGGACCCGTCTCGGTCCAGTCGGTGATGCGCAAGGGCGGTGCGGTCTGGGATTACATCTACACGGCGGACAAAAAGGGAAGCATTCAAAAGGCAATCAGGCGACTGAATGACAAATTGCTGGAGGCGGGTGTGCCAATCGAATTGGCATTAGAAAACGACGAAATCCTCAGTCGCCCGCCCACATAACTGCGGACAAAGATCGGACAAACTTCGGACAACACTGTCCGCAAACGGCCGCCATAATTCCTTTCAGTGATGAAAGGCATTATGAGCGACGCAAGCCACATTCTGGACCGCATCCCCACTGAAGACGAGGTGCGCGAACGCCTGGCGGAAAATCTCCGCGAGGCGACGGTTCTGCGCACCCTGCTCCGGGCGGCACGAAAGAACGCCCAAAATCCCCGCCCCAAACCAATTCGGATCGAATGCCGGGAGGTGCTTGCGTATGCCTGACCCGGCACCCATCCCGGCCCCCGACTTGGTCAGCACGTTGGCCCGGATTGCCGACGCGCTCGCGGCGCAGGGCGGCATAGTGCCCGAGGGATTGTCGCCTGCTGAGGCGGCGCGGTTCATCGGCGTTTCGCCGAGCAAACTTCACGAACTTAATTCGCGCGGTTTGATGCCAGCGCCCGCAGAACTCGGCGATGGGAAGTGCCCAAGGTTTTCGAGGTCGATTCTGTCGGCGTGGTTGAAGGCGGGTGCGCCTTCGCGAATTCAGTGGTTAGCGATGAAAGACAGTGTGATGCGAAAGACGGGCTGAAATCAGAAAAAAACGGCCCGCCGGTTCCGACCAAAGAACCCGACGAGCCGTGAGGATTGACCATGGCATCATACACCGAAGAAATTCGCGGACAATCTCCCAGCATGAATGGTCAAAACTGCGATCTGGATTTCCCGCTGACTGATTCAGGGAATGCCGAGTTTGCGCCGCCGGCACCCGCTCCGGCATCCCCAGAATTCTCTCCGAGCGATCCGGTGCCGATCGCAAGGGCATTCCGGCAGGCACACCACCAGCACGCCGACGGACCTACGCTGTACTGTGACGACGCCAATATCTTCTCCGAGTGGAACGGGTCGCACTATGCCGTGCGGAAAGAGCCTGCTATTCGCGCCGACCTGTATCCATTCCTAGAGTTTTCCAAGAAGTGGGTGAAGCGCGGAGACGAAATGCAGCTCGTGCCATTCGCGCCAACGGCGGCCAACGTCAACAATGTACTCGACGCGCTGCGATCGCTCTGCTTTCTTCCAGCGGCCCCGCCCTGCTGGTTGGGCGATGCCTCGGGGATGCCTGCGCCATCGGAAATCATCGCCGCGAAGAACGGGTTGGTACACCTGCGAAGAGATGGACTGCCCATCCTGTTGCGGGGCGCAACGCCGCAATTCTTTTCGCCGAACGCGCTCGACTTCGATTTCATGCCGAACGCGCCCGACCCGCTGGGCTGGCTGAAATTCCTGGACATGCTTTGGGCGCATGACCCGCAATCCATCGAGTTACTTCAGGAGTGGTTCGGGTACTGCCTTATAAGCGACACGCGCCAGCAAAAGGCGCTGTTGTTGGTTGGTCCTAAGCGAGCGGGCAAAGGCACGATTGCCCGCGTTCTCACTCGACTAATCGGCATAATGAATGTCTGCGGTCCGACCCTGAGCGGACTCGCAACGAATTTCGGATTGTGGCCGTTGGTGGGCAAGTTGCTCGCCGTCATCAGCGACGCTCGCCTGAGCGGTCGCACCGACCAAGCCATTATCACCGAGCGCATCCTCGCAATTGTGGGCGAAGACGTCATGACCGTCGACATCAAAAACCAAGAGCCGAAGACGACGCGGATTCAAGCCCGTCTGATGATCCTCACGAATGAACTGCCGAAGCTTGCCGATGCCAGCGGGGCGCTCGCCAGCCGGTTTTTGGTACTCACCCTGTCGGAGAGTTTTTATGGTCGAGAGGAAATTGGCTTGGAGGACCGACTCTGCGCCGAACTTCCCGGCATCCTGCTTTGGGCCGTGGCTGGCTGGCAGCGACTCCAGCGGCGCGGGCGATTCGTTCAACCTGATTCTTCGACGGCGGCAATCGAGGAATTGAATGACCTCGCCAGTCCCATCAGCGTGTTCATCCGCGACTGGTGCGTTGTTCAGCCAGGAGAATGCATTCCTGTTGCCGCGCTCTTTGAGGCATGGGGGTATTGGTGCCACCAACAGGGGCGCGAGCAGACTGGAACCCAACAGACATTCGGCCGGGACCTTCGCGCCTCACTACCCCGAATCGCTGTTAAACAGCGTCGTGACAGCGAATTGGAAACCGTTTCGCGCTTCTATGAGGGCATCGATTTGACGATTTCAGCGAAGCAAACCGTAAGTATCGAACGTGGGAAAAAGCCGGAGTGGTAGCTCGCAGTGTCACGCAGTGTCACGCGTGCTTTTACATAGTAATACGCGTGCGCGTGTGCGCATGAGACGTTGGCGCTGCTATGCCAAAACACGCGTGACACCGCGTGACGGAGAGAAATGGAGATGATCGAGTTTGTTTTGAAACTTCGACCCGTTGATAACGCGGTACCGTCTGAAATCAGGATGCGCCATTTGCTCAAGGTGGCGCTGAGGCAATGCGGCTTGCGATGCGTCGACGTGAGGGAACTGGACGGCGAAACGCCTGATCCGCAGGCGTTTCGTGCCCCAGCGTGCAAGGCAGCGACCGCAAAGGGTATCCAGACGGGTAAGGGAGAGGCGAGACATGGCTGAAACCAGAAATCTGCATGGCGGATTGTTAGGTTTTGTTAGGTTCAGCGGCAAAACACCATCCCGAAAAAAGGCTGATTTTTGTTCGGTTTTGTTCGATTTTGTTAACTTTTGCCAAGGTTTTGTTGGGTTTTGTTGGGTTTGTCACGGCCGTTCAAACGGGAAAAAAACGGGAAAACCGGTGACGGATATCGCTGTAGAACAACGAACTGCAACGCGGGCGTCGCGTGACGGATACGCCTGCTATTCAGGCTTTTTGGGAAAGCGAATTGTGACGGATTATGGAAACGGCCACGACCAATCTCTGCAAGCACTGCGGCGCGAGTTTCCAATGGTCATACGCTGGCAAACCATATTGCAGCGACGGGTGCCAAAAAGCAGCAAGAAAGATTCGCGTGAAGAGATACTCCGCCCAGCGCCGCGAAAAGATTTGCCCGTGCGGAGTCGCCTTCACCGCCACTCGGTGGGATGGAGTTTATTGCTCGCAAAAATGTCGGCAGGCGGCGTTCCGTCGTCGTCGAGTCGCCTACTCAAACACCCAAAATCTCTGCCCCAACTGCCCTTACCGACCGGAGGCAGCCCCATCTGTCTCGTCCGGCTCTGGCAGCGGCGTGCTGTTCATGGCAACCAGGGCGCAGAGGTAATCCCACGCATACAGGCTCCCGAAACGAACGGGGCACTCTTCGCCGGGAGTGGATGCGTTGTCCGCACGGATCGGCAAGCCGTAGGCCCGTCATCGATTAAATGAATTACGGGCGATGTCCCGGATAGCCCGCGCGATCGACCCGACCAGCGCCAGGAGGGCGGCATAAGCTGCGGCCACCGTGCCCATGGTAATTTCCACCAATCCTTCGCGCTCAGAAATGGAGCCGGGTCCAGATCGAATTGAATCAACGATTCCAACGCCAATTCCAATTACCGCACCAACCGCCAGGAGTGCTGCCACGGCGTAGATAACAATGGAGCCGGCGATGATCGCGGAGTATTCCGGTGCGCGAACATGTCGCCGCGGCGCTGGGGCTGCCGGAGCGTATTCGACTTGCGGCGTCGCCAGGGCGACAGAGCATGCGTAGCACACGACGGTTTCGCCGTACAGATACGGTGGTTCATTCTGCCCCAACGCGCGCCCACAATGACCGCAGGTGTAGGTTTCCGGCTGCGCGGACTGCGTGATTGATTGAAGTGCCATTTGATTCCCCGTGCTGGTTGGATCAAGGTACGGAATCCAGCCGCCGGATGAAAGGAAAATCGAGAAACCGCACAGGACACACGCAGGCGAACGATTCTACCCACGATGGCGGTCGCGATACCATCAGAGGCAGGAAAACGTGCCAGCCTTGCGGGGATACGGCATTGTCGCGACCCTTCATCCTTCCTGTTGCTTGGGGAATGGTACAGACTACCTCCCTGCGAAGGGACTGGCAATGAATTTCGGGGAAGGGGCGGAGTTGGATAGAAGTGGAGGTGATGTCGCTACGCCTTGGATTCTTGTTATCGTTGCAACCGGTCTGTACAATTTCGTCCTCACTCTTCCATCGGAGGCCGTCTGGACTACAAGGGGATGCTCTACATCTTCGGCATTCCGTTTTTCGCATTCTGGCTTGATCTGGGAATGAGATGGCTGATTGACCACGACGATTTTACCTTCGAGAATTGGTGTTATGGCCCAGACTTGAGTCTGACTGGACTTTTAACGGGATTCGCCTGTCTGCCGGACCTCCAGAATCCTGATTTCAGGCTTGTTTCCGTTGCTCTTTCGGCTTCATTTGGAACAGTCTTCGCGACGATGGTATTGCATAGCGGATGCTTGCCGATGCTCAAATCAAAGCGGGCGCTGAACGTGTGGGCGGGAAGAATCCTTTTGGGGGGTTTGGCGAACTTACTCGGTGCGGGTGGAATGTGCGGGGTGCTGTATTTGATGTGGAAGAAGTGACGTCGTACGATGATCTTGGTCATTCGAAGGGTTTGGCAATGAAGGACACAACTCGAATCTCTCTTCTTGGCGGATCGTCGTTGTCATTGCTTGCTGGATTGGTAGCAGAGATATTTGCCATTAAGACCAATGCGTATGTTCCACTCGTTCTCTCGGGCGGCGCAACGATTGTTTCCGTTGCTCTTGGAATTGTATTTCTTGTTCTTCGCGAAAGGGCCAAAAGAAATTTGTCGTTGAGCAAGGTTGCGCGACAGTCGACATCTGCGTCGGCCTCCCAGGCAATCGAAGTTACACTAAGGCCGCCGGTCATGTCAGGAAATCAGACTATCGTGACGGCCCGATAAATGGCGCGCCCAATTTACATCCTCTGCGCTCAAGGAACGTCCGAAGATCGAACTTCCGGAAGCATCACGATTTTCGGCGTAATTGAGAAGCTCCGGATTAGCAAGACAGCTCATCCCGCTATGATGCCACTTTTGCAAATGCGGGTAGTTGCCGCATGGGCACGCGAGGAGAACGACATTGGTCGCGATTTCGAATGGTCCGTGGAGTTTCGAACTCCGACAGGGGCGGAAGTCTCGGTGGGCAGCGGCAAGTTCACCTTCGAATCGCCAAACTGCCGGATCAATGCCAACATCGTGGGGCAAATGCCAATTGAAGGCACCGGCACACTGATGGTCACTGCGAAAATCAGGTCGGTTGGGAAAGGTGAATGGAGTAGCCAAGAGTACCCGATCATTGTAGACGAATTGACTCAAGAGGAATTTGACCAGATGGTAAATTGTTCATCGCCAATGAAGGTGATGCCATCGAGGCAACTAAAAGAGATGTAGAACGTTGCGTTTCAGCAGTCCAGCACCACGTCGGTTTCGCCAGCTTCAAAGAACGCTGCCAGTGCCGACAACTCATCCTTGCGGCCACCCCACCAATTGAGCGGGCTTTCGATGCCCCCGGATGAGAGGAACGGCACGTCGGCCAGTGGCCCTACCACTTCTTGCCTCGCGTTGTCTGTGGGCACGTCTGGAAGGGACAAGCGAATCCCGGCAGCCATCAGGCGCGACGCCTCAGCCCCAAATCGGTGAATGACGATACCCTCGTCATCGTACACGTCTGTCTTCCGGCTCTGGCAGTGGCGTGGCGTTCATGGCAACCAGGGCGCAGAGATAATCCCATGCGTACAGGCTCCCGAAACGAATGGGGCACTCGTCGGTGAGTGTGGATGGCTTGCCACGTTCAAAGCACATCGATCCCATTTGATTCCTCCTGATCCGCCGACGCGCGGAGGCACCAATTAAACGTAAGCTTCGGTTACAAAGGAGCGAGCAACCGCGTTGCTCAGCCCCAAGCTGCGCGGCTGACACCTTCCGTCATCTTTTCGACAGCAGCATTGAAACGGTCTAATTTCCCACCAAATAGTCCACTGGCAAGAACCAGGTGAGCTTCCGAAAGACCTCGGACCTCAGTGATAAGATTCTGATACGTAGAACCGCCCGCAGATCTGGCATTACGCCACGAAAATCGGCCTATCGGTGCCCACCCGCAGATATCTGAACTGATTAGCATTAATAGCATTTCAAATTTATCGAAGGCGTCTTCGAAATCCACATCAGCACCGAAAACATTTCCAAGCATCGGCTGCAACTGCTTACATATCCAGTCGCTTCCGGGAGTTTTTCTGTTGCCTCCGTTTGGTACTGGATCGAGCCATTGGGCTGCCTCGTAATGAAGCGCTCGACCTGGAGCGATGCATTGGATTAACGGCTTAGCCTCTTCCAAAGGCTGTCGAATTGTCGAATCCACCAATAAGAGCTTTAGCAGGCCAAATCTTTGGCGAATACAGGCGGATACGCATGCAGCATAACAGGTCAAATTCGCGGGATAGAGGCGGAGTCTATCCCAATAATCGTAAATTGCGCCAGAAAAACTCTCTTGGCGCGCAAGCGAGGAAACGCATCGCGCAATCAGTGCATCATTTCGGTTTGAACCCCAATAGGCGAGAGCCGCCACCATGGGGATGATTTTCGCGCAGACAGTTTCCATCCGTCCAACGCGGCCGACGAAACTACTGTGGGTTGGAACCTCGCTCATTGGGAAAAAGTTGGGGGCGCATTGATCGCGCACGGAATTCAATTCGCGAACAACTAAATCTTCAAGCTGGATAAAATGCTTATCCTCAGACATGAATCGTTTGGTCAGTGCTAAAGCAATCTGCGGCGACACGGGGTCCGCGATTCGCTCTTCTGAAAGAGCAGACACTCTCGCCTCTAGATCACCGAATGCCTGGTCCGCAGAATCGATCTTATTGATGGTGGCAAACCGAAATTTTGCTACGCCTTCCGCCGTCGCAGTCAAACTCCCTCGCGACATCCAAAAGGTGCCGAAACGAAATCGCGTGTTCCGCGTAACGGCCGCACAAAGCGCCGGGTCCCAGTCGCAAGACCAACCACAGACAATTAACCCGTACTCCGAAAATATTCGATCAAGGAGGGCATTAGAATCAATATCGTAGCCAGCAAGTTCATCGGGGGTGTTCTTAATGCGTGTGTCGAGATAATCACCGTGGATTTTCACGATGAGGCAGGTATTTATGTGCGTTAATGGCATCATCCCAGCAATCTGGTCAGGCGCAGAAACGACATATGGATTAACGCCCTCAGCGTTTAGCGCGTCTTCAAGCAGGCGATCGAAATTGGTCGTAATAATGACGTTGATGTATCCGGCCGCCACCAGCTTGGCGATCGATTTGTGTGCCCGCGTGGGAAGTTTCAATCCTTGCTCTCGTTCATCGGTGGTCGGCTCGAAAAACCCACGCAGAAGCGACATTCTTTCTGGCGGCGTCGACGCGATTTCTTCAATAAGCTTGGAGTAGCTGGCGACTCTGCCAAACTTCGATTCGTACCATGCGTCGGGGTTGGTCCCTGGGTCTTCGCCAGCCGCAGTTGCGACTCGTTTGATAAGCGCGGTGGTGACCTCATAGCCAGTTGGAATACCGGCGGCGCGCGAGACGCCCGATCCGAGAAGCAATGCGTACACCCCCTTGTGAGCATGCACTGCAAGCGCAAGCGCGATCCCTGGATCAATGGTCATATTTTCACCAAAAAATCACCCGACGACACATTCAACATTACCGATTTAAGCGCAAGAACTGCGTTCAAATAATTCCGCGAAGCCGGAAGTACGCCAATGCGACCATATCCTCCATTAGGGCATTGGGCGACTCGCCCATTGGTGATGTAAGGTCATTAGGTCCATAGACGAGGGCAAGCGGGCGAGTCATTTGTTTAACCAATGAAACACCCTGCTCGTATTCGACACGAGCGTGGATTGGTACGATCTCTTTTGCTTCCAAAAGCGACAGCGATTCCGCATCCCTGTTTTCGCCGCAGAGCAACAGCATGGTTTTCGCCGCGCCTTCGGCGAACTCAATCGCAACAAACATCGTGGTGGGACTGGTAGCCCGCCATTGAAGCGTTGCTTTGGGCATATGGCGAAAGTTGATCTGCTGTTTGAATCCGGCGGGCTGTTCGATAAGCAATTGCGTCATACTCTTCATGATTTCCGCCACATCGGTCATTTTCATCATGATCTCGTGGTGCATGTAGCGAACCAGGGGATATAGCTTCCCATCCAAAATGTAATACTTGTCGGCGCGTTTTACTTCAACCGCAGCTTGGGCGTCGCCCAATGGTTCGCTGGCGGATGCTGCGATTAACTTAGAATAAGCCGTCCCAATGGCCACGCTTGCATCGAAAATTGGTGATTGCGACGCAACCCCCTGTTGCAGAAAGAACGTAGCGACAAGCGGCCGGTTCATCGTTCGTATTTGCGCGAACACAGTACCGGGAATGTAATGACCAAAACCGCCCAACTGCTGCATATATCTTAACGCTTCCGCGTCGTCTTCGTCATTCTTGCCGCCGAGAATCATTGACGCGGCGACAATACCATCGCCCAATATCCAAGTTGCCGTGCCCGCCGATTCTCCGTGTTGCTGCCAGAATGCGACAACGTACCGCTTGTCGTTCATGGGAATCGGCAGATTAAATGTCTCACGATTGAAGGAGAACACCGCTGCAATCATCGGGGCTAAATCGATAGGCGTTTGTGAGTTCAATGAGGGTGGTCTGTCGTCCGCATGGTAGAAGAAATTGCGAACGTTCAGT
Organism: Tepidisphaeraceae bacterium; assembly: GCA_035695715.1. GTDB lineage: Bacteria > Planctomycetota > Phycisphaerae > Tepidisphaerales > Tepidisphaeraceae > RYN-428. Next base: position 18,806 of record DASRRM010000201.1, read on the forward strand.
TTGGCGTCAAAAGGTTGCTCTGGAGGGAGTCGGTTTTCCATGATTCAACCAACAAAACGCCCCGCCTTTCAATGAACCGCGCGTGACAATTGCCGTGAACAGGCTGCGCGGCCCGAAAAAAGAACGGGGCGTTGGATGGCTGGGTTGTCGCTCACAATCCGGTTGTCACACCGGTGCCGATTGTTCGGACTGGCGGGATTTTATCGAAGTATTGTGGCGAAAAGCAAGGCGCAAATTTGGGGAATGTTAACGCTGACAGTCTCCTAACGGATTTAGCCTCGTTTCTGAGCCAAAGCAGCCTTTCGCCGTTGCTCGATTTCCTTCGCGCGACGCAATCTCGCCCGCACGCCGTTCAGCGGCGGCATCGGCGCATTCTTCACCGGCTCCTGCTTCACGGTCGGTATCACCCGCCTGCTTTCCCTCCACAGCTCCACCCACTGCGGCAGCACGCGGTACTGCGGGCGGCCCGAGCCTTCATTGCGAAAGTCCATCGCCTTCATGCGGCCCGATTTGATTTCCGCCACGACGCTGTTGCGGCTCTTGCCCAGCATCTTCGCGACCTGCGCGGGAACGAGATAATTGGCTGGATCGAGCATGGGTCGGCCATGGGCTTGCAGACGGCGCGCGTTTCATTCTTTTGATTTCATAAACTTACGAGCATGGTAAACAGCCGAAATGATCCATGCGACTTCAAACATAATCGGCAGTACGGGCAGTAGCTTGTCGCGAAGGGGTGACACGCTAACGGCGGCGTCGAATGCGGAAACAACCCACAGGCCACCAACCACAAGACCG
>DASRRM010000202.1:0-6581 GCA_035695715.1 Tepidisphaeraceae bacterium
GGTTCGATGAATTCCCATTGCGCATCCGTAACTTGATGGCGTCGCATCCGTGCTGTTCTCCTATTTGGTGTCAATTCCTTCCCTGGAATTAAACCAATTATAGGCGCAGCAAGAAGTTAAGTTTTCAGACAGAGCCTAGTATCCGCAGTGAAAATGCGGTTCGGTCGAACGTTGCTTGGTTGACTGAGACTGCCCGAGGCGAAGTCCGTCCCGTCGAGAGGAACTGAATATCCATCGCTCGAGGTTTGGCTCGTTATCTGACAGAGAATCACGTCGTCGCCCTTAAGTGATGCCACGACGAGCGCGGGACGTCTTTTTGACGACCTCAGGTCGGAAAAAGGAAACGGTACGACAACGATCTCGCCCTTCATAAATCGCGCCATGCGTCATCCTCCTCTGGAAGCAGCCAGTCCTTGGCTAGCGACGATTCGCTCGCGATCGCAGTTTCGTGACGATCATGTCCTTTTGTTCGCAGGAACCGGACAAAGTCGAGAACCTCGCCCAGCACGTCAGCCGGCGCCTGTTCGATCTCCTCAATTAACATTTCCTTGACGCTCATAATTGCACCTCTTGAGTAGTTTAGCATTAGCCTTTGAAATGAGCGAGGACGGCGGCAACTTTCCAACGACATGCGGTTACAATTCCCCCCATGCGCTGGTCCTCCGAAAAACGCGTGATTGCCGGGTTCTTTCTGGCGTTTGTTTCGGTGGCGCTGGTGCGGTTTATCTCGCGCCAGCAGAAACTTGTCCCCTTTGCGATGCTCACCTTCTTCGATTTCGCGCTGTTGGGCGTCGCGTTTTATCTGGTGATTGCCTATTCCGCCCGACGGCGAAAGGCCGAAGCCGCCATGGCGATCCAGCAGCAGGAGCTGGTTCGCGCCAAGGAGGCGGCTGAATCAGCCAGCAAGCTTAAAAGCCTGTTTCTGGCCAACATGAGCCACGAGCTGCGCACGCCGCTCAATGCCATCATCGGCTATAGCGAAATGTTGCTGGAAGAAAGCGGCCCGGCGGCCACGCAGCAAATCGCCGACCTGCAAAAAATCCGCAATGCCGGCAAGCACCTGCTGGCCCTTATCAACGACATTCTCGATCTCTCGAAGATCGAAGCCGGCAAGATGTCGATGAATATCGAGGCGTTTGACGTCTGCCTGATGGTTCACGACGCGGCGGCGACCATCAAGCCGCTGGTTTCGCAAAACGGCAACACCCTGGAAGTCGATTGCCCTGATACCATCGGCGACATGCGCGGCGATTTGGCCAAGGTTCGCCAGTGCCTCTTCAATCTCCTCTCCAACGCCCTGAAATTCACCTCCAATGGCACCGTCACGTTGACGGCCACGCGCGAGGAAAACACCGGCGGCGACTGGATCGTCTTTCGCGTGACCGACACCGGCATTGGCATGTCGCCGCTGCAAATCGGCCGGCTGTTCCAGGCCTTCAATCAGGCCGACGCACAGACCTCCAGCAAATATGGCGGCACCGGGCTTGGGCTGGCGATCAGCCGGCAATTCTGCCAGCTAATGGGCGGCGATATCACCGTGGAAAGCGAGCTGGGAAAGGGAGCCGCCTTCACCATGCGCCTTCCCGCGGCCACCACCGCGCCCGAGCGGATGGCGCTCGCCCGGCCGGCCGTCAAATCAGAAAAGCCGACGGATCTGATGGTGATGATCTCCGGGCGCAAGACGCCCGGGCGCGTGCTGGCGATCGATGATGACCCGCTTGCTCGCGAATTACTCGGGCGATTATTCGCCGCCGAGGGGTTCGATGCGCGCCTCGCCGAAACCGGCGAGGAAGGTATCCGCCTGGCGCGCGAATGGAAGCCGGATGCCATCACCCTCGACGTGCTGATGCCCGAGATGGATGGCTGGGCCGTGCTTCGCGCACTGAAATCCGACGCGGCGACGGCGGATGTGCCGGTGGTAATTCTGTCGATCGTTGGCGACCAAAATCGTGAGTTGGGCAGCGCTCTTGGCGCGGCGGACTTTCTCACCAAGCCGGTGGATCACGGCGACTTGGCGCGGGTGCTGGAAAAGTATCGTCCGCCCAGCCGCACGGAGGTGCTGGTTGTCGAGGATGACCCGGATGTTCGCGAGATGGTTCGCCGAACGCTGTCGGCCGAGGGTTGGCCGATCCTTGAAGCCGCCAACGGCCGCGCCGCGCTCGACCGCCTGGCACAAAAAGAGCCTGGCGTGATCGTGCTCGACCTGATGATGCCGGAAATGGACGGCTTTGAGTTCATCGCCGAGTTGCGGAAGAACGACGCGTGGAAATCGATTCCCGTGGTGGTCGTCACCGCGCGCGATTTGACCGAGGAAGACCATCGCCGGCTGAGCGGCAGCGTGCAGAAAATCCTGCCCAAGACATCATACACGCGCGAGGAATTGCTGCGCGAAGTGAGCGGGATGGTGAAGTCTGCCTCCAAGGACAAAGATGTATGAGCGTGCTGCATAGGAACTATAAGAGCGTCGAAGACATCGATATAGCCGCCGGATACTGTGACTTGCGATGAAACATCGGATATTCAACCTCGTGGCATTTTCGTCGCTGGTCCTGTGCGCGGCGGTGTGCGCGCTGTGGGTGCGGAGTTTCCATAAAACGGATCACTACGAGTTTCTGAGGTGGAATTTATACGAGTTTAAATCGACGCGCGGGACGATTGAACTGCAATCCCGGTCGTGCCAGTGGACACCGGGGAAATATGTTGATTGGCGCGTCGATGATCCGAGGTATCAGACGCCTCTGATGCAGGCGTTGCTTGCCGATTTGGCGACCGGTGTTCAGGATTTTGTGCCGTCGGCGGCGCCACGTCCGGCTCCGTTTACGGAAGTTGATCGCCAGGCTTTTGTTTTCCATTCTGCCGGACTTCATCACCGACATGGCTTCGACTGGCTCTATTGGGACGACGAATCAGTGGACGTCCGCGGAAGTGGCTTTCAGGATACCGTCCGGTTCCGCGCGCTCGCCTTTCCATATTGGCTGCTCGGACTGATCTTTGCCATAGCGCCTGTCATATGGGTAAGTCGACGTCCGCGCGCTCGACGAGGTGGAAATTTCTGCACGGTTTGCGGCTATGATCTCCGCGCCACGCCGGGTCGTTGCCCGGAGTGCGGAACCGAAACGACAAAGCCCGGCTCGTGAAGGCGGCCGGATCTTTCCCGGTGAGGTCCGGGTCTGCAAGGATATCTCGCGATTCCTCGTTTCGAACAAGGTTTTCCGCGTTCAGAAACCGCGAACAAAACGCGGAGATTCGCCACAGATGGAAGACCGACGGACACAGATAATACGGCGGCATTTCAAGTCTTATCTGTACTACAATCCTTCAACTTGTTGTTTTGTTAACAACATCTTTGGCGGGCTCCGGGCCAGACATTTGGTCATTCGTCATTCGGATTTGATTCGGATTTCGTCATTCGGATTTCGGATTTGCGGCGCAGCCGCGCTGTGTTCATCGGTCTTTCATCTGTGGCGATATCGCATTTTTCTTATTTTGCAGCTTCGCCGCGCCGCGACGTATCTCAGAACCGGCGTCGAGCGGATGGACCTTGCAAACATCAGCCAGAGAAATGATCCGGAACGCGTCTATGGCCTCGTCGGCAGCGTTCCGGTCTTGTCGACCTTATCGGCATACCCCCACTTTTCCAGATATTTCCCGGCGGGAAGAAACCCATCGCCCGCTGCTTTCAGATGTTTGCTGAGAACGCCATCGAGCCGGGCGCGAACTTCGGCGGCGGCGGGTTTGTCGGCGAGGTTTTCGTTCTGGTAGGGATCAATATCGTTGTCATATAAGAGCCATGGGCCGGCAAGGTCGCGGACATATGTGTAACGCCCGGTGCGGATGCCGCGGAATTCGCGGCCGCCGTTGGTGCGGTTCCATTCGCCGAAGGGGGCGACGCATTCGATCAATGCGGCGTTGTCGGGCTTGGGGTTTTCGCCGCCGCGGAGATACGGGGCGAAGTCGATGCCTTCGGCGCTTGGGGGAGCTTTCACCCCGCTCAGTCCCAGCAATGTCGGCATCAAATCCTCCGATGCGATGACGGCATCGAGTTTTTTCCCGCCCTCGCCCAGTGCCGCCGGGTAATGCCAGAGCATCGGCACGCGCACGGCCTCATCCCACGGCTTTTGCTTTTTCTCCATGCCGTGCGAGCCCAGCATGTCGCCGTGATCGGATGTGAAGACCAGGATGGTATTTTTCTCGATTCCCGCGTCGCGCAGGGTCCGCCATAGTTCGCCGACGCAGCGGTCCAGGGCCGAGCAGTGGGCATAATAGCTGGCGAGATTTCTTTTCGACGATGCGGCATATTCGTTCGGAACATTGGAGCGAAGCTTGATGTCGCCCGGATGATACATCTGGCGGAACTCCGCCGGTGCGGTTCCATACGGATCGTGCGGCGGACCCCACGCCAGAAACAACGCGAACGGCTTTCCCGATTTTGCATGGTCGCGAATGTACTGCTTTGCATCATCGGTCTGGGCAAAAGCATCATATCCCGGCCAGACCAATTGCTCCGGCGTATCGCCGAAATAGATTGAGTGGTTATACATGTGCGTGCATTCGCACACCTTCCAATATTCGAACCCCTGGCGGTTTTCCGGAGGAATAAACGAAAGCCGGCCGCGCCCGTTGAGGTGCCATTTGCCGATCCAAGCCGTGAAATAGCCGGCTGAGTCGAGAATCTTCCCAAGCGTTACCGCGTTGTCGGCCAGATGGGCATCGTTAAGGAAAATGCCATGTGTGGTGGCGCGTTGCCCGGTGAGAAGCGATGCGCGGAACGGGCTACAAACGGGACAGGTGGAAACGGCATTCGTGAAATTTGCGCTCTGCGCTGCCAGGCGATCGAGATTGGGGGTTTTGACGTTGGGATCGCCGGCGTAACCCGTTGCGAAGGCGCGCCATTGATCGGGGAGGATGAAGAGGATGTTGGGATGCGGCGCGGGATCGGCACCTGCGAAGCGATCAGCGCACAGAACGACGATTACGGTACATAAGCCGATCAATCGCGGGATTGTGAGCGACGGACGATGCATAAGCGGAAAACGGATTGCGAAATATCGGGGCTAACGGCCCGGCAACCGCGCCGGACCTGTTATTTGTCTCCCGCACTCTGGACACCGTTCCTGACTGGCGCGCTTCAAATTCCGGGGAAAGATCGATTTGCAGGGTCATGCGCCTTTGCTCCGATCTATTTCGCTTCGCTGTGCATCTTACCATTTGCCGAGCGCCGCGGCAGCAACTGGCGAAGATTGAGCTTTGCCCCCGGCTCGGCAGCGCTGATTCGGCTGCGATGCGCGCCCAGAATATCGCTGCGCGTGACCATCCCGACCACCTTCCACGTTTCCTTCCGCGACAAAACCGGCAGCCGCCCCACCTCGTGGCGAACCATGTGGTCGGCGGCCTCGCGCAATGTGCAATCGTCGTAAATAAAACTGGGACGCCGACGGATCATCGATTCGATTTTCGTTTCGCCGGGCGTTTGCGGGTTGAGCAGATCGCGGCGCGTCAACACGCCGATCAAATGTCCGTCTTCGTTCACCACAGGAAAGCCCTGATGAGTGGCGCCGGGGGCAGAGGAGGAAATCCAGTCGCGCACCCGCGCCAGCGTTTCATTGCCGTGAATGGAGGTGAGGCCTTTGCTGACCACATCGGAGACGGGAATTTGGTCGAGGAAGTCGGCTTCGTATTCCGCCGGCACGCGCACGCCGCGGCGGGCGATTTTTTCCGTCATGATCGTGTTGCGCATCAGGAGCGCCGAGGCGAAATAGGCGGCGGTGCAGCCGCCCAGCAGCGGCAAAAGCCCCAGCGGCTGCAACGTCGTCTCAAACGCGAAGACGGCACTGGCCAGCATGGCGCGCGAGGCCCCGGCGAAAATGGCCGCCATGCCCACCAAAGCCGCCACGCGGATGTCGATGCCCAGGTGAGGGAAAAAGTGAACCGAGATAACGCCCAGCAGCACGCCCACGCCGCCGCCCATGGTGAATAACGGCGCCAGCGTTCCGCCGGATGTCCCGCTTCCCAAGGCAATGGCCCAGGATATGAATTTCATCAAGCAGAGGATGGCGATGAGTTTGATGGTGAATCCGCCGCCATCAGGCGTGCCGACGGAAATGATGTGGCTGATGTTGGAATATCCCACGCCGAGCGTGCGCGGATAGAAGTATCCGACGATGCCGACGGCCACCGCGCCGATGGCCGGCCACCACATCCAATGCACCGGCAAATGCTCGAACATATCCTCGACCCAGTACACCGCCCGTGTAACGCCGACGGAAACAACACCCACCAGCGCGCCCACGACGATATAAACTGCCAATGCCCATCCAGCCGGTTGTTGCAAGGGAGACATTGCAAATACCGGGTGCACGCCGTCAAACCCGACGCGCACGCCCGCGGCAGCCACCGAGGCCAACGCGACAGGAATAATGGAGCGTGCCCGAAACTCGAAGAGCAATAATTCGATTGCCAGCAGCACGGCGGAAACCGGGCTGCCGAAGGTGGCGGCCATGCCCGCAGCTGCGCCGGCGGCGAGCAGGGTTTTGCGCTCGATGGCCGATGTGCGGATGATCTGCCCGATGAGCGAGCCCAGC
>DASRRM010000203.1:0-32115 GCA_035695715.1 Tepidisphaeraceae bacterium
GCTGCCACAAACCCCCCGCAATTCATACGCGCGACGCGAGAAATCCTTCTGTTCTTCGAGGAGAATTTTGCAATTATTAACGCCGAAATCGTGGACGAAATCCGTTTTGCGACGGAGACTAGCTACGTCCCGGTTTCATTCTTCCGTCCCGGTTTCATTCTTCACAACGACGTCGTTCGCGGCGACACCTGGTTTGAAAACAAGGACGGCCGTGGCCTGGAATGGGTGGCGCATAAGAATATTCCAATGGGCCGCCGCGGGCCGTTCGGCGTTTGCGTGCGCACGATGATTGCCGACATGGACGGCAACGGGAAAATGGTGATCGTGATGTGCGATGCCGACATCAGCGATTCGAAGATTTACATTCTGAGAACGCCCGACAAAGGGCAAAGCTGGACGAAGCAGGCATTGCCGCAAAGCTTCCAATATGGCTCGTTGCATTCATTGGCGGTGGCCGATTTCAAGGGAAACGGGCGGCTGGATATTGTGTCGAATGAGCAGGAGGAATTATTGCCCGCCGGCCGCACCAATCCGCGATTCGTCGTCTGGGAAAACCTCGGCGACCAGAAATACGCCGAGCATATCATCCTCGACGAAAAGCTCGGCGGGCACGAATTGCAGGTCGGCGATGTAAAAGGGGACGGAGTGATCGATATTTGCTCAAAGGCCTGGGGCGTTCAGCCCTGGAACGGCAACGGCGGGAAGATGCACGTGGATTATCTGGAGAACGTGCTCCACGATAAAAAGGCGACAGGCGCGTCCAAAGGAATTGCGCCCGGGAAGCCATAGTGTTTATCGCTAAGGGAATCGGCCATCGTCCCCTCCGCGTTGAATGCCCCATTTCAGCCACGCGACTGATAACCGATTCGGCGTTTCCGTTGATTTCGGAGCATCGGTTTCTTTGTTGACTTCGCGATGCCGGCCCGGACGATTATGATGCCGAAACTGGCTTGCGAGAAATCGCCGCGGAGTACGCAAAAACACAATCTTGAAATGGCGGTTTCCCGCATCTGGAACAATCGCAGGGCTTCACATGAGCATTAAAGACATTGAACGGCGCGTCCCGGCTGGCCGGCAACTACCCGCGCTGTTCCAGCGATTCATTGATGCTGGCCCGCCGTTCGAGATTGAATGGAATAGCTTGAAGAACTACGCGCTCAAGAAGTCCGCAACGGAGACGGCCGTTCCGTTTCTCCGGCTCTACGACGGGGGATTGCTCGCGCTGTGGTACAAGTCGAAGTCACCTGCCGTTGTTCACATTGGCGCGCATGGCGATTGGGGCGTCGTGGCAGAGACATTCGATGACTTTCTCAAGGCCGTTAACAATTGTCGCACCGGTCTGTCGGACATCGACGAACGCGACGAAGACCAAAGATTTGTCATCGCAGGCATCAAGGGTAAACCGGCCACCGAGGCGCTGCCGGCGCTCTATAAGCGGTTTGCGGCCTGGCTCAAAAAGCACGCCGGCGCGGATGCCTGGGCCGATCTGGAAACCGACATCAGTGATCTGTCACAGCGGATGAACGACCCGAAGCTGCAGAAAAAACTTTTCGCGGCTATCGAAAGTGCCGACGCAGCCACCATCACCAAGTTGCTGAACGCCAATCCGGGGCTTGTGAATGAGCACATCAAGCTCCAAGGCGCGCCTTTGGCAATCGCTGCGGCCACAAAAAATCTCGAGCTGGTAAAACTGCTGCTTGAGAAGGGCGCGGACCCTAACCTCAAGGCATCACGCTACGCCGTCATGTGGAATATCGTCGGAAGTGATGATCTCGAAATCGTGAAATTTCTGGTCAGTAGGGGAGCCAGGGTTCGCGGTGAAATGCAAGAGGGCGAAACCGCGCTATTCAACGCACAAAGCACCGAGATGGTTCAGTTCCTTCTCGACCAGGGGGTCGACGCGAAGGCCACCGACAAATATGGCGGAACCGCGCTGCACAGGATGGCAGCTTGGTGTCGGACGGATGCGGCCCGACTGCTGCTCGATGCCGGCACGAACATCGCCGCGTGTGATATTTTCAATGTGCCAGCCATCTGGAACGCGGTCGAGACCTGCGTTGATGATCCTACAGACCTTCTCGACCTGCTTCTCGAGCGCGGCGCGAAATTGGACGGCCGCAACGAAGCCGGTGACACTCTTTTACACAAAGCAGCGGGCGGGACTTTGGGGGCGGTCAAATGGCTGGTCGCGCGCAAAGCTGACCCGAATGCCAAAAACAACGAGGGCAAGACGCCCTTGGATCGCGCAAACGAACTTTTATACAATCCCCACTCGAAAGAGATCGCTGCGTACCTGACGAAACTGAAATAGGGAAGTAGGCCGGGACGTAGGCTGTTTTCGGCTCAACTCAGATGGAGAAATCACATGCCCAATCCCGCAAAAAACACAATTTGCCTCTGGTACGACGGCGACGCCGAGGAGGCGGCGCGGTTTTACTCCAGCGTGTTTCCCGATTCGTCCGTTGGCGCGGTGCATCGGGCGCCGGGGGATTTTCCCTCGGGGAAAAAAGGGGACGTGTTGACCGTCGAGTTTACTGTTATGGGCATCCCCTGCGTCGGCCTCAATGGCGGGCCTAACGTCAAGCACAACTGGGCATTCTCGTTTCAGGTTTCAACCGCCGACCAGGCCGAGACCGATCGCTACTGGAACGCGATCATCAGCAACGGCGGCCGGGAAAGCGCCTGCGGCTGGTGCCAGGACAAATGGGGCTTGTCCTGGCAGATCACGCCGAGCATCCTGATAAAAGCAGTGACCGATCCCGACACCGCCGCCGCCAAGCGGGCGTTTGAGGCGATGATGACGATGAAAAAGATCGACGTCGCCGCCATCGAGGCGGCGTATCGGGGATGAGGATGAATACATGGGATTCGATCTCACGAGCGAGAGTGGTGCCTACTTGCGGTTTTCGCCTTCAGGTTGGGCGCTCGCGCTGAACCTCGCCGGGCACTATGGCTGGCTCCCCGAAGGTACGACGCTTCGGCAATCGGAGAGTGGCGCGGAATCCACCGAATGGTCGGGCGAATATGCGACGAACGACGGCCAACGTGTTTCCGCGTCGGACGCCAACGCACTGGCCGGCGCATGCGAGCGAGCACTGGCCGATGCCGAATATGCAGAAGTCGTCTCGGACACGTTACGGCGGATCAGTGAAGCTGTTGCAGCGCAGGTTCCAGACCGCACAGCCGAGCGGGTGGTCGATCCCGATGTCGCGCAGAAGTTTCGCGGTCGGCTCGAGGAATTGATAGCCTTCTGCAGATCCGGAAGTTTCATTATCGAGTAAACGGCGCGGGTTGGCGGCCTGCCCGGCATCGAAAGCTCGTCCGTTATGCTGCCAGAACACACACCAGCTCGAACGCCACTAATCACTGAGGCCGCGAGCGCGCTCCGCGCCTTCGAGTTTGTGGGACCGTGCTGGACTGGGTTGGCGAACTTCCCTTGGTGGGGCGGCAAGGAACTGGCCGTCAATCTCGATCCCGGGGAAGCGGGCTTCGTGCCCCGCCAGCTCGCGGTGCTGCGGGCGCTCCTTCAGTATCCGCACGATCTACGTCCGGCGTTCGAGTCTGCCCTGTTTGGTCATTACAAAGCCGAGGTCGAAGGCTCCTACAGCGCCTACGATCCGGTGGCGCAGAACGACTTGCCCCACTCCGGTCCGCCGACCTTGCGCCAACCGCCGGAGGTTTGGTTGCTGATTGACGACCCGGAAGTGTACATCCATCGTCATTTCCACACGCAGTCGGCGATCGAATTCGAGTTGTCGTTCAACTGCGAGTGGAACCCGGAGGACGGTTTGGGCGCTCGGTACGAGGACTGGCAGCCGGTGCACTTCGGCAGTTGGGACCTGTGACGAGCCAAGTAAATCCGGAACGTCGTCCGTTCGGTGCGAATACGTGGTGCTGGAGGTTTTATTAAACGAATTAAGGGCAAGAGTATTGGCCTTATACGGGACGCAGGAGGCAAGTTTGAGTGCGACGCGGTCCTCCCGGAACTGGATCACGGCCGCACCCACACCATTCGTCGGGACTCAGTTGGCGGGGAGGACGGCCTGGTTTTGCTTGCGGGTGTCGAACGGATGGACCGGGCGGCGGTATATTGTCTTCGGCGCGGCGCGCTGCCTGCCACCCAACGCTATGCATCATTCCGCTATGGGCACCACCTTTGTCAGCGTCGGCGAAAACGGCTTTTGGGTCAGGGACGGCCTCCTTGAGCTCTGGCTTAGGTTAGCGTCGTTGCACATCGAAGACCCGCTAGAGTCTGGCGGGCTGGCCACGAAAATCCGGGACCAGTGGCTCATTGCTTCGCGTGGCTACTTCAACGGGCACGTTCCGATCGCAATCGGTGAAGACATCTCCACAGCTGAAGGCAAACAACTGGTTCGCGATGCCATCCAGTCGCTGCAGCAGCGCCTCAAGGCGGCCCCCGCCAGTCTTGGTGGCGCGGCTCTGAATCTGCTCGGGATGGAAGGGCAATTTGGAAGCGACATTGAGACTTTGCGCCTGATCGAAGTCGGGCAAGCGTTCCTTGATCTGGTGGACGGCAAGGTGCAAACAACAGCGAAGGATGACGCACGAATGCCGGGCGATTGATCGAGAAACAAACCGCGGCTGTTGGAGGCGTTTGGAATGGCAGAGCCCGAACTGTTTCGGCGTATCCGCGAGGAGTTGAAGCGCACGGTCAGGTCGTTGCTGGACCAACTCGGCCGCGACCACCCAAACGACCGCGTCTACGCTGTTCTGTTCGAGGTGGACGTGAGCAGAACCTACGCGATCCGCATCGCTGGTTCCGAGGAATCCCTCACCCGACTGGCCGAGAAGTACGCCGCCAAGGGGTATCGGGCCGAGCGGGGCGATTCGCTAAAGTCCCTGCGGGCGCTGCTCCGGTGGGACGCGCCGGGCGACGACAAGCACGGGTGGTATTGGGGCGACCAACAGGACGACGCCGAGGTCACGCGGCTGATAAACCAGGCGGTGGAGGCCGGGTTGATCCAGGAATACGGCGCTGGCCAGCCCCTGGAAACGCTCTGCATCGCGGCTCTTCGCGAGCTGGACAGCGAAGGGGCGTTCGGCTCGGGACATGAACGAGAGCGGGTTCTCATTGGGACCTGCTGTTGCGAGGTCGGATTCGGCGAAGCCCAGGACGTGGAGGAATTGGCGACTCTCAATCCGCCAGCGACCATCCGTCGGCTGAGAAGGGAACTGCGTGCTGCGAAGGCGGCGGATCGGACTCTGACTCGGCCGCGGTAGCGACCCGAAGCCGTGGACGAAACGCGAGCGACTATTGCTTGCCCGTTGACATATCCGACCCGAATCGCTGAGATTCCAGCCATGCGTAACCTTTGGGAAGAGCTTGTGACCTCACGCGCGTTTTGGCTTGCTTACGTGTCGGCCGGCGTCAATTTCGCGGGGTGCGTTAGTGTTAGTCTCCAGCAAGATCAGCGGCAATCGCTAAAAAGATCACCATACTGTCGGCAGTCGTTGAGGCTACGTCATAGGCAAACGGGTAATGCCGCCCGTTGCTCACGACTTCGACAGATCGCTTTTATGCTTCAAGCATCTACGGAGAGCGGGACGACAAGACAGCAATTGCCCGCCACGGCGACCGGCGGCCCGGGCAAAGAACGCATCGGCGAAAACCTGCGGTCGCCATCCGTTTCCAATCTCCAATCCTCCGCATCCGGCAAATCCATGTTCGACTTCTTCGCATTGACGTCAGTCCGGCGACATGTCTCAGCCCGAGACGCGAATGGGACGCCGATGGGACATTTTTTGTCCCAAAAATGTCCCGAATGTCCCATCAGTCCGGCGGGTGGTTTTCCGGAGAACTGGCGTAAGGTGTTGGGAGGCAATGGGTTGAGGCTTTGGAAAAGAAGTGAATGTCCCATTTTTGATGAAAAATCGCAAAAAATGGGACATGTTGGGACATGGGCCATGATGCGCACCAAATTGGGGCGCAAAATGGGGCGCAATGATGCGCGAGGTCGAAGCGGCGGGGATAGCCGGAGCGGCGCAGTCGTCCACTATCGGGTGGGCGCAGATCGTCTTTCATCGCTTATGCGGCCGGCAACTCCCACTTCACCTCTCCCCCCACCACCGTCATCACCGCCCGGCCTTTCACCTTCCATCCGCCGAACGGGCAATTGCGGCTCTTGCTCGCAAACTTCGACACATCGATCGTCCATTCCCGGTTCGGATCGATGATCGTTACGTCCGCGTCCTTCCCTTCTTGCAGTGTCCCCTTATCGAGGCGGACGACTTGGGCGGGGCGAGCGGTCATCAGGTCGATCAGTTGCATCCAGGTGATGTGGCCGGGTTCGACCAGGGCTTTGGCGTACAGGGGCAGGGCGCATTCCAGGCCGATGATGCCGAAGGGGGCGTAGACGAATTCCAGTTCCTTTTCCTCGGCTAAATGCGGGGCGTGGTCGGTCGCCAGGCAATCGATGGTGCCGTCTTTGACGCCTTCGATGCAGGCCTTGACGTCGGCGGCGGTGCGCAGCGGCGGGTTCATCTTGTAATTCGTGTCGAAGGTTCGGCAGCTTTCATCGGTGAGCAGCAGATGATGCGGCGCGACTTCAGCCGTGATGCTTAACCCGTCCCGTTTTCCCTGGCGAACCAGTTCGACGCTGCCGGCGGTGCTGATGTGCTGGACGTGATAGCGGCAGCCGATGGTGCGGTTGAGCAGTAGGTCGCGGGCGATCATGAGTTGCTCGGCCTCGGCGGGAATGCCGGGGATTCCCAGGGCGATGGAGACGAGGCCGCCGTGCATCGCCCCGCCGCCCAGGGCCGGTTCTTCGCAATGCTGGGTGATGAGGGTGTCGAACATTTTGGCGTATTGGAGTGCCTTGCGCATGACCGAGGCATCGGCCACGCCGACGCCGTCGTCGCTGAAGGCGATGGCGCCGCGCTTGAGCATCGAGCCGATCTCGGCCAGTTCCTTCCCCTCGCGGCTTTTGGTGATTGCGCCGATGGGGATCACATTCGCCAGATTCGCCCGGGCCGCCTGGCGGATGATGTATTCGATCTGCCCTTCGTTATCGAGGGCCGGCTTGGTGTTCGGCATGCAGCAGACGGTGGTAAAGCCGCCGGCAACAGCCGCGGAGGAGCCGGAAGCAACCGTCTCCTCTTCTTCATCGCCCGGTTCGCGAAAGTGAACGTGAATGTCGATCAGCCCGGGAGTGATATACATGCCGGTGGCATCGATGACGCGATCCGCCGGGCCGAGATTGGCGCCGACAGCGGCGATTTTGCCGTCGCGGATGAGAAGGTCCGCCCGCCGTTCGAAGATTCGGGAGGGGTCGAGGAGTGTGCCGTTTTGGATGAGGAGGGTGGGCATTTGATTGCGATAAGAAAATGCTTGCTCGCGAAGACGCGAAGTTGCGAAGAAAGACGCGAAGGATTTTAGATCAAGGCTTGAAGTTTGGGTTCAGGACGCGCTTTATTCCGTCGCGCAACATGGCCACGTTAAAATTGATGAGAATTCCAAGTCGCTCATTTCGAACTTGCAGATAAGTCACAACCTGCGCTCGGTGAACCGCACAAAGTGCATCAACCGCTTTCAACTCTATCACCAGTTTGCCGGCTACAAGGATGTCAATCTTTCCCAAGCCGACGTCCTCGCCTTTATAAATGATTGGAATTGGAAATTCGCATTGATGAGGGATTTGGCGAAGCGACAACTCTCTCGATACGGCGCGTTTATAAACTGTTTCCGGAAGACCCGGCCCAAGAATTCGATGTACTTCGATTGCCGCTCCGATTACAGCATGCGCAAGCAATTCAATTTTCTCATCCACACCTGGTCCGGGCAGTTTTCTAAAATCGAAGACGTCCATGGGAATCTCCTTCGCGTCTATCTTCGCGGCTTCGCGCCTTCGCGAGCGCATTTTATTCGTTCATTTTGTTGCACTTCCCGCCTGTGTTACCAGATACAGCACCGCCATGCGGACGGCCAGGCCGTTGGTTACTTGTTGCAGGATTCCGCTTTGGGGGCCGTCGGCGATTCCGCTGCTGATTTCTATGCCGCGGTTCATGGGGCCGGGGTGCATGACGAAGACGCCTGGCTTGCAGCGGGTGAAGCGTTCCTGGGTCAGGCCGAAGAAGCGGGTGAATTCGCGGACGCTGGGGAACTGGCTGCTTTTAATGCGCTCAAACTGCACGCGGAGCATGTTTACCACGTCGACTGAGCCGATGATCTGGTCGAAATCGTGAACGACCTTTGCGCCGAGTTTTTCAAAAGCCTTGGGCACCAGGGTTGGCGGGCCGACGAGAATCACCTCCGCGCCCAGTTTGGTCAGGCCCCATAAATTCGAGCGCGCCACCCGGCTATTGACGATATCGCCGACGATTGCCACCTTCAGCCCTTCGATCCTGCCGAACTTTTCGCGAATGGTGTAAAGATCGAGCAGGCCTTGCGTCGGGTGTTCATGCGCGCCATCGCCGGCGTTGACGATGCTGCACTGCGTATGGCGGGCGAGCAAAACCGCCGCCCCCGGCGCGGGATGGCGGATGACGATGATGTCGACGCCCATCGCCTCGATGTTGCGCGCGGTATCGATGAGGGTTTCGCCTTTACTAACGCTGCTGCCTTTCTCGGAGAAATCGAGAACATCAGCCGACAGGCGCGAGGCGGCCAATGAAAAACTGGTGCGCGTGCGCGTGCTGTCCTCGAAGAAGGCGTTGACCATCACGCGCCCGCGAAGGGCGGGCACTTTCTTGATGCTGCGCTTGGAAACTTCCTTAAACGTGTCAGCGGTGTCGAGCACGAAGCGGATTTCGTCAGCCGACAATTCTTCAAGCGAGAGCAGATGTTTGCGCGTCCAACGGACGTCGGCCGATTCGGCGGTCATGGTTCCTTCCTCTGCGTCTTTCGTGCGGAAACATGGGCGGGCCGCCCATGCCACTTAACAACCCTTCGGTTCCACCACCACTTCATCCACTCCATCCTTCTCAACCAGATGCACATTCACCCGGCAATCGCGCTGCACGTCCTTCAGCGTCAAGCCCACATAGTCCGGCTGAATCGGCAACTCGCGCCCGTTGCGATCGACCAGCACCGCAAGGCGGATGACTTTGGGCCTGCCGAAGTCGTTGAGAAGATTCAGCGCCGCCCGTACCGATCTGCCGGTGAAGAGCACATCATCGACGAGGATGCACGGATTGGCGTCGAGGGGAATATCCAGGCGGGTTGGCCGCACCATGGGTCCCGGGCCGATTTCTGAAAGGTCATCGCGATAAAGGGTGATGTCGAGCACGCCGCGTCCGAGGTGCGAGAATCCGCGATTGGACAATTCGCCGGCAAGGCGGGCGGCGACCAGTTCGCCGCGGGTGCGAATGCCGACGATATTCAGAGGCTGATCGGCAGGGAATTCGGCGGCAATTCCGTCGACAAGATGTCTAAGAAACCGACCCACATCTGCCTTGTCGTATAAATTCCGCATGGCGCGGTGGAAGGTAAGGGATGGAGGGGGGAAAGACAAATCGGGACTAGAAATGGCGGAGGCAAGTCGTCCCGCATTTTGGCATACATCCGCGAAAATGCTACAATGCTTTCATGGAAGTTTCTCTTAGCCCAAAGACGGAAAAGCTTCTCCAGGAGCGCATGAGGGATGGCGACTACGGATCTCCAGATGAAGCGATCCAGATCGCGCTTGAATCGATGGCGCCCGAATCGCTTGAGTCGCTCGATGCCGACACCCTTGCGGCTATCAACCGCGCCGAGCAACAAAGCGAGCGAGGGGAAGGGATTCCGATTGGCGAAGCTTTTGCAGGACTGCGGCGTAAGCGGCTTGGGCTTTCATGAGACTTACGCTATAATTAGGCCATGAGCCGAAGCACTCTCAGTGAAATCGAAGCGTCAATCGAACAGCTGGATTTTTCGGATCAAGTTCGTTTGCTTCAGTACCTTGCGCCAAGGATCGCAGACGGCCTTTCGTCGGGTTCTGCGCCATCCGCCGCTAATCTGGACTCAGCATGGAGTCGCTATCGTGCGTTGGGGGACCGGCTGGCAGCGATGTCCGCGCCTGGTGGCGAATCTCTAACCGACGCGGTGAGCGAAATGAGGCGGTGAATCATTGTTTACGATTGACGCGAGTGTATGGGTAAACGCCGAGTCACCGGGCGAGCCGTCATATGACTTGAGCCGCCGGCTTCTCGATAAGCTTATTGCGCTCAGAGCGCAAATCATTGTACCTACGCTTTTGCCAATCGAACTTGCTGGCGCCATTTCTCGCGTCCGCGGGGATATCGCTCTCGCAGCCGACATGGCTTCCGCCATGCTGGCTCTCCCAACGCTTCGCTTCATCGCATTGGACGAACGCTTGGCGCGAACGAGCGCCGAACTGGCTGCCAGAAACCGCCTCCGTGGCGCTGACGAGGTATATGCGGCTGTGGCCCTGACGTATCGATGCGAGTTGGTTTCACTCGATCATGAACATCTAACGCGATTAAAAACCGTCGTCTCCACCATTACTCCTCTTGAAGCGCTGGCGAAGATTTAATCCCGAAGAACAGTCGAGACGAGATTTGCTGATATGCCGCCTCGACCCCGTGCGCGAACCGCGCTGCATCCATCAGAGGTGATTTCCGCATCCGCTCGCGAAGTGTCTGGCGCAGGGCGATCAGCCGCCCGCGATCCAGTGCCAGTTTCGCGGCGATTTCCACGAATTGCCCTGCATCGCGCGCCGCCAGTTCTGTCAGCCCCAGGTTTGACGCCTGCGACCACCCGGCCCGCCCCACCGCTGTTTGGCCGATCAGCGTGATCACCGGCACGCCCATCCAGAATGCATCCAGGCTGGTCGTGTGGCCGTTGTATGGGAACGTGTCCAGGGCGATATCGATGCGGTTGTATGTTTCCAGATATTGCCGGCGGGGTTGAAAATCGACGAAATCAATCCGCCCGGCGGCGATTCCGTCGCGGCCAAGGGTTTTCAACACCTTGTTTTGCGCGCTGCCTTGCGGGGCGAGAAGCAAGAGGCGCGAATTCGCCATCGCATGCAGCACCTTCGCCCAAAGCGACAATACGCCGTCGTTTATCTTGCAAAAATTGTTCAGGCAACCGAACGTGATATGGCCGTTTGCGATGGCTGGCAGCGGCCCCACCATCGGCTCCTCATCCAGCGGCTGATAGCACCAGAAACTGTCCGGCAGCCGGATCGATCGCTCGGAATAAAACAGATCCCCCGCCTCCGGCGGATCGAGGTATGGATCGGTCATGCGAAAGTCCATCGTTTCCAGGCCGGTCGTTCCCGGATAGGCGCAAAACGTCACCTGAATTGGGGCTGGCTTGCGCGCGAAAAGCAGCAGGCGGTTGCCGCCCATGTGCATCGTCGTGTCGACCAGAATGTCGATCCGGTCGTGCCGGATCATCCGCTCGGCACGTTCATCATCCACACCGGCGATGTCGCGCCAAAAATCGCAATGGGACTGGAATTGCCGGGTGATGGCATCCGACCGAGCCACATTGCTGTAGGCGTAAATCTCGAACTTTTCCCGATCGTGTGCCTTGAAGAGCGGCAGCAGATAAAGCCCCGCCACATGATCGCGAAAGTCCGGCGATACATACCCGATCCGCAATTTCCGATTCGGCGAGGGATCAATATCGTGCCCGCGCCGGATGCCGCGCAGCGGCTTGGCGTGGCACTGATTCCACAGCAGGTTTTCCCACAAAAGCTGGGCGGCGTTGCATTTCGGATGGTAATGCAGCGTGTAAATCTTCCCACTCCGGGCGTCGGGCATGTGGGGCGCCAGCGCAATCGCCCGATCGAAATATTCAATGGCCCCATCCAATTGGCCGGTCATCTTCAGTACCTGGGCGAGATTTACACAGGCTTTCACATCGCCCGGCTGAAGTGCAACGGCGCGCTGGTAACAGGCTGCCGATTCGTCCAGTTTTCCCATGGAGCGAAATGCCGTGCCCAGATTGTTCATCGCGTCGGGGAAATCCGGGCGCAAGTTAATCGCCTCGCGCAGGCTGCGCGCGGCGGATTCAAATTGGCCGGTCCTTAGCAGCGCGCTGCCGAGGTTGTAATGCACGTCGGGCATGTCGTGGCGCAGCGAAAGCGCATGGCGATATGCCGCGATCGCCTCATCGATTTTCCCCGATGCGAACAGCACCTGCGCAAGTGCGGCATGAAATTCCGCCGCCTCGGGGGCAGTTTCCAGCGCCCGGCGAATTAGTTCCATCGCCTCGTCAAGACGATGCTCCTGGAATTCCAACGTGCCAAGCAGGTGAAGCGCATCGGGCTCATTGGGATTCTGCTGGAGAATCTCCCGGTATGTTTCTCGCGCCTCCGCAAGCCGGCCGGCATGATGGTGGGCCAGGGCTTGTTCGAGCAAGGATTGCATCGCATGAATGTACCGGCAGAGGGTCTTCGCGTCGCTTTCGATAAGCGCCGCTTGTTAGGCGCCGGGGCTTGAATGAATGTAGTGAAAGTGCTCCCCGCTCGGGAAAAGAGGACTTGGGTGAGAGGGCGGATTTGCGAAACGCGCACGCCGGTGTCTGAGGTACTTCTCAGCGCGGCCTGCGGCCGCAACCAAAGCACGCGCCCAAAGCAGTGCGGACGATTTCCCGTATCACGGGCGTCTCGCCCGTGTCCTCTTTGAATCAAGACACGGGCGAGACGCCCGTGATACGGGAAATTAGCCCGCTTCTTCGTCTGGAGGAAATCTTGTCAAAAAAACAAGAAATCGCGAGATATCCATGAAGACCCGGATCCTTCGCGCGATCGATCCGGGTCTTCGGAGTACCTCAGACACCGGCGTGATCTTAATGACCCCCGTTCGTCGCGAAATACAGCGCGCCGTACACTTTCAAATCCACCATCTTCCCCGCTCTCTTTTGCGCATCCAGCCACGCCATGACTTCTCCCAGCGGCACGGCGTGCGTCGTGATTTGCTCACCGCCATCGCCTTCGCCCGCGCCGGTTTTCCTCACGCCCGTTGCGCGAAACAGCGTGATGACTTCATCCACCATGCCGGCCGACGCCGCCCCATCGGCCAGATAGATCATCTCATCCGCCTCATATCCCGTTTCTTCCAGCAATTCGCGGCGGGCGGCGGTGGCCAGTTCTTCGGTTTCCTGGCCTTCAATGTCTCCGGCCAGCCCGGCGGGAATTTCGATCACGATCTTCCCCACTGGCGCGCGATATTGCTCGATCAGCAGCAATTTTCCGTCATCGGTCACCGCGATGATGCCGACGATTCCGGTGACTTTTTTCCGCTCGGCGAATTCCCATCGGCCGATGCTGGCCAGACGAATGTGTTTGCCGTCGTAGAGGATTTTCTTGGGTTCCTGGGCGGGTTGCATGGTGCTTTGGTTGCTCGCTTTCACGATGGGCGGCGCGCGACGCGATCGGTTTCCGTGGGCTTCCGCCCTCGGCTATTATTTCGGAGGGGGGGTTCAGGTCGGGCCTCGATATCGGGCAATTTACAGCGTCCAGCCCACATCTTCCAAGCCGGCGTAGTCCAGTGCCGTAAACGCTCGTCGGGTGCCAGTGATCAGATAGGGGTCCATCTCGCAATATTGCGTGACGCCGTTGACGGTGCTCTCGAAATCATTGGCCCAGTGTTGCAGGCCGGGGGCGAGGGGGACGGGCTTGTGGCCGTTGAGGGCTTCGGCGTGTGGGCCGATGAAGTTGTTACCGGAAATGAAGTTGGCCCAGGAATTGGATGTGCCAAACCCAAGCACATGGGAGATTTCGTGAGTGGCGACGGAGAGGAAATCGTCTTGCGTTTTTCCGGGCAGTGCGGTGCTGATATTCCAGTTGGCGGTGTCGCTGAAGCTGATGCTTCCGCCCCAGGGGCCAAAGCCTGTCGGGTCGGCCGCAAGTGCGCCGGCCTGCCCACGGGAGGCGACGTTATTCAGCCAGGGTTGCGAGCCATAGGCGCTCCAACCGCCTGGTGCGGCGAACCCCAGCTCCGCGGTTTGCATCACGTTTGATGCCCCCACATAAATGACGATCGTATTGGCGGCGATCGACTGGTTGTTCAGCGTGATATCCTGATTGGGATTGGCCGGGTTGTTGAAGGTCTCGCTCCAGGTATTGCCGCTGCCGGGGGTGATGGCGGTCAACACGTTGGTGAATTTCTCAAACGCGGTGGCGGCCTGGTTGAGCAAGACCTCGGCTTCGGGATGGCTGGCAAAAAATCCGGAGATGTCGTAGCTGTAATTGAAGACAATGTGCAAATGGCCGGTGTTTGTGGCCGCAGGCGGCGTGGTGACCGGCGGCGGCGTTTTCGTCATCGCCGTCGACATCGA
Source organism: Tepidisphaeraceae bacterium (assembly GCA_035695715.1). Lineage (GTDB taxonomy): Bacteria > Planctomycetota > Phycisphaerae > Tepidisphaerales > Tepidisphaeraceae > RYN-428. The sequence continues at coordinate 14,249 of DASRRM010000203.1, forward strand.
CAGCGTCAGCATATAACTGACATTGCCGCTGTTTTCGTAGACGCGGGCGTAGTAGGCGCCCGCTGCAACCTTCTTGCCGATCGATTCATTGGTGGTTCCGGGATGGGCGGATGTGGCCACTTCGACCGGCTGTGTCGCCGGGGCGACGGGCGCGCGGAAGAATTCGAGGTCGGCATTGCCGCTGAGGCCTGTGAGCGACATTGCGACTGTTGCCGACGAGGCGACGGTGAATTTGAAATAGGCGTTTGGGCTGGCGGTTGCGAGGGTGCCGCGGTATTCGGTCGTTTGGGAGAGGGTTCCGACATTCTGCGCGGTGGCGAATGTCTTGCCGGCTTTGGCGATGATTGCCGTGCGGTCGGCCGATCTCGGATGGCCCAAATCGGCCGCGACGGCAGCGGGAAGCGCCGCGTTGAAAAAGAGGCGGCCTTCCAGCGGCTCAATCCCGACAAAACGGCCGCCGCTTACGCTGGCAGGCTCCCTGGCCCGTTGCGCTCCCATACGAAACTCTCTTTCCGCCAAGCACTTACCGAAAATATGCCCCAGGTCGACTACCGCATGCCATTGCTAGCTACGCTGCCGTTTTCGGCCGGGTCGCATAAATTCCAAGTCGGCATGTTTTAGTTATCGGACGTCACCCGGTGTTTTCAATAATATCAAAGCCCTAATTGACCGTAGGATTAAACATCAACCCAATTTCCGGTCTTACTTTGCTACGCTCGGATTTAATGCGAACAGCATTCCTCGGAGGTGAACGGCCAATTATTCGTATCGTACCCGTAGCATCTTATCATGCAAAGCGTGCCGGTTGCAATGCTGGCTAGAAGGGGCGACAAAACGGGGATCGGCAGGGGCGACAAGAAGCCGTGCGACATCTTTTCGCAGCCGTTCCGAGCTATGTGCCGTGGCGTCGGCTTTTCATATGATTTTCATTCCCCGATTCCAAGATAGGTTCTTTCAGGCCACTTCCGCCAAGTCTGCTTCCTCATCGGCCGTTACATAACCCGCGCGCTTGCGCTGGTCGTACGCCAATCGCCACTCGAGGAATCTGCTGAGTGCCAAATCGAAATCCACCCGCGAATCGATGATCCGCACCGACTCGCGAAGCATCCGGCAGGGTTGCATCTGCTTGGCGTACCAACTCACGCGCTTGCGGAATTCCAAAACCGCCGACCGCTCGCTACGGAATCGGCAAATACTGTAGAAATGATCGCGCATCATCCCGCACTTTTCTTCAATAGACGGCGGCGGCGGAATTTCGCCGGTCGTCAGCAGGCTCCAGGTATCCCGGAAAATCCACGGCATCGACAACGCGCCCCGGCCGATCATTACTCCCGCGCAGCCGGTGACTTCAATCATCCGTCTGGCATCGGCCGGCGTGCGAACATCGCCATTCCCGATCACCGGGATTTTTTTCACCGATGCCACGACCTCGGCAATGCCATCAAGCCGGGCCTGCCCGGAGAAACGCATCTCCGTCGTGCGGCCATGAATGGTAATCATCTGCACGCCGGCGTTTTCCAGCCGCGGCGCCATCTTCGGCGCGACAATGCACGTGTCATCCCACCCCAGGCGAAGCTTGGCGGTCAGCGGCGTATGCCGAAGCACAGCCATTACCCGGTCGACCATCCGCAGCGTTTTATCCGGGTCGCACAGCAGCTTGCTCCCGCCGTCACGCTTGGTGACCTTGTCGACCGGGCAGCCCATGTTGATGTCGATGACATGGGCCCCGCGGTCCTCGGCCCAGCGGGCTGCCTCGCACAGCCGATCGACGTCGCCGCCATAAAGCTGCATGCAAAGCGGCGAATCCTCCGGGCAGGTGGCGGCCAATTCCATCGAGCGTTTGTTTTCGCGCAATACGCCTTCGGGGCTGAGCAAATCGGTGCACGCCAGCCCCACCCCGCCGCAGGCGCGCGGAATCAGCCGAAAGCTCACATCGCAATACCCGGCCATCGGCGCCAGGAGCATGTTGGTGGCAAGCTGGAGGTTGCCGATTTTGAGGGGATGAACCATGGCCCGCCGCGATTCGATCAAAGGCTCCGTGTTGGATTAAAGTCCTGACTACAAAAGGACTGTCCGAAAAGAAGCTGTACAAAGATTTCCGACAGACCAGGATTCCGTTGCCCAAGACGCCGGTTCTGATGTACTCCTCAATGTGGGGTGCGCCCACAACCAAAAGATAGCTGGTTTACGTAGGGCGGGCACTGCCCGGCGAGCTGGAATTCCGGAGGACGTCAGCGGCGGGCAGTGCCCGCCCTACGTTTCAGCGTCCCGAAATCTTATCAAAAAAAACAAGATTCTCGTGCATATCTTTGAAGAACCGGGCCTTTCCCCGATAAAACCCGGCTCTTCGGAGTACCTCAGAACCGGCGTCGCGCGGAAAGAGTTGCGAGATCCGCGGTACGGGTTCTTACATAATCTCAAGAATCTTAAATTCCATCGTCCCGCGCGGGGCTTTCACTTTCACAGTATCGCCCACGCGCGCTTTCATGAGGGCGTCGCCCATGGGGCTGTTGGCTGAGACGGGCAGGACATCGTCGGTGGCGCCGGCGCTTTGGGCTTCGCCGACGATTTTCACCAGTTGTTCGGTGTCATCGCTTAAGTCGAGCAGCTTGACGGTGTGGCCGAGAAAGACCAGGCCTTCGGGGAGATTATCGGTGCCGACCACGGCGCAGTTCTTGATCTTCGCCTCCAGCTCGGCGAGCTGGCGCTGGATGTTGCGGTTTTCCTCCTTGGCGAAGTGATACTCGGCGTTCTCGGACAAATCGCCCAGTGCAGCCGCCCTGCGGATGCGCTCCTGCACGTCGATTTGAGCCTTGAACAGCTCTTCACGCTTTTTTTCGAGTTCGACTTTTTCCGCTGCGCTAACCATCTGCATGAAAAGACTCCGTCCATAGAAACGCGAACCACCGCGCGAAATGGCGCGGTGGCAATGAGGGCGTTTGCCCAATCATCATATCCTCCAACCCTCGATTGGCAACGCCAAAAGGGACTTGCCGCGGTTTTTTGAGGGGGTAATCCGCGCTTCGCAGGATCCGCTTACCCCGGGAGTACCCGGAGTACCCTCCGTGCGCGGCTCATCCCTCGACGCGGTACGCTACAGTCGAAATCTGACAAAGCACCCGCGAAATTGACGCGGCTTTCCCCAACCCTTACACTCCCGCCTCGTTTTCCAAGCAGGAGTCGGTCCCATGGCTTTTCGTTGCGTTGTCGTCACCCCCGAGCAGCAGACCCTCGATGAAGCAAACGTCACCCAGGCGATCCTTCCCGCCCACGACGGGCTCATCGGCATCCTCACCGACCGCGCACCCCTTCTCGTCAAGCTCGGCGTCGGCCCGTTGCGCATCCAACTGGCGGGCGGACAAACGCGAACCTATTTCATTGACGGCGGAATCGCCCAGATGAAATCAAACAACCTGACCATCCTGACCGGCGAGGCGACCTTGCCGGAGGATATTGACGTCGACAGTGCCCGCGCCGAATACGCCGCCGCCGAGGCCCGCAAGGCGACCGATTCCAAGGCAATGGAGCAACGCGAGCGCGAAATGGCGCGAGGGCGGGAAAAGCAAAAGCTGGCCGGGCGGAAGTGATTCCTGCTTTTGTTGGTCAACTGAGCGGCCAGCAATCCGGATGACGAATGAAAAATCCCCGACTCAAGTCTGAACGAGAAATGCCGGTTTTCAAATTGATCTAAATGACGTTGCGCGATCCGGCGCTTCGAATCTTCGTAGGGTCCGCACTGGGGATCGTGTTTTTCCATCCCAAACGTAATGGTCCGCGGTGCGGACCCTGCACGAATCGCGCAAGATCATTTAGCGGCCTATCGTCATCCTGACACGCCGCACGATTCCTCGCGAGTCGTGCACGACGCCCATCTCCCACCTGCGTTTTTGACCCCGCCAGCGGGGTGCCGTGCACGATTTTGCCCGAAAATGCACGACTTTTTCGGTTCGTGCAAGCAAGTATTTGATAAACTAAATATTGTCCGCGTTTATAAATCAGATAGCAGGCATGGCTTCGTCATTCGTCATCCCGAATTCGTCATTTCCATCCTTGCGGACAACCTCAATATCTGAACTCAAGTCCCACCCCACCCCAGATCAGCGTATTCGCATTCACTTCCTTGTCGATTCGGGCCGTGTAATACAGCGAACCTTTAACGCTGAATTCGCCATATCGGCGATTGATCTTCAGCAGGTGATTCAGTGAATACAACCCCACCAGCCCGACGTCAAAATGCTGCAGCCCCGAGTCGCGGGCGCGGGCGACGGTTCCCTCGAAATAGGGATCGTTGAAAATGTACGCAATATCGCCGCGCGGGCTCAGCGTCAGGCCCCAGTCTTCAAAAACAAAGTCGTGCTTTAGCCCGGCTTCGAGGTAAAAGCCATTGTACAGGCTGATATCGTACGCGCCGTAGACGTAGGGGGAAAAGATCGGCGTGGCGCTGCGGAAAACGAGGGAATCGTCGAAGGTGACGCTGGCGAAAACTTCCTGGGTATCGAGATTCTTGCGATTGGGATGGATGTAGCTGTTAAAGCCGCCCACCACTTTGAATGGGCGCAGATTCCAGTCCAGGCCAAGGTATGGCCGAACCTCTTCGAAGCGGGAAATTGGGTCGCTGTTGAAGACGTTGACGAATAGGCCAATGAATGGATGCGGCAATTTCCCCAAATCAAACTCGGCGTTCACGTCAAACTGCAGTGCATTCTCGGGTCGCCGGCCTGGCGTGCTTTGATCCACGCCGCGATAGACGTAATCGGTCAGCCAGTCGACGTCCAGGCCAAAGTTGACGCCGCCGGTGTTGGTGCCGATCTCGTCGCCGGCGGGCATGATTTCCGGGTAAACGCTGGGCGGCTCTTCGACCTGGGCCATGAACAGCGGGGAGACAAACGTATCCGCCGCCGCGCCCGGCGCTGCGGCAAATACCGGCTCCTGCAATGGCACGGCGGGTTCGAGGCTGAACGGCGCCGCCGCGCTCTGCGCGCGCAAAGCGCCGGCCGAGAAACCGACAACCGCCGCACAAATGACCCACGCTCCGTTGCGCATTGGGTTCCCTGAATACCGGCTGGCGGATGGGACTGTCAAGTAAAGTGGGCATGCGGTATTGGGTCAGTTTGAATCGATCGACGAGCTACTCCTCTTCGCGCAGCTACTAATGTCCCGGCAAGTTCTGTGGTTAGCCGCGACGCGCAGCGGAGCGTTTAGTACGGAGAAATACGTTTCGTCCAGATGAAACGCTCCGCTGCGCGTCGCGGCTAACCGCTGAGCCCGGAGGAGCATTAGCTGCGCGAAGAGGAGTAATGGGTGCCACAGGTGCCACAGGTCGCGGTATTCCGAGACCTATGCTTTTGGTGGCCCAAGAAACACGGGTCTGGCCGGTACCGCGACCTGTGGCACCCGCCCATCAATTCAAGCTGACCCGATACCGGGCGGTGCCGGGCGAAGAGGGCAGGCGCACCGCGCTGGCAACTGACCGCGTATTTGTTACATTTCGCCGGGATACAACTGGCGGCGTTTTTAGCAGGCGGTTGGCGTCTTTCTTCGGGAGCACTCATGCGTTGGATGATTGGCGCGGTGTTGGCGGCGGGACTTGTTGCCGGGCAGTTCGGGTGCAAAAAACACAACTCTGGTGCCGCCGCTTCGTCGAATGAAATTCCCATTGGCGAATATGTTTCAAAGAGCGGCGACACCGCCAGCTTCGGCATTTCCACCGATGAAGGCGCGCAGCTCGCCGTCGAGCAGATCAATGACGCGGGCGGCGTTCTGGGCCGAAAGATTCATCTCTTCGTCGAAGACGACCAGTCCAAGCCCGAAGGGGCGGTGTCGGCAGTGCAGAAATTACTGTCGCAGGACCAGGTGGTGGCAGTCATGGGCGAGGTGGCCTCGAGCCGATCGATTGCCGCCGCCCCGCTCTGCCAGAACGCCGAGATTCCAATGCTCTCCCCCGCCAGCACGAATCCGAAGGTGACGAAGATTGGCGATTATATTTTTCGCGCCTGCTTCATCGATCCCTTCCAGGGCTCGGCCATGGCGAATTTCGCCATGAAGGACGATCGCGGGCCCAAGGCCACGAAATTTGCCGTCCTCTACGATGTGAAAAACGATTACAGCGTCGGGCTTCGCGAATTCTTCGAGGCGGCGGTCAAGAAGAACGGCGGGCAAATCGTCGCCGACAAGAGCTACGGCGCGGGCGATTTTGATTTCAAAGCCCAGCTCACTGACATCAAGGCCGCCAATCCCGAAGCCATCTATGTCCCGGGCTATTACACCGAGGTCGGCTTGATCTGCCGGCAGGCGCGCGAGCTGGGCATCACCGTTCCCCTTCTCGGCGGCGACGGCTGGGACAGCGACAAGACCACGCAGATCGGCGGCGAAGCCGTCAATGGCTGCTATTTCACCAATCACTACTCGCCGGATGAAGATCGGCCCGAAGTGAAGAAATTTGTGGCGGCCTATCGCAAGAAATACAACGGCAAAACCCCCGATGCGATGGCAATTCTCGGCTATGACGCGGTCGACATGCTGGCCGACGCCATCCGCCGGGCCGGCAGCGACAAGCCCAAGGCCATTCGCGATGCCCTGGCCGCCACCAAGGATTTTCACGGCGCAAGCGGCGTGATCACCATGGACGCCGATCGTAATGCCGAGAAACCGATTGTCGTGCTGAAAATCGTGAACGACAAATTCACGTATGTGTCGAGCATAAAACCCTGATCACCATGGCATCGCGCGGGTTTGGGAGTTCCATCCACGAAGGACACCAAGGACACGAATGGGAACATCCAAACCCGGAATCTGACCTCTTCATTCGTGCCCTTCGTGTCCTTCGTGGATGATTCTGGAATCCTGAACTTTTCATGCACCTTTTCTTCCAGCAACTCATCAACGGCTTGTCGCTTGGCGCGATCTATGCGCTGATCGCCGTCGGTTACACCATGGTGTACGGCGTTTTGCGGCTGATCAACTTCGCACATGGCGACGTTTACATGTTCGGCGCGATGATGGGCGTCTATCTGCTGGCCGGCGATTTCAGCACCTATGGCGCAATCGTCGCCCATCCCTTGTTTGCCGTGCCCACCGCGCTGCTGGGCATCGCCATTCTCATCGCGCTGTCTATCCTGAAATACAAGGGCATAAGCAGCCCGCCATGGCTTGCGTGGATCGGCAAAGTAGTGGCAGCAGTGGCGCTATCGGTATTAACCATGGAAATTGCCGGCCGACTCATTCACTGGATCGGCCTGCCTTCGTGGATATCGTTCGCCATCACCATGCTGGCGGCCATGATCGTCTGCGGCGCGCTGGGATTTGTCATCGAATTGATGGCCTACCGCCCTTTGCGAAACCGCCCGCGAATTGCCGTGCTCATTACCGCCATCGGCGTGTCGATGTTTCTGGAATACGGTGGACAGGCGATTTTCGGGGCAACGCCAAAGACATTTCCGCATGTCGTTCCCATCGCTGCCACCCAGACGCACGTCGCCGGGGAAATCGCGCCCAACTTCGTCATTCACGGCATCACCATCGGCTACATCGATGTGATGATTATCGTCATCACGCTGGCGCTGATGGTCGTGTTGCGCTGGATCGTCATGGGCACGCGAACCGGCATGGCGCTGCGGGCCGTCTCGTTTCGCTTTGACACCGCATCGCTTATGGGCATCAACATCGACCGGATTGTCAGCATCACCTTCGTGCTCGGGTCGATGCTGGCGGCGGCGGCGGGCGTGCTGATCGCCGCGCGCACGCCGAAGGTTGATCCGCTCATGGGCCTTATGCCCGGCATCAAGGCATTCGTGGCGGCGGTGCTGGGCGGCATCGGAAATATTCCCGGCGCGGTGGCCGGGGGATTCGTTTTGGGGCTTGTCGAAGTGCTGGTGCAGGCGTATATCCCCATGGGTTCGCAGTATAAGGATGCCATCGCCTTCATCATTTTGATTGCCATCCTGCTGGTCAAACCCACAGGCCTTTTTGGGCGCACGCTTGTCGAAAAAGTCTGAAATATCTTCGATCGACTATTCCAGCCCGGGGGGAAACGTCCCACCGCCCGGCAAGCCCCCGCGCTCATGGTGGGCCGGCACGCTGGCAGGCAATGGGCGCATCGTCGCTGTCATCGCTGTTGCCGCGTGGCTTGGTTACATGATGGAAGGTCCGGATTCCTGGGCCGGGGCGCAATCGCGAATGTTCATGCTCATGGCGATTGGCGTCATCATGGCGGTCAGCTTGCAGCTCATCAACGGCGTTTGCGGGCAGTTTTCCCTCGGCCACGCCGGTTTCATGGCCGTGGGCGCGTACATCAGCGGCTATGCCAGCCTGACCTACAATGCCCTCGATCCCGGCGACCTCTCCACCCGCTATCAAAATGTTGCCCAAGTCGCATTGTACCTTGTGACGCTGGCGCTGGTGGTGACGCTCGTCGGCGCGATCCTGGGCGCCGTCTTCCTGGCGATTCGCCAGTCGCGGCATCTCTGGCGAAACCTTCCTCCGATATTGATGCTTGTGATATTGGCCTGGTTCACCTGGGATTTTTCCGCCGCCTTTGATTTCGAAAAGGCTCCGTCATACTTCATCTGGACAAACATCATTCGCGGGCTCGGCACACTTTTTCATGCGATGCTCGACCATGGTATGCCGCATGCCCGCGCGATTTCATTGCTTCTGCCGGTTGTGATCCGCCGGCCTCTTTGCTTCATCGTGCTGCTGATCGGCGGGGGATCGTTTGCTGCCGCCGCGGGTTTGCTCGTCGGACTTCCCACTTTGCGCCTGCGCGGCGATTATCTGGCCATCGCCACGCTGGGCTTTGCCCAGATCCTCATCGTCATTTTCACCAATTCCACTCCGCTGGGCGGGGCAACGGGCCTGTCCGTCGCTCCCTTTGCCAACAGCGCCAATCCCGATCGCGATCCGGTGGCGCACTACATCTTTCCCTGGATCATGGCCCTGATGGTCATCACGATTGTGGCCGTGTGGCGGATCGCCTATTCGCCCAAGGGCCGCATGATTCGCGCTGTGAGCGAGGATGAAGTGGCGGCGTCGGCGGTCGGAATCAGCACGACGCGGCAAAAGGTGACGGCGTTTGTCGTCGGCGCGTTTTTCGCCGGCGTGGGAGGCACGCTCTACGTTCACAGCGAAGGGTACGTCAACGCCGAGCAATCGTTTGGCATAAACCAGTCACTGCTTTATGTCGTCATGGTGACTCTCGGGGGCTTAGGCAGCATTAGCGGCGCGATTGTTGCCGGGGCCATTCTTACCATGCTCCCGTTTCTCTTTCGTCAACTCGCCAGCGACCAGCAAATTCCGTCATGGCTGCAGAATGTATTCGAGCATCAATTGGCGCTATTCGCGCTGGTGTTGATCGTCATGATGCTGTTAAGGCCGCGCGGATTGCTGGGCGGACGTGAACTCTGGTGGCGGCGGCGCAATCGAAACCTGCAAGCCGCTCCTGCGGCAGGAGCGACGGTATGACCAGGGCAGCCGCCCAAAGCGCCCCCGTCAATGCTCCGCCGGCCGGCGGCGCATTGGTCGTCGATCGCATCTCGCGGTCGTTTGGCGGATTGACCGCCCTGAAGGATTTCTCCTTCGAGGTGCGGCCGGGCGAATTGGTGGGTCTCATCGGCCCCAATGGCGCGGGCAAAACCACGGCGTTCAATGTTGTCACTGGCGTTTACGCGCCCACCGCCGGCGCAATCCATCTGGCCGGCAAGCGAATCGATGCATTACCGCCGGCGGCGGTCTGCCGGGCCGGTATTGGCCGCACGTTTCAGAACATCCGCCTGTTCACCGAACTATCGGTTCTGGACAACGTGGCGGTGGCGTTGAAAAGCCCGCCGCGTTTGGGACTGATGCGGACTATTTTTCAAACGCCCGGCTTTCTCGCCTCCGAAGCGCGCTCGCGCGACGAAGGCATGACATTGCTTGCCGCTCTGGAGTTGCAAGACAAGGCCGACCTGATCGCCGGCAGCCTCCCCTATGGCGATCAGCGCCGCCTGGAAATCGCCCGCGCCCTGGCGACCCACCCGAAAATATTGCTGCTCGACGAACCCGCAGCCGGGATGAATCCGCAGGAAAAGGTCGAGCTTACCAGCCTGATCGCCCTGCTGCGCGACCGGTTCAAAGTCGGCGTCTGGCTTATCGAGCACGACATGAAGCTGGTCATGAGTATCTGCCAGCGCATTACCGTTCTTGATCATGGGGAAACGATTGCCGTTGGGACCCCGGCCCAGATTCAGTGTGATTCGAAGGTGATTGGAGCGTATTTGGGCACCCAGTAGCACGGGCATCGTGGCCGTGCCGGGGTTTCGTAATTGCCGCGACTTTTTTTTGCACGGGGAGGATGCCCGTGCCACTGTCAATGCTTCTGGAAATCGAAAACCTCCACGTCTCCTACGGCGCGATCCGTGCCCTGCATGGCGTGTCGTTGTCCATCAACCCCGGCGAAATCGTCACGCTCATCGGCAGCAACGGCGCGGGAAAGACCACGCTGCTTCGCACGATCAGCGGCTTGCTTCGCCCCACCGAAGGGACGATCCAGTTCAATCCCCTTGCGCAGATTCCGTCGCAGCCTGTCGCGGCTGAACGAACGTCGGAAACGCCTGCCGCTGCTGGCGTCATTCCCTACCGCCAACCGCACACGAACCAGATGCCCGGCCTGCACCACCTTCGCCCGCACGAGATCGTGCGGCTCGGAATCAGCCATGTCCCCGAAGGCCGGCAGATTTTCCCCGACCTGTCCATCCGCGAGAACCTGATGCTGGGCGGCTATCAGCGCACCGACCGCGCCGAATTGCAAAACAGCATCGACCACTGCTACACGCTTTTCCCCATTCTTGCCGAGCGCAAAAACCAGCGTGCCGGCACGCTCAGCGGCGGCGAGCAGCAAATGCTGGCCATCGGCCGGGCGCTGATGGCCAAGCCGATGCTGTTGCTTTTGGACGAGCCGTCATTGGGCCTTGCGCCACTGATCGTGCGGAAGATTTTCGAGATTATCCAGGAAATCAACGCCAGCGGGACAACGGTGTTCCTGGTCGAGCAAAACGCGCGGATGGCGCTGACCATCGCGCATCGTGGCTACGTCATGCAAACCGGGAAAGTGATTCTCTCCGCCAAGGCATCGGAGCTTTTGGAAAATGACGAGGTGAAAAAGGCCTATTTGGGAGGGTAAGTGACGTCTGACACACCCGCCGCACCCGCGATAGATGAAACAATGCGAATTGTATGGTCCGCCTTGGCGGACGCGTTCGGGACGATGTCCTTCTTCAGGTTTATCTTCCGCCCAAATGAACCGCTATGGACGCGTCCGCCAAGGCGGACCCTACGGGAACATTTTCAGAGCAGGTACTCCGAAGGATCTGGCTCGCCTTCCCGCAGCGGGATGTGGGAACACGTGCTTGAAGCGATTCGCACAGCGGTGAAGTCATAAAAACAAGGCAGGCTCGCCCGCCCTCCGCGATTTGCGCGCGGATGCATGGGGCCGAGCCCGCCTTGAAATACGTGTACGCGGCTCAGGGCGAGCCGGCGTGATATACGATTGACTTAATCGTGGCGCTTCCAGAGCAGCGCCATGATCGCGCCGACTCCGGCGGCGATCAGCAGTGCCTGCAGCGGCTTGCGCTGCACATAATGCTCGGCAGACTGTTCCCAGCCGTACGCCTTATCGCGGGCGCTGTCGTAGGCATGCCGCGCTTCGTCGGAAAGGTGATCGTACTGCTCGCGCACGTAGCCTGCGGCCTGTTGACCGGCGTCTTTCACTTTGCCTGCCACTTCACTGGCCCGGCGCGAGGCTTCGTCGACGACGTTCTTCGCCGTTTCGGTGACGGCGGCCTTGCCGTCCTTGATTGTATTGGCGGCGTCTTGTGATGTATTACCCATGGCATACTCCTCATCTTTATTTGGCTGCCCGCCAGCCCACTCGCCACGAGCGGCCGGACCAACGCGGCAATATTCAATTATCGACTCACGTCAGCACAAACGCAAAGTGCGCGCCAATCTCGACCATGCGCATGATTCGCCTTTGCGAAAGCGAAATAAAAATCCCGTGCCCTGTCAATCTGACGGGAATGTCGCGGTGGAATTGAGAGACGGTCACCACGTCGCAAAAAATCCGCGTTCACTCAAATCAAAACGCCGGTTCTGAGGTACCCCGAAGAGCCGGGTTCTTCATCGGGGCGAACCCGGGTCTTCGGAGTACCTCAGAACCGGCGTCAAAGACGAAAACCGCGAACGCGCCGTAACGGAGTCGCTACCGCGCCGCAACCGCGCCGCCTTCCTCAAGGCTTGGGCTTGAGCAACTCCCCGCCCGGCTGCGTGGTCGCGCCTTCGCGCTTGGCCGGCATCGGCACCACCTCCACATCGCCCAGCCGTTTCAACTGGGTCAGCGCCTGCTCGGCGGGGCACACCACCACGATCGTCATCCGGGTGTCATCCACATACTTGTTCATGATCGCCTTCACCTGCTCGGCGCTAATTTCGTCGACTTTGGCGGGGTAGGTGTCGTAATAATCGATCGGATAGCCGTTCAAAATCGCATCGACGCGGAAGGAGGCCTGCTCACCGATGGTCTGCATGCCCATGAGTAGCCCGCCGGCCACGCGCGTTTTCGCCATCGCAAGTTCCTCCGGCGTGACATTGTCATTCTTCATGTCGGTGATGACCTTGAAGATGGCATCGATCGCGTCGGCGGTGGATTCGACGGCGGTTTCGGTGCCGATGACAAATGCCCCGTTATGCCGGCCCGGCTGAAAGACGCCATGCACGCCATACGCCAGGCCTTTTTCAGCGCGAACATAGCGCATGAGGCGAGAATCGATCCCGCCCCCGGAAAGAATCTGCCCGGCAATCGACCCGGTGAATTTTTCCGGGTCGCGGATGTCATACGCGGGGATCGCGATGCGCACCGAAGACTGACGGCCTGCCGGCCGGTCGACCAGGATGATGTGCCGCCTGGCAGGCGTCACGCCGGCCACGTGCAAGTCGGGGGCGGGCTGGCCGGCGGTGGTCCAACCATCGAGAAGCTGTTTGGCAAGCTGCTGGCCGCGCTCGGCGGTGACGTCGCCGCTGAACATCAGAATCGCGCCATCCTTCGAGAAGTTTCGCGCGTAGGCCTGCTTTACATCGTCCAGGGTGATTCCGCTGACGCTGGCGGTTGTCGGATGCCGGCCCAGAGGCGTGTCACCCCACACCGCCGCACTCAGGTCTTCGCCGGCCACGGTCTGGGGATTGTCTTCCGACAGCGCAATTTCGTTTACCGTGCGCTCCTTCAGCTTGGCGAATTCCGCCGGGTCAAAGGTCGGCTGAAGATAAAGCTGGCGGCTGCGCTCCAGGGCATGTTCCAGCTCCGGCGTCGTGCAATTGCCGGCAAGGCGCGTGATGTCCCTGCCATCGCTGATGTCGATGGTGATGGCCCGCGATTCCAAATCCTTGGCGATTTGGTCAAACGTCAAACCCGCCGACCCGCGATGCAACATGGCGTTGCTCAACATCGAGGCGCCTTCCTTGCCCTTGGGATCTTCAAATGAGCCATGACGCGTGGTCAGGCTCCAATTGACCAGCGGCAGGCGGGTATCAGTCAGCACGATCACTTTGACGCCGTCGATTGTGGCTTCAGTGCCCTTGTCGAAATGCGCGGTAGCCGTCACGTGCGGCTCGGGTGCATGGGCGGGCCAGTCCTTGGGGAATACCACATCGCGCGCCTTCACCGGCTTGCTGGGCGGAACCACTTCATTGCTCATGGCCGCCTGCGTGGCCGCGGCGCGCTCGGCTTTTCCCAGCGGGTCGGGCGTCACACGCAACGTGATCGAATGGTCCGACAACAGATACTTCTTCGCCACCCGCTGTATATCCGCCAGCGTGACGGCTTCGGTGCGGGCTGGGTCGGTGTTCACGCGATTGGGGTCGCCGGTCAGCAGGGCCTCTTCGCCAACCTGCTCGGCAATGTCAGTGGCCGTCTCCCGGCCATTTACCAACTCAATGCGTACCTGCGTCTTGGCCTTTTCGAGTTCTTCCTGGGTAACGCCATTGGCCACCACATCGGCCACGGCTTCCTTCATCACCTTTTCCACCTCGGCCGGGTCTTTTCCCTGCATCACCGTGGCATCCACCATGAACAACCCCGCATCTTCCAGCGTGAAATGATGCGCCACTGCATCGACCGCCAGCGGATGATCGTTGCTCACCAAAAGCCGCGGCAGCCGCCCCGAACGCCCGCCGCCCACGATCGTGCGAAGCAGATCGAGTGCAGGCTGATCCGGATCCTGATAGCCCGGCAGCCGCCAGCCCACTTCCACACGCGGCAGCTGCACGCGATAGCTCACGTTCACCACGCGTGCCGCGGTCTGCGGCGGCTCAACGGGAATATCACGCACCACATCCGCCCCGCGCGGAATCCATGCGAAATACTTGCTCACCAGCGCCTTCGCCGCCGGCGTATCGATATCGCCGGCAACTACAAGAATCGCATTATTCGGCACATAATAGGTATTGAAAAAATCCTGCAATTCATTGGATCGCGAGGCGCGAAGCTGGTCCATGTCGCCGATCGGCGTCCAACGATAGCTGTGCGTGCTGAAGGCGGCCTTCTGGAAATCGCCAAAAATCCGGCCATAAGGCTGGTTCATATAGCGCATGCGCCATTCCTCGGCCACCACTTTCCGCTCGGTGCCGAAAATCTGGTCGGAGACTTTGAAACTGGCCATCCGGTCGGCTTCCAGATAAAGGGCCGTCTCCAGGGCGCTGGCGGGAAGGGTTTCGTGATAGACGGTCTGGTCGAAGCTGGTGAAGGCGTTCACCACCGCGCCGACCGCGCCGAGGATTTTCATGTGTTCCTGGGGCTTCACGTGGGCCGACCCGCGAAACATCATGTGCTCGAACATATGAGCAAAGCCCTGGCGGTCGGGCCGTTCATCGCGGCTGCCGACGTGATAAAAGACGCGCACTTCGACCACCGGCGCCGTTTTCAGCGGCGCATAAATGACGCGCAGGCCGTTGGGAAGTGTTTCCTGGGTGAAGTCGATGGTGTTCGATTTTTCCGCCGCCGCCGAATTGCCGATGGCAATCGCCAGCAGCAGCACAAGAGAAACAATTGGCCCGATAAGTCGAGTCGATCGATAGCGCATCGTGGAAGGCTCCAGTATTAACAAGGCCCGCGTAAAAACTCCGCTCCGGTGGAGTGTGCCAGCGCCGGGCATGTTACCCCAAGAATCGTTCCCGGTCATGGGGAGCGCACGGGCAAAACAGTGGACGGGGAAAGGAGCGGGAATCTAACGATCGCTCTCAATCCGAACCACAGCGATGCTCTTCACCTTGATGCCACGGCAACGCCGGCCCACGCTCCCGGTAACAACGGGTCGATGGCGAAAGGACCCTTGATGTGTTTTTTGCGTGGGCGTTTGAGCCGGGGGCGGGCGGCGGTTGGGGTTTTCTTAATGTTGTTTGCGACGGCGGGCATCGCCCGCTCGGCGGAGGCTTGGCCGCCCGCCACAGGGGTGCCTCACACCGCCTGGACCAAGGATGTTGGCTTTGATCATCAGCCGCTGCCGGAGTATCCGCGGCCGCAGTTTGTCCGCACGGATTGGCTGAATCTCAATGGCAAATGGGAATTCGCGATCACGCCCCACGGATCGGCCCGGCCGGATAAATTTGACCAGGCGATCCTCGTTCCTTTCTCGCCGCAGTCGTTGCTGTCGCAGGTGAACCAATCCGTCGGCCCCGAGAGCGATGTCTGGTATCGCCGCGAGTTTGAGCTGCCGGCCGGCTGGGCCGGCAAGCGCGTGCTGCTGCACTTTGGCGCGGTGAATTGGGAATGCCACGTGCGCTTCAATGGCCGCCTTGCCGGCAGCCATACCGGCGGCTATGACGGCTTCACGATCGACGTCACCGAGTTCGTCCACAAGTCCGGCAAGCAGGAGATCACCCTTTCCGGCTGGAACCCCATCGAAGGCGGCCAACCCCGCGGAAAGCAGGCGCTCAAGCCGTCCGGCATCTTCTACACGCCCACCACCGGCATCTGGCAGACCGTCTGGCTTGAGCCGGTGAACGAGGCGTCGATCGACCATGTGCGCATTACGCCGGATGTGGACCATGGCGAAGTCCATATCGCACCGACAGTGGCGTCCTTGCCCGGCCCGGCACTGGCCAATGCCTCGTTGCCCCACGCCTCGCTGCGCGTGACGGCAATCGCATTGGCCGACGGCAAGGAAATCGGCCGAGCCACCGGCAGCCCCACGGACACGATCGCCATCCCCATTCCTAAAGCACGGCTCTGGTCGCCGGCTTCTCCCTTCCTGTACGACCTGAAGCTCACGCTCGAGGACGCACAGACCGGCCGAACGCTCGACAGCGTTACCAGCTATTTCGGCATGCGCAAGATTTCCATCGGCCCCGGCCCGCACGGAGCGATGCGCATCCTGCTCAACAATCGCCCGGTCTTCCAAAATGGCCTGCTCGACCAGGGCTTTTGGCCCGATGGCGTTTATACCGCCCCCACCGACACTGCCCTGAAATACGACCTTGAAACGCTTCGCCAGGTCGGCTTCAACATGGACCGCAAGCACATTAAAGTTGAGCCGGACCGCTGGTATTACTGGGCCGACCGGCTTGGCGTGCTGGTTTGGCAGGATATGCCGGCCGCGCCCGACATGGCTTATCCGCCAAACGATCACTCCGTTCCCGACCGCGAAGGCGTCTACGAGTCGGAGCTGCGCCGGATGATCCGCGGCCGGGCCAATCATCCCTCCATCGTGATGTGGATTTTGTTCAACGAAGGCTGGGGCCTGCCACTGCAACAGCGTCCGCAGGGCAAGGGGCCGATTATTGCCTCGCCGGTCGCGGGATTGCGCGAGCAGCGCATGCTGGCCGCGGCCAGGGAGGAAGACCCCTCGCGCCTGATCGACGCCGAGAGCGGCGCCGGCGGCGGCGGCAAAGACCACGGTGAAGATGTCTTCGACTTTGGCCTGGGCGATGTGATCGACTATCACTGCTACGGCCACGCCGGCCCCAAGCCCGAAAAGACCCGCGCCGCCGTCGTCGGCGAATATGGCTGGGGCCTCTCCCCGGTCGGCGCGCTAAGAAACCGGATGAAAGCCTCAGAGGGCGTGGAAATCAGCGGCACGGTGCTCACGCAACTCACCGACGTCGAAACAGAACACAACGGCGTCATGACCTACGCCCGCGAGCTTATCCCCGGCATCGCCCGCGAAAAAGACCTGCCTGGCCAAATCCGCCGGGTGCTCCACGACTTCGGCGAAGACGACTACCCGGGCGGGCAGTAATCCCGAAGCTGACTGGCGAAATGCGGGGTAATCCAGAAGATTACTTTTGGGCTGTCGGGCAAATTCCGCGGTCCACCCTACGGAGCGGGAACCCGACGGTGCCGTTCGCTCAAAAAAGTCAGGGCTCCTTTACGATAAGGTGGCCGATGATCGCGCGCACGATGCTGCTCAACGTAGATTGGTTCTATTAAAGCCTTCATTGAGGAATAGAACCGGCGAGGAACTCATAGTACTTTTGACGAATGGAATTATTCCTGACGGCAATTCGGAAGTTCTTGAGGAGTACTATGTCTTGCGAGACGGAGTCGCGCTAATTGAACGTGAGCTACGTCGTCGGATGGATGTCGAAACATTGAGACGGCATGAACGTGATGAGAATGAGGTATTTACAGGATCAGGCGGACAGCGGATTTCGGTTGGAATGATATGTCAAAACGCCCTGGCAGGAAAACCCCCCATTCTTTATCACTGTTGTACCGAAGCAGAAATGTCACCCCTTAGCCGAAGCAGAAGTGTCACCCCTCCCTCCGGAGTAAACGGTGGGGATGGAAAAACTGAAGATGTCTTTGAAGGAACGGATTCGGCTGGAAGCATTGGGCCGGGTGAAGC
>DASRRM010000204.1:0-44568 GCA_035695715.1 Tepidisphaeraceae bacterium
ACCCTCCGTGCGCGGCTCATTTTCCCAACGTACGACTCCTGTGGTTACCCAAAATGGAAGTGCGACGATGCACTAATTCCTCAATTGCTCAACCCGGTCACCACGTCAATGCACAGGATGTACAACTTGGTGTTGTTGCCGTCGCGGAAGCAGGTGGAGATGGTTCTGCAGATGTTTCCGCTGGCCAGCGAAACATAGGGATCGGTCGTGTATTTCTGAAGCTCGACATCAAGCAGCACGTAGTAAAACTCCTTAAGCGAGTGATCGGCTCCCTTGGCGGCGGGACGAAACATAAGACGGCCCCGGGGTGCTTCACTCCGAAAGGCGCAGATTGTGTCGGTGACCTGAATTCCCGCCTCGTCCATGACATATAGCGCTTCGACCTGCGGATATCGCTGGATCAAACGATGGAGCACTTCATCAAACGAAGACACCCTGGCGTTGCTTAATTCGCAGAGAATCTCGTTCTGAATGATCGCATAACGGCGATGCTGCGTCTTGCGCTCATTGATTTTCCTCACCATGTGCGCTTTGTATTGCCGGGCCAGATGTTCGACGCCGGCCGTATCGAGCGCGGCCGGCAGCAGCCCCGGATCCTGTGGGCGCGCCAGGTGAAATCCCTGGAGCAGGTCGGCGCCAAGTTCCAGCGCGACCAGTGCCTCGCCTTCGGTTTCAACGCCTTCTCCGACCACCAGCGACCCAATTTTTCGGGCGAGTTGCGCCAGGGACTTGAAGGTTTCCTGCTTGTGATAATCGGTGTCGATGTGGGTGATCAGCGATCTGTCGATCTTGATGATGTCGGGGCGGATCAGGGGAATTCGATCGAGGTTGGAATGCCCCGCGCCGACATCGTCGAGCACCAGCAGAAAGCCGCGTTCGCGCAGACGGTCCAGCGACTGCTTCAGCAATTGCACATCTTCGAAGCGGGACTCCAGCACTTCCACCGCCACCCGGCTCGGATCGAGACCAAGGCGCTGCACCTCATTAACAAGAGCATCGGCACTGTTTCCCTGGCGGTCGAGCTGGGCGGCGTCATAATTGAGAAACAGCAGCGTCGGGTCGGTCGCCTGCACGCCGGAAACTTCGGTCGGATCATAATTGAGGAACAAGATCATCGATTCGGGGTTGTCCCGAAGCGACACGAACGAATCGAGGGCCGTCTGGCGGCAAACCTGCTCGAGCTCGCGGCTTAGATTTTCCGATTTGGCCATTCGGAACAACGTCAGCGGCGAGATGATCTCGCGCGTTTCGGGATTGATTCCACGCGAGAGGGCTTCGACGCCAATGACGGATTTCTGTTTGACGGAAAAGATCGGCTGGAAATGCGTGATGACGCAATGCTCGTCGAGAATCTCACGAGCGCTGGAGGACGATTTGGGAGCCGATACTGTCATGGAACACACCCTCCCTCGAAGGCGCGAACCCTCCACACCGATTGCGTACGGATGCGCCCTTAAGGAAAAAACAACGAATTCGCGCCATAACCACGAAGCAGCGGCTCCAAATCACATGTTCCCGAAAATTCATCGGGGAATTCGCCGTTCGGCATGAATCGCCATACGTAAATTCTCATTGACAATCAGACTTTCCCCGGGCGTCGAGCATTCCCTGACGCTTTTCGGCCACGGCGTCCAGCCAATTGCGCAGGGCATCGGCCTGCTCATCCTGCAGGAGGCTTAGGAGGTGATCGAGCCGCTCTTTCAAATGGACAATGCTCTGTCGCACGTTATCGCGATTGTCCAATAAGATATCGCCCCATAACCCGCCGTCGCCACCGGCGATTCGGGTCATGTCGTGAAACCCCTTACCCGCCAGCGGAAACGCGCTGGGATCCTGCATCGAAACAAGGGCGGCAGCCAAGGCATGGGGAAGATGACTTACATCTGCTAAGAGCCGGTCATGCGCCTCTGGCGAAACGCGGCAGGTCTGCATTCCCAGAAGCTTCCAGAAATCCTCCACGGCTTTCAGGGCCAACGATGAAGTGCGCGATGCAGGGGTTAAGATGCACAATGCGCCATCGTAGAGGTCGGCGCGCGAATATTGCACGCCGCGCTTTTCGCTGCCGGCCATCGGATGGCTTGCGACAAATTGCTCCGGCGAACTTAGCAATTCATCGGCAGCCGCGACGATGCTGCGCTTGGTGCTGCCGACATCGGTGATAAGAGCGGTTCGGCTCACAAGCGGGGCTAATTCGCTGAGTAACGATCTAAACAGCCCCACCGGCGTACACAAGATAATCAGGTCGGCATCGGCCACCGCCGCCGACAACGTGTCGTAAGCCTCATCCAGTGCGCCCATATTCAAGGCGGCGTCCAAAGTTGATCGGCGATGGCCGTAACCTGTTATTTTGCAGCCAGTTAGTCGCGCTTTTGCCGCCAGCCCGATCGACCCGCCCAGCAGGCCAACCCCGATGATGCTAATGCGCTTTGGCGTCATGGTCCGATAATACCTTCCATGCGGGAACTGCCGACAGTTTTCCGCGATAAGCCGGGAATTGTCCAGAACCGCGAACGCCGAGTTGCCCGGATGAGGGCACTTGATGCGGCGCGGACGCTCGCTTAGGCTATTAGGCTTGCGGTTCAACAAAAGGCGGCGGTGTTCACGAGACACAGCCGTATTCTTCAAATGCCCGAAACTGAAACACTCACCGAAAAAACACAACAATATTCCACTGGCGACTCCCCAAGCAAAACCCCCCGCCACGTTCTGGAATTCGAAAAGCCCGTCGCCCGGCTCGAGCAGCAAATCCACGAGCTCGAGGCGATGCAGCACCAAAAGCAGGTGGATTATTCCAAAGAGCTTCGCCAGCTTCGCGCCAACTATACCTCGCTGCTTCGCAAGACTTTTGAAAATCTCTCCGCCTGGGAAACCGTCCAGGTTGCCCGGCATCCGCAGCGGCCGCTCTTTCGCGATTATCTCGAAATGATCTGCCGCGAGTTCCGCGAAATTCACGGCGACCGTCATTACGGCGACGATCCCGCCATCATCTGCGGCCTGGCCCGCTTAGGCGGCCATAAGGTCATGCTCATCGGCCATCATAAAGGCCGCGATACCAAGGAAAAGGTCAAATGTTCCTTCGGCCTGGCTCATCCGGAAGGATACCGCAAGGCCCTTCGCTGCATGAAACTGGCCGAGAAATTCGGCTTGCCGGTTGTGACCCTCATCGACACCCCCGGGGCCTACCCCGGCATCGGCGCTGAAGAACGCGGGCAAGCCGAGAGCATCGCCCGCAACCTGCTGGAAATGAGCCGCCTGAAAACGCCAATCATCAGCATCATCACCGGCGAAGGCGGATCGGGCGGCGCGCTAGGCATCGGCGTGGCCGACCGCGTGGCCATGATGGAATTCGCCTGGTATTCGGTGATTTCCCCCGAGGCCTGCTCGGCCATTCTCTTCAAAGGCAACGAAAAGGCGCCGGAACTGGCCGAAAGCCTGAAACTAACCAGCAAGCATCTGCGCGAATTTGGTGTTGTCGACACGATCATTCCCGAACCGCTCGGCGGCGCTCACCGCGACCCGCACACCGCCGCCCATAGTTTGGGGCAGTACATCGCCAAGACGCTTAAGGCGATCAAGGATCAGGTAAAGCGCAACGATATCGAGCACGTTCTGGAGCGGCGCTATGAGAAGTTCCGGAACCTGGGAGTCGTCGCGGAAACCGGAAGGCGCGCCATGAAGGTGGGATAAGGCGCAATATGGGGGTTGGAGAATTCTGCCGCTTGCGGCTTCGCGGACTAACAGCTGCGGACAGCCGACCCAATTAAGCGGATCACCGCCCCCGATAAATCGCGCAAACCATTCTCATAAATAGCGATTCACCCCCATTCCAGCCGATAACGGTATTGGACGGGTTGCGCGGTGACACAATTTTTGCGTGGTTGTTTCGATTGGACGGTGGGTTTGAGGGAACGTTGGGCATTGGGCGGTTTTTGGTCCGCGAAGCCGCAAGCGGCCAGTCTTTGACGCGATTGAATTCTGATTCGCAATAATAAACCTCGCTCGCGAGAAACACTGAATGCCTCCATCCCCCTGCCAGCTTACCCTGATCGTCCCAGCCTATAACGAGTCGGCATCGATCGTCGCGACGCTTGTGGCCATCCGCGCATTCCTCTCGAAAAAGCCATGGACTTGGGAAGTCATCGTTTCCGCCGACGGCACTGACGGCACGCGCGAACGCGCCGCGGAGTTTGCCAAAGGGGATGACCGCTTCATCGTCATGGGCCAGGACGCCCGCCTTGGAAAAGGACGCGGGGTTCGCCAAGGCGTTCTTCGCGCAAAAGGAAAGATCGTTGGCTTCCTTGACGCCGACTACAAAACGCCGATCGAAGACCTCGAAAAAATCCTACCGGCATTCGAGACCGGAATTGACGTGGCAATCGGCTCGCGACGCCTTGGCGCGGCGCGCATCGAAAAGCCGCAACCGCTCTACCGCCGGATCGGCTCGCGCGTCTTCAATCTGCTGATCCGCACGCTGATGGGTCTTCCCGATGTGCGTGACACGCAGTGCGGCTTCAAATTCTTCACCGCGTCGGCCGCTGCCCAATTGTTCAGCCTCCAGCGCATTGACGGATACATGTTCGACGTGGAAATCCTTCGCCTGTGCAAGCTCCTCAACCTTCGGGTCAAGGAGGTGGGCGTAAACTGGCGTGACGACGGCGACAGCCGCTATCAGCCGGTGCGCGGGACAATCCGCAACCTGAAGGAATTGCTGCGGATTCGGCGCTTGAACTATGACCTGCCGGCGGCCGGTTTAGAAAAGCCGCAAAGCCCGTCACCAGACCAACCGCGAATTGCGGCATGATCGCCAGCATCCTGGTCTATCCACCCTCCCGTATCACGGCCGTCTCGGCCGTTTCTTTTTTTCCGGAATCTCGTTGCTCGAAAAAACAGGCGGTTTCTCGCTGCGCTCCAACGGCACGCGCGAGACGCCCGTGATACAGGACAGGATATAGACCGAGCGCCTGATCGTCGATTCGTACCGACCCAACATCTCCGGAACACCAAAGCCGATAACGCCGTACCATTGCGCCCAATTGTTGAATTGGGGCAACGCTGTGTTTTGGGCGATGTAACTAAACAGTGGACACATAATTGGCATTGAAGCGGAAAGCCCGTGTTTACATGAACTTCCGTCGAATCTCACGCAACCTCCTCTTGACCGGTGTGCTGGGCGCAGGCGCGATGGTGGCAGTACATACCACCGAACCGGCGTTGGTTTCCGCTGCGCCGCCGACGCCGGCGGAAACGATCAAGGTTGATTACGCGCCGGTCGAGGCATTTCTTAAGGCCAACTGCATCGAGTGCCATGGCCCGACCAAGCAAAAGGGAGACATCACCCTTCACACCTACCACGATGTCGATTCGGTGATCAAAGACCGAAAGGTCTGGCAGACGGTTCTGGAAAAAATTCGCGCCGGCGAGATGCCGCCTAAGAAAAAGCCCCGGCCTGACAAGGCCGAGCAGGAAGTGTTCCTCCGCACCATCGACCAGATTTTCTATCAGTACGATATGACCCATCCGCTCGATCCCGGGCAGGTGACCATCCGCCGGCTCAATCGCACCGAATACGACAACACCATCCGCGATTTGGTGGGCGTGGATTCGCAACCGGCCGAGGATTTTCCCTCCGATGATGTCGGACAGGGGTTCGACAACATCGGCGATGTGCTTTCGGTGTCGCCGGTGCTGATGGAACGATATTTGTCGGCGGCGGACGGGATCATGAACAGCGCCATTCCGGTCGACCCCGCCAAGCCGCTGGATCATTATGTGGACGGCCGGTATATGGAGCCGGCGATCAATCCATCAACCATTCCGCAAAGGCAGGGCCGGCCGCTTGCGCCGAAGAATACGCTTTTCTCGTCATATAAAGTGCATGACGACGGAGAATATACCATCCGCTATCGCGTTTATCCCGAGCAAACGGCGAGCAATCAAAGCAAGCCAAAAATCGACGGCAAATGGAAGGATGCCGACAAGGCAAAGGGCAACGCCAAGCCGGGAACGCCGACGTCCTCGTCGGCATTTCCAAAAGCCGAGGAGGACCTCGGCGTTCCCGGGAAACTCGCGCCGGCCGGTAGCGACAAGGCGAAGGACAGCGCCAAGCCGGAAGGTCAAGCCAAGGCGGGAGCGACCAAAGCTGCTGATAAAACCGACAGCAAGCCGGACGAAAACAAATCCGCCGAAGGCAAGCCCGCCGAGGAAAAGCCGGCGGAAGTTAAACCCGCCGAGGTTGCCATTCTCGTCGACAAGCACGAATTGAAAACATTCGAGGTCACCACCACCGGCGATCGCCGAAATCCGCAAACCATCGAAATCAAAACGCATATCTCCCCCGGCGAGCATCGCTTTGAACTGGCGCTTCATCATGGCTGGGAAAACGACCCGGGCCGCACGTTGAAGGTGGTTCATTTGCAACTGATCGGCCCGCCCGACACGCGCTCGGCCTCCGAACGCATGCTGCTGCAATGCGATGAAAATCTTTCCAAGCACGATCAGTCGCGGCAGGTTCTCAAGCGCTTCGCCAACCGCGCCTATCGCCGGCCGGCGACCGATGCCGAGGTGGATCATCTCGTGCAGTTTGCCGAGCAGGCGCAGTCGCAGGGGCAAACCTGGCGGCAGAGCATGTCGCTGGCGATGCAGGCGGTGCTGATTTCGCCGAAATTCTTGTTCCGCGTCGAATTGGACAATCGGCCCGATTCGGCGGGGCCTCACCCCATCGATGAATTTCAGCTTGCCAGCCGGCTTTCGTACTTCCTCTGGAGCACGATGCCGGATGATGAGCTGATGGGCCTTGCCGCCAAGAATCAACTTACGCCTCATCTCGATGAGCAAGTTCGGCGGATGCTGAAAGATCCCAAAGCCGAGGCTCTGGTCGACAATTTCGCCATCCAATGGCTGCAACTTCGGCGGCTGAAAAACTTCTCGCCGGACGAGGAAATGTTCCCCGCCTTCAACGATCGGCTGCGCAAGGACATGCTGACGGAAACCAAGATGTTCGTCGGCTCGGTATTCCGCGAAGACCGCAGCATTCTCGATCTGATCGACGCCGACTATACGTTTCTCAATCCGCGGTTGGCGCGGTTTTATGGGATTGGGATGGACGGCAAGCCGCTGGCGAATTCGCAAAGCGGCCAGCGTGGCTATCGCCGCAACCGCGACGAGGATGAAACCTTCCATCGCGTGCAATTGCCGGATCACACCCGCGGCGGCGTGTTGACCGAAGCCAGCGTGCTTTGCGTGACATCCAACCCCACGCGCACGTCGCCGGTGAAGCGCGGGAAATTCGTGCTGGAGCAGATTCTTGGCGTGCCGCCTCCCCCGCCGCCGCCCAATGTGCCGCAATTGGAGGATGTGAAGCCGTCGGCCAATGGCGCCACGGTGCACGTTTCCATCCGCAAGCGCATGGAGCAGCATCGCGCCGACCCCAATTGCGCCAATTGCCACGAGCACATGGACGGCATCGGCTTCGCGTTTGAAAACTTCAACGCCGTCGGCGCATTTCGCGCCAATGAAGACGGCCTGGACATCGACCCGTCCGGCACCATGCCCGATGGCGAATCGTTCCGTGGCGCGCCGGCCCTTAAGGCACTTCTCAAGCAGAGAACCGATCTCTTCAGCCGATGTCTGACAAAGAAGATGCTGATTTACGCAACAGGTCGCGGCATCGAATACTATGATCAAAGGGCGATCGACAATATCGTCTCGGCCTTGAAGCAGAACGATTTCAAGTTCTCGACGCTGGTCACTCAGATCGTTAAGAGCGAACCCTTCCGCATGCGTCGTGGGAAAGAGCAGAACCCATCATGATCAATCGAAACACCGTCTCGCGTCGAACTGTTCTTCGTGGCATCGGCTGCACCATGGCGCTTCCCTGGCTGGAGGCCATGGGACCGCTCAACAATTGGGTGCTGGGAGGCGAAACCGTCCGCCCCGCGCCAAATCGCATGGCGTTTGTGTACGTTCCCAACGGCATCAACATGGCCGACTGGACGCCCGCCGGGGAAGGAACCAGCTTTGAGCTTCCCCCCATCTTGCAGCCGCTGAAAAATGTGCGCGACGACATCACGATCCTGACCGGCCTGACCGTCGACAAGGCCCGCGCCCACGGCGACGGGGGCGGCGACCATGCCCGCGCCATGTCGGCATTCCTCACCGGCGCTCAGCCTCACAAAACCGACGGCGCTGACATTCGCGTGGGCGTTTCCGTCGACCAGGTGGCCGCGGCACGGCTGGCCGACCAGACGCGTCTGGCGTCGCTGGAAATCGGCTGCGAGCATGGGGCGATGGCCGGCGGGTGCGACTCGGGATATAGCTGCGTCTATTCCTCGACCATCTCCTGGCGCTCAGCCACCACGCCGATGCCCAAGGAAATCAACCCAAAACTGGTCTTCGAGCGCCTGTTCGGCAGCGGCTCGACCGACGACCGCCTCAAGCGCGATGCCCGAAAAAAGAGCCTCCTCGATTTCGTGAAGCAGGACGCCGGGGATCTGACGAGCAAGGTTGGAGCGGCCGACAAGCGGAAGCTGGACGAATATTTCGCCGCCGTGCGCGATATCGAGCAACGCATGGAGCGCGCCGAGAAACTGCCGCCGGTAAAGGTGCCGGGCGATGTGAAATCGCCCGAAGGAATTCCCGCCGAGTACAAGGACCATATCCGCCTGATGGCCGATTTGATGGTATTGGCGTTCCAGGCCGACGTGACCCGCGTCTGCTCGTTCGTGCTGGCCAATGAAGGAAGCAACAAGCCCTATCCGTTCATCGGCATTCGCGATGGCCACCACGACCTATCCCATCACGGCGGCGACGAGGCGAAGAAAGCCAAGATCCGCCAGATCAATACCTTCCACATGACGCAGTTCGCCTATCTGCTTGAGAAGCTGAAAGCCACCCCCGAGGGCGATGGCAATCTGCTCGACCACAGCACGCTGGTGTACGGCAGCGGAAACTCCGACGGCAACCGCCACAACCACGACGACCTGCCGGTATTGCTGGCCGGCCGCGCCTGCGGCACCATCACGCCGGGCCGGCACCTGGTCTTCCCCAAGCACGCCGACACGCCAATCAACAACCTCTGGCTGTCGATGCTCGACCGCGTGAAAGCCGGAGTGGATACGCTTGGCGACAGCACGGGCCGGCTGCCGGGGTTGATGGTGTAGAAGGTCATGCGCGTGATGTCACGATGGCCCATCTTGAGATTAAGCGGTGCGCGCCCGGCGACACTGGTTCTTCTGGTTGCGACCGGTTTGTGCGGATGCACTTCATGGCAAACGCAGGCGGCGCAGGAAATCGCCGCCGATCACCGCATTCCAACGCCGCGCCCGATGGAACTGGAACCGGGAACACCGCAAGCCGCCTGGCGAGCGCTGATGGTTGCCATTATCGAATCTGACGAACGAGCGGTCTGTCGTCTTGCCATCGCCCGGCCGCACATGCAGGTTTTGTGGGAGGACAGAGGCGCATTTTGGGGATCAGGCCCCGCCGAACGCGGGAGACTCATCGCCTGGATTTGGGAGGTTCCCGTCCATCCTCTTCATATCGGTGAAACCTACACCCTTGGATCTGCCAATGCCCCTGCAACCCGCACGGTATCTTTCAATGAGGTGGACGGGAGTCACGCCCTGTTGCGCTGCGGCAGCTCAACGGTGTTCACAGCCCGCAAAATCGACGGCGCGTGGCGGATCGATCCGACTTCCATGATTGGTCTTCTACGGCATACCCTTTCATAAACGCCCTTGCCAAGGGATTGATCGCAGCACCTCGTGAAGATTTTCATGCTCCCCGGAATCAAACAATTCGACCTCACCGACCGCGTAGCGCTCATCACCGGCGGGTCCAAGGGCCTGGGCCTGGCGATGGCCGAGGGCCTGGCGTCGGCGGGCGCGAATGTTGTCATCGTCAGCCGCCATCTGGCCGAAGCCCAGGCCGCGGCGCAGGCAATTTCGCGCGACTACAAAACCCGGGCGATCGCGTGTGCGGCGGATGTGGTCAACCCACAGCAGGTCGACGCGGCAATTGCCGCCGCCGTCGAAGCCTTTGGCCGAATCGACATTCTCTTCAACAACGCCGGCATCAACATCCGCGGCCCGATCGAGTCGCTTTCGCACGAGCAGTTTTCGCAGGTGATGAATGTGAACGTGACCGGCGCATGGCTTTGCTGCCGGGCGGTAACGCCGCACATGAAGCGGCTTGGCCGCGGGCGAATCATCAACCTCGCCAGCACGCTTGGCCTGGTGGGCCTGGAAAACCGCACGCCATACGCTTCGAGCAAGGGCGCGGTGGTGCAGATGACGCGCACGCTGGCGCTGGAACTTGCGCCCAGTCAGATCACGGTAAACGCCATCTGCCCGGGACCCTTTCTCACCGAGATGAACGCGCCGATCGCCGGCACCGAGGCAGGCAACCGGGTAATCGCCGCGACGGCGCTGAAGCGCTGGGCCCGGCTGGAGGAAATCCAGGGCGCGGCCATTTTCCTGGCCAGCGACGCGGGGAGTTACGTCACCGGAAGCATGCTGGTGGTGGATGGGGGATGGACGGCGCAATAGGGGTCATTTGCAATCAATCCCCGCGCCGAATCACTTCCATCGAGCTTACCGGGCCCTCAATTCCCGATGAATTCCTCACCCGCATCTCAAGCCGATTCTCTCCCGCATGCAGCGCCCAATTGAACTGCGCATCGGCCGGTTTCCATCCCTTCCCGTCAATGTTGATCAGAAAAGTCTGGAAGAAAGGCGTGGCCGTCCCAAGCTGAATCTCCAATGTATTTTCCTGCCCGGCTCGTGCGCTGAAGACTGCCTGATTGATTGTCCAGTTCAAATCCGCGCGCCGGCTCACGAAATGCCGGTAGCTCCATTCCCGCGGCGTGGCCGCATCATGCCAGACATAATAATCCGGCCAGTCCCAGTGAAACCCCTGCTCGATCGGTACCGGTAACGGCTGGCCGAAAAAATTATTCCGCGGCATGTACCGCACGTTCAGCCATTTAATCCACGGCTCCCACTCCTTTGGCCCCGGATCGCCCGCGCGATAAACCGCCTCGGGCGCAAGCGATAATCCCCGGCACATGGCAATCCACGGCGAATGAGCCGGTGTCGTTGGATGATTCTCAAATGTCGCAATCTTGCCATCGTAAAACGTCCGCAAAATGCGGTCGTGCAATTCCAGCATCGAGAGCGGCACATCATTGTTCAGCGTCGGGTCGATGTAGTGAAGATCGCCCTCGGGGTCCATCAAAATCCATTTGTTAAACTGATTCGACCACACTTCGCACACTTCATGCCCGGACGGCAGCGTTCCCGGATGCCCGCCGAAAACGTACCGGGTCTGATATCCCAGGCTGATGGCGCACTGCATGTAAGTGATGGCAAAATGCACGCAAAAGCCGTCCTTGTGGGTCAGGATTTCGTCGGCATCCCACGCGGGAAACCAGCCGTCCGTCGGCGCGTGATATTTCCACTGTGAATGAACCCAATGGCGCAGCTTGACCAGCTTTTCCAATTCCGAATCGGAGCCGGACACGACTTCATCCAGATGGTATTTCGCACGGAGATTTGCAATGTGCGGATTGGCCGGGTCTTCGTACTGGAATGGAATCGACGTGTAACGGATTTCCGGATCGTTCGATGATTTGATGGATAGGTCCTTCGCCCATGCCGGTGGTGCTTCGCGATCGATCTCCGCCCGCAACGTCACGTTTCGCAGCGTCGGCGTGATCTTCGCATCGGCGGTGGTGAGAACGGCCTTCCACTGCACAAATCGAAGATGCGGCGCGATCGGGGCGGCCAGCGCCTGCCAATCGGTCCACTTGGCCTTTTCATAAACCGGCGTCGCGCCGGCGCGGACGAGGAATGAGATGCCCGTGGACGCCGGCGCATCGGCCTCACGCGTAATCGCCAGCGAGCGAATGGAAATCGGCGCAAGCGCCAGCGGCTCGGTATCATCGCGGCCCAGGTCGATGACCGGCGAAGCGAAGCTGCCGGTGGACGGATATTGCAGGAGGAACAGGCGCACGAGCGCTTCGCCGTCGACGGCGTTCCAGGTTTTTCCGCCGTCACGGCTGGTGAAGCTGCGCGGCGGGCGATCCTTGCGATCGGGCGCATTTCGCAGAATATCCGCCCGCCGGGCAATTCGCATTTCATGCGGGGATTTCTCCGGGCAAGAAAGAATGATCTCGTTATCCCCCTCCTTCAAAAGCCCGGCAGGAATCAGCGGATATTTATCCTTACCGACGGCAACTTCTGTCCCATTAATCTTCACGCCCACGCCCGGCGTGGTATAGAGCCGAACTTCCTTCGCCCCCGGCCGGTCGATGTGCAGAATCTTCTTCAGCCGATTTGGCCCCTCGATTTTCACCACCGGCGAGCGTCCATTCTCCGGCAGAAAATCCGCATAAGGCCCAATGCCCGGCCCATCGTCCTCAATAAGCGTCGAATCATAAAGCGTCACCCCGCCGCCTGCTTCGGCGGGTTTCACACCGTCGATTTCCATCCCGCGTTCGAGTGCTTCGGAGGCATCGATGGAGATTTTGCGGGTGACAGATTCAGCCCGCGCGGTCCCAGCACTGCAGAACACCGATATGACAAAAAGGATTATCGTCGCGATGGGTCGGCTGGCGTTTGGATACATGACAACTCCATAAATCCCCGCGTAGCGGTCGGGCCGAGGGCCCACTCCGATATAAGGTCATGGACACAGTCGGTCGCGGAATTGTACACCAAGCTCCGTCGGATAGGTCTGAATGGTCTTGCGCGATTCGTGTAGGGTCCGCACCGCGGACCATCACCTTTGCGACGCGAAACACGGTCCGCGGTGCGGAGCCTACGAAAATCCAAAGCGCCGCGGCGCGCAAGGTCATTCCGGTACATGGCGCGCATTGAATAGCGCCGCGAAAACCCGGGGCGGCGCTTGCTCGTTGCACTCGCATACTTGCCCCGACGTGAAACGTCTTACCGAAGCTGGCGAGCACTCAAAGTTGCACGCGCCTGCATCACTCAGTAACTTGGCGCATCGCCTCCGCACCCGTAGCTCAATTGGATAGAGCGTTCGCCCTCGAAGCGGAAGGTTGCAGGTTCGACTCCTGTCCGGGTGCGATTTTTCCGGGGGGAAGAGGAAGAAACGACACATGGGGATGGTGCTTGTTCTGATCGCCTTTCCCCTCACCTATATCCTTGTGAGCATCATCCTGATTCGACTTCTCGCAATTCGTCAAAATCGGCGGCATATCGAAAGACGCGGCTTTGAAGTCATCCGCGATCATGCGCACAATAAGGAAAATGAGGAGGCTGAATGAAATGCGTAATCTGCTGCATTGTCGCCGTGCTCACGTCCGCCGTGAGCTCCACCTTCGCTTCAGCGTCGGCGGCTGATGTCCCCACATTCCAACTGCGCGCACGCGTTGTTTCAATGGCGGACAAACCTCCGATCGATGCGAAATTCACGATTCGCCTCGGCAACCTTTCCGCCGAAACCAAAGGCGAATCCTGGTCAGACTGGCTCACCTTCGATCGCGCTCACGCCGCCTCGGCGGTGAAGGAATATCCGAATCTTTACCTGAAATCCCTGCCGCTGGTGATGCATTTGCAATTCTCCCCGGCGAGCGATCCGATGAAAATCCAGGTCGAGGCAAAGATCGATGAAAACAAGCAAACCGTGAAAATGGAGGCGGAGCTGTTCGGCCCGACGCTGGGGATTCTCGCGTGGCGCGATGCGGACAATCAGCCGCGTCTGGTAACGATGGCCGAATACAATCGGCGGTATTGGGCGGTGCTCAAGGGATTCGAGATTCCCGAAAATCGTCGGCCCAAACGCTTTCCCGTGGTCGATCGCTTTATCGGCGGGGACGATGATTACGCCGACTGGCGCGAGGGGATTGAGAATTTGTCGCGCGCGGGGTTCAGCGCGATCCAGCTTGAGCCCAAGGCCGCCATCCGCAAGATTTTGATGCAAACGCCGGTGAAGAGGACGGCGTGGGCGGTTTATTCACCGCCGGGTTATGTGTTTGCCGAGGGCGATCCCAACTCGAAAACCGCGCCGCAGCCGCTGGATGAATGGGCCAGGCACGAGGCGAAGGCATTTTTCGATGCGGGGTATCAGGCAAAGGATGTGGCGTTTTTTGCGATGGCTGATGAGCCGGGGTGGTATTACCCCGCGAGTTTCGCGTTGGCGCACAAACCCGCCGTGCTCGAGCGATTTCATGACTATCTGCGTATGCAGAATTTGAAGCCCGCCGATGTCGGAGCGGCGGATTGGGCAACCGTCAAACCGATCGGCCGAAGCCAGGCGAAAGACCTTCCCAGCAAGCGGCTGTTTTACTGGTCGACGCGGTTTTTCTCGTGGGACGCGGCCCGATATTCTGCTGATGCCACGCGGGCGATGGAGTCGGCGTTTTATCCGGGGATACCGTTGTCGACGAATTGGAATTTCTTCTCCGGCCGGCTTTATGTGCCGGGGCCGGTGGCGAATAACCCCGACAAGAAAAATCCCGACGCCGCCATGGGCGGGCATGACTGGTTTGAGTTTGGAAAAATGCGCGGCTGCAACATGCTGTGGACGGAAGATTGGTTTGCCGACTCGCAGGCCTATCAATGGTCGTTCTATGCGTCGAAGCTGCGCTGCGCCGGCGCGAAATCGCAAATTCCCTTTGGCGGCTACGTCGTCCCCCGCGCCTCGGGCGACATGAAAGACGGCCTGGTGCAAAAGATGCTTTGCCTGGTCGGCAGCGGCGCTCAATGCGTAAACACGTACGTCTTCGGCCCGGAATACAATTTTCCGGGCAACTGCTATTCGGATAATCCGCAGTTGCTCCGCCAATTGGCCGAGGCTAACGCGATGATCGGGCAGGCCGAGGATTTTCTGATTGATGCCAAGCGTCCCGCGGCTCACGTGGCCATCCTGATGCCGCGAAGCGCCGAATTGTGGGATGCGAAGGATCAGGCAACGCCCAGCGCCATTCAGGATGCGACATCCAATCATTTGAATAACGACACGGTTGATTACATGGCCGAGGTGTTCGACGCCTATACCATGTTTCAGCACGCCAATGTGCCGGTGGATTTCGTCGATGAGGATGATCTGACGGCCAAAGGCTTAAAGCCTTACGATTTTCTGTATGTGACCGAGCCGAACGTGCCCGCCGAGGGGCAATCGGGGATTGTCGACTGGGTCAGCGCCGGCGGCCGATTGATTACGGTCACCGGAGCCGCCGCGCGCGACCGGTATGATGAGCCGTGCGATGTGCTGAGCAATTTCACCGGCTACGCCGAAACGGCGCGTCCGCCAATGCTTATCACCAATCTCCATTCGCTAAAGCCCTGGGAAAAGGTCAATAATGTTCCGGTTGTCGGCCCGCGGGGAAAGCTGCTTTCGGATAAGGTTGAAAAGCGCGCATCGTTCGGCGACGGGTCTCCCGCAGTCGTTCATGAGCCGGCGCTGCACGGCGCGGTCGATCATTTTCTGTTTATGCCCGGACTATCATACGTCCACGGCTCCACCCCGCTTGCCGGAAACTATCCGTCCCATTTTCCCGCGGAATTCCGCGAGTTGCTTTTGGAGTCGCTTATCCCCGATGTGCCTCGCGAGGGTAGGACCGATCACGATCTGGTGGAAACCCCGGTGCTTCTTTCCGAGCGCGGGGCGGCGGTGACGCTGCTGAATTGGAACGCGGGGCCGATCGAAAAATTGAAAGTGACGCTTGCTCTGCCGTTCGATGTGAAGGAAGTAACCAGCGTGCGGCGGGGGAAAATTCCGTTTGCGGTTGAGGGGAAGCACGTGGTTTTGTCGGTTGGGTTGGAGTCGAATGATATTCTGCTGGTATCGAAGACCAGGAGGTAAACGAGTCGGACGAAATGCCGACAGCCCTTCAATACCGGCGCGGTAATGATCAATGGAACATAGAAGATGGTTAACACCTCATACCCATGGCGCGACGGGCGATCGCTTTCCGACGTACTTGCCGACAGTCGCGGTTGGCTCTGCAAGCGACGAATAATCGAAGACGGGGGCGGCGCTTCTGAGTCGGCAATTGCCGCTGCTGAGGCGCGGCTGGGGCGGCCGCTGCCCGACGATATTCGCGAATTGCACCGGTGTTTCCGGTTCATGCGCATCTTCTCCGCGGACGGCCCGGAAGACTTCGGCCTCTACTCAATTGAGCAGGATGAAATAAGTTGGGAACGTCCAACCGACGCGATCCCCGCCCAGGATTGGGAAAATGCCGAGGCGCTATTGATTGGTCAGAATCATTATGGTGATTCGCTGTTTTGGGTCACCGGCCACCGCACGCAGCCCGACGGGTGCATCGGCATCTGCGACCATGAGCTTGCAATCGGAAATCTGCAATTTGCGATCATGGCGCGATCGCTTGCCGAGTTCATTGCGAAGATCGTGATCGTCGGCGGATTAACCGGGGCGTTTGAATACGAGTTGGAGCTGGATGATGACTGGGAGCCTTTGGAGCAAAGACTCGGATTGGCTGCCTTAACGCTTATTTCAAACGAATATGACGAACTGAATCCCTCGGCCCTGCAAGGACCTTCCTGACACGTTCGGTCTCTCGCAAGTTGCATTCCCATGTCCCTTCGCCGATATTTCCCATTACGAATTTCAGCTTGCTCACCGTGAGCAGCCGGTGGTTTCCTGTCAGGGTTGTTCCTGCCGATGACGCTTGTTCTCTGGAAATACAGACGATTCATTCTGGCCAATGCCCTGGCCGATCTGCGGCACCGTTATAGCGGGTCGGTGGCGGGGTATCTTTGGAATGTGTTTGTCCCGCTGGCGCAGCTGGCCGTCTTCGCGGTCATCTTTGGAATTCTCTTCGGACGCGGAGACGATGATCTGCTCCCCGGTAATCCGAAGTTTCCTTTTATCCTGTTTCTCTGTTCAGGACTGCTGGCGTGGAATGCCTTTGCCGACACGCTGGTGCGGGCGTCGGCATCGCTGGTTGGGAATGCCGGCTACCTGAAAAAACTTCCCATTCCCGACCAGATTTTCGTCGCCCAGGAAGCACTTTCCGGGTTCTTCACCGCCGTCATCTCCATCTCGATCTTCATCCTGTTTGCCGTCTTCCTCTCGCATTACAGCCCGTGTTGGCAATGGCTTCAGGCCATTCCCCTGCTTATCTTATTCGTCGGCTTTGCTTACGGGCTTGGGCTGATGCTGGCATGCTTTAATGTCTTCTTTCGCGATGTGCAGCCTTTTGTGAACGTGGTGGTTTTGTTGTGGATGTGGCTGACGCCGGTGGTTTACAAAGAAAGCATGTTCACCGATAAGACCAGCCCCCATCCGATCGCGATCCGGCTGATTCACTTCAACCCCGCCTATCACTATATCCGCGGGTTCCACGAAAGCCTCTGGCATAAGCATTGGATCGCGGCCTCGACCTGGTACGCGTGCATCGGCATCACGCTGGGATTTATCCTGATCGGCACGGCGGTATTGCGAAAACTTCGCGCGGAGATTCGAGACGTCCTATGACCCTCACCACCGCGCCGGCCAGCGCCACCAATGTCTTTGCCGCCCACTCGGCGGACGCCAATGCCGAGGTGGTCGTGCGCGCCCGCGCCCTGGCCAAGCGATTCAAGCAATATCCGACGCCGGCTGCCCGCCTGACCGAATGGATGACGTGCGGCCTGCTCAAGCGCCATCGCGATTTCACCGCCCTGGACGACATCAGCTTCACCGTGAAAAAAGGGGAATTCTTCGGCATCATCGGCCCCAACGGCTCGGGCAAATCCACGCTGCTGAAAATCCTCACCGGCGTGTTGGTCCCAACCGCCGGCGATTACCAAATCACCGGCCGCGTCACCAGCCTGCTCGAACTGGGCACCGGCTTCAACCCTGAACTGACCGGCCGCGATAATCTGATCAACAGCGGCCGATTGCTCGGCTTTGA
Organism: Tepidisphaeraceae bacterium; assembly: GCA_035695715.1. Classification (GTDB taxonomy): domain Bacteria; phylum Planctomycetota; class Phycisphaerae; order Tepidisphaerales; family Tepidisphaeraceae; genus RYN-428. The sequence continues at coordinate 17,885 of DASRRM010000204.1, forward strand.
GCCGGAGCAAACATTGGCAAAGCTCGATGAAATCATCGCATTTGCCGAGCTGGAAGATTCAGTGGATGTGCCGATCAAATACTATTCCACCGGGATGGTAGTTCGGCTGGCCTTCGCTCTGTTCGCGCATGTTGACCCGGACGTGTTCATTGTGGATGAAGCATTGTCGGTGGGCGACATCGGATTTTCCCGAAAATGCTTTCAGCGGCTCGACCGCATGCGCGATTCGGGATGCACGCTGCTGTTTGTCAGCCATGACGTGGCGGCGGTTCGCAAATACTGCGATCACGCGCTGTTTTTGTGGCACGGCAAGTGCGCGTATCTGGGCCCGGCCAACGTCGCCACCGACGTGTATCTCGAAGCGATGAGCCCCGGCGGCCGGGCGCGCGGCGTGGGCGTTCCAACCGCCAAAGCAGCCGATGCACCGGCGGCTGAGACGAAGGATAATGCATCAGCCGAGGCTTTCGCGGCAATGCCGACGGAGCTAACGGGGAAATTTTCGCTCGGCGATTTTGAGCGACTGGCCGCGGCGGCAAAGGTGGCGCGGGTGGGCACCGGCGACGTGCGTCTGGCGGCCGTGCGCGTCACCGATCGCAATGATGAACCCAAGGGAACGTTTTCCATCGGCGACTGGGGCCGGTTTCATATCCTGGGGCTGGCCGCCAAAGACGCCCCGGCGGCAACGGTCAGTTGCCAGTTGGTCAACCGCATGGGCATTGCGGTCTGGGGCACGAATCATGCGCTGCGATCGGGCGAGACAACGGCCGTGAAAAAGGGCGAGTGGTGCTACGCGGTGTTTGACGTGAAGCTGGACCTGGCGCGCGAGGAATACGCCGTCGACGCCGGCTGGGGCGACGCCAGCGGCGAAGGGCATGTGTTCGACCGCGTGACTTCGGTGGCAAGCCTGATTGTACTGCCCGGCGTGCACGTTGATTTCATCGGCCTGGCCCGCCTGCATTGCCAAAGCACGGTGAACACGATCGCGGCGGTTGACAAGGCGAAGAATTGATTTGAATATTTCGAACGGGCTTGACCGCGAATCGTAGGGTGGGCGTACTCGCCCACCATTTTGCGCACGGCGGGCCGTACGAAGAGTTTTATCCACGAATGGACACGAATGGTCACGAATAAGAAAAGATGAAAAGTCTGGAATAATAATCGAGGCGCTCGTGTTCGATTTCTCTTTGCATTTATTCGTGTTCATTCGTGTCAATTCGTGGACAATCTTCTGCGACGCCTAAATGGTTAGCGACCCAACGAGGACCCCATTGAGCAACCCAACCCTGGAATCCCAGCAACTTGTCACCCACACACTCAAATATGGCGGGCAGAAACTTGCCGTCTCAAACTTCGCCGCCGACCGATTGATCAATACCAATCTCGAGCGGTCCGGCGTTTGGGAGGCGTGGCAACTGGCGCTCATGGGTCGGGTCATCAAACCCAACTTCACCTGCGTCGACATCGGCGCGAACATCGGTATCAACGCCATGTTCATGGCCAGGCTATGCCCGCAGGGACGGGTGTTTGCCTTTGAGCCATTCGACGCCATCTATGGCGTTCTTTCGCGCAATGTCGAGCAGAACGGGCTTGCCAATTTAACGGCGATTAACAAGGGAATTTCCTCATCCGCCGTCTCCATGCACATGATCACCAGCCCGACCGCCGTCGGCGGCGCTCATGTCACCGAAGGCGGGCTGGTGCAAAGTGAAACCCACGCGACGGGGCTGTTCCATTTTGTGCGGCTGGATGAAGAGCTTCGCGCGCGAGGCGTTACCAAAGTCGACTTCATGAAGGTGGATGTCGAGGGGCATGAAATAAAAGCCCTGGCCAGCGCGCTGCCCTATCTGAACGATCCGGATTTGCAGCTTTTCATCGAGTTTAACCCGCGCGAACTGCGACGGCCCGCCCCGCCGGAAGCGCCGTTTCCCGATCGCCAGTTATTCAGCCTGCTGCGCTCGCACTTCAAGCATATTTTTTTCATGGGACGCGATAACACGCTGTTCGAAATCAGCAACTACCACGTGCTGCGGCGAAAGCTCATGGGGGGATATTTTGTCGATGATCTCTATTGCACCAACGAAGTTCGCCCCGAGGTAGCAGACCTGATTGTCACCGCGCCGGCCGTTTCACCCCGCATCCGCTCCACCGAAGAAAAGCGCACCGGGATGACGATTCAATATGCCAATCGCGATTTGGACGGCTGGGGCCTGGGCGACACCTTTAATGCCGCGACGATGAGCATGCATATCACCGGCGCCGCCGGCCGGCGGCTCGTGCTGAAGTTTGACCGCATGTATGCGAAACATCTTCACCTGCCGACATACACGAAATGGCCGGTCTGGATCATGGTCGGCGATGCGTCGATTGTGCTGGATTTGTACGAGTCTCCGCGCGAGCTGTACATCGATCCGGGAACAGGGCCGCTGGATATCACCATTCAATCCGAGCATCAAACCCCCGCGGCGGTGTATCTGGGAAATCCCGGCGATTCGCGGTCGCTGGGATTTCGGGTGGATGTGGTGGAGGTGTGAGGGCCAGATGTTTGTTCGACAGGAAACCGCATTGAATGGAAATTGCGTTTTCGGCGATGCCCGTAGGATTGCTCACGGAATTGTTTTTAGGGTAAAGAAACGATTCAAGATGGCAGAACGCTGGTTACGTTGTCATGTTCGCAAGGGAATGTTCAGCGACGAGATGGTTGTCGTAATTAAGATATTGTCGGGGGAAACGGCTTCTTTTTTCGTTCCGCGCGAATGGGTGAGCGGCGATGAAAATCGCGAGGGGCAGGTCAAAGTTCGCACGTTTATGGAAAATTCGCATGCGTGGGCAATCGTTCCTAACGAAAGCCAGACGGTGGTGGCCGTGGATGCATCGCAGCTTATCGCATGATCCACCACGCATGAGATTTCGTAGGGTGGGCGTACTCGCCCACCATTTCCGTGCCCGCGACGCAAAAGTGGTGGGCGAGTACGCCCACCCTACAAATTCCGACATCGCGCGCCGCGCTCCACGAGGATTGATCCACGAATGAACACGAATGGACACGAATTGGAAAAGAAGAAAATCGAAGTCGCCACAGATTGACACAGATGAACCCAGCGCGGCGAGCCGCAAATCCGAAATCCGAATGACGAATGACCAAATGTCAGGCGCGGAGCCCGCCGAAGATGTTGTTAACAAAACAACAAGTTGAAGGATTGTAGTACAGATAAAACTTGGGCGCGTCAGTGTTATCGGTGTTCATGTGCGGCGATTTCCTCATTTTTTTAGCTGTTACTGATCGCTGGAAATCTTGTTCCAGCTTCCTCCTCATTCGTGTCAATTCGTGTCAATTCGTGGACAGTCTTTCTGAGTTCTCGTTTCCCACGTCCGCTGTCGGATTACTCTTTCCTCCGCGCCACATTGAAATGCTGAAACAACACCGCCATCGGCCGGACGCCGGGGTCGGTGTACCATTTGGCGTAGTCGAATTCGATGGTATGGGTACCGGCTTTTAGCATCATGGGGAAACGGTTTTCGCCCATGTCTTTGTTGCTGTGCACTACGTTTTGTTTGCCGATGAACTGGCCGTCGCGCTTGACGGAGACGACCTGGCCGGGAAAGCCGCTGCGGCAGCACCAGTAAAAATCGTAAATGCCGTCGCGGTCGGCGGTGACGGTAATCGTGCTGGCCGGGCCTAGACCCCAGCGAACGTTGTGCATATCGAAATTGGGGTACGGGCCTTCGATTTCGCCGAAGCCGCTCACCGGCGTGAAGCCGGTCCAATCCCGGCGGGCGAAAAGATATTCGCTTTGCGTGCCTTTCATGTACGTCCATTTGCCGATCTGCTCGAATTCGCTTCGCGCGCGGGCGGCATCAAGCAGCGGCTGGGCAATGGCGGAAATCGGCAGATTGGTCGACATGAGTTGGTTGCCCGGCTCAGAGCAGAAGATGAAATCCGCGCCGGGGAAAAGCTTGATCGTATCAGCCGGGTCCAGGCTGTCGCCGACGACGCTCGACGTCAGCGTGATCTGCTTCTGCAGCGCGAGATATTTCAGAATGTCATCGTTAAAATCGCCCCGGCAGCAAAACACCACCCGCGGCCGCCGGGCGTGAACGATCTGGTCGGCCGGGACGGTCGGGTCGGGCGTGGGGGCGACATCCAGTTTATAAAAATCGCAATGGCTCACGATCCTGTCGAAAATGCCGACGATGAAATCATTGCGCTGCTGCTCCCAGGCGGCGTAAACATTGCCATTGCGCACCGGCCACTGAAACCGCCAGGTTCCCAGCACCACCAGCGCCGCCACCGCCCATGTGGCGGCGTTCAGCCGAAAATCGGGCCATGATTTGGGCCAGCGGATGATTCGCTCCGACAGAATCACCCGGCCCGCCACGAATAGCACGCTGAAAGCCAGCAGCGTATCGAATGCCAGGCCGAAATATTCCGACTTGGTTTTGTTTACCGTGGGGATGAGCCATGCCGCGGCAATGATGCCAACCATGGCGAGGGCGCGGACGCGATCGCGGCGGGTGCCGATGGCGAACAGCGCGACGATTCCGCCGCCCAGCATGGACAGCAGCACGAAGGGCATCGTGCCGAGCATGATCTGCCCGCCGGGACCGGTCAGGAAATAAAGCGCGTGCTGGGTTGGCGTTCCCGCGTAGGTGTAACTTTGCTCGTACTTGCCGCGCAGGATCGAAATGATGTATTCGATAATGTTGTGGCGATTGTGAATGTAGTGCGGCAGCGGGATGAGCAGGAACGGCAGCAAAACCATCAGCCATGCCCGCGCAACCGCGCCGACTTTGGGCCGATGCCCTGATCCGACCCAGTCGCTGAGCGTCGCCAGGAAGATGGCTGCTCCGCCCAGCGCAAGCGTCTGCGGAAAGACCGGCGGCTTGGTGAGCATGGCAATTCCCAGCCATACGCCCGCGCAGATTTTCCGCCGGGCCGGCCCATAAACGAAATGGCCGCTGAGCAGCATCATCACGCCCGCCGCGGTAAACAGCGCCACGGCAAAGTCCGGCCTGAATTCATGCACCGCCATTCCAACGAACGGCAGCGTCGCCAGCAGCGCAAAGCAAACCAGTTTCGTCCAGCGGCCAACCCCGCGCAACAGCCAGTCGGCCATCAGAAAATAGCCCAGCACGATGAGCGAATTCATGACGTACGGCGCCCAGTCGCGCATGCCGAACAGCCCAAACGCGGCCACCGCCATTCCGGTTGAATACGGTGAATGCGGCGGATTGATCCAATAAGTGTGCCACAATCCGGGGAACCCGTCGCGATAAAAGTTGGTCAGCCGATCGGCCGCATCCGCGAAATAGCCCACATCGTCGTAGGTGGGAACGGTGATGAGCCGGCCATGGCGGAAGGAAAACTGCAGGACAGCCAGCGTCATGCCCATGGCAAAGAGCGCGCACATCGCCCACCATCGGCCCCGCGCGCTGCGCGGCAGACGATGCGAGCGCGTCGAACGGAAATCCCCATTAATCCGATTAAGCACCAATGCTTCCTTTCGCACATTAGCCACAAGAGCGAGACACATCAGGCAACACGCGTAACCTCGTTCCAAACGAGCGGACGCGCAGTGGACGACCTTTTTAGCAAACCGTAGGGCGGGCGTACTCGCCCGCCGTGTTTCGCCGGTGAGAAGCGGTGGGCGAGTACGCCCACCCTACTTCTTTCCAAACACCGGCACTTATCGAGGGAAAGGACACGGCCGGGACGGCCGTGATACGGGAGAGTAGAGACAGAGCAGGATAAAACCCGATAACCACGCCGCCAGCCCTTTCCGGAATCAAATCGGTCGCCCTTTTCCCAGCGTATCTTCCTTAAGGCGCCGGATTTGGGAAGGCGAAGATTACTTGCCCGGCGGTTTGGTGCAACTGCCGGCGACCGATGGTGTATTGTGAATGTACGCGCGTCCGTGCGCACTGTACAACGGACGTTCTTTCGGGAGATCGCCAACGTGCTTCGCGGGTTACTGATTGTTCTCATCACGCTGGTCGTGCTCATCGCGACGGTGGTCGGCGTTGTGCGCGCGGGACTGTATCGCCTGGCAATCGCCCAGCGTGCGGCAAACGCCAGTTGGCATCCCGAGCCGAAGGTCTCGCCGACGCCCCCGACGACCGCCCCGGCCCTGGTTGCCGCTGATGTTCAAGAGCCAATTCCCACCTTCGAGTCGATCGATTTGTGGGCCAAAGACGCGACGCTTCACGGCGGCGTGCAAGTCATGGATGCCCGCACCGGCCGGGCGCACACGGTCGAGCCGCCCAAGGAAGGCCGGGCGTTGCTCAGGTGGCAGCAGCGCCAAGCCATGAGCGGCCGGGCGATCACCACATATCTCAGCGGCTTTCGCACCGCCGACGATTATGCGGAGTGGCCGATCGCCATTCCCAAGCCGGGCGATTATGAAATCGATCTGACGTATGCCTGCCCGAAATGGGAAGAGGGAGGCCATTTCACGGTAAGAGTCGGCGACAAGGAATTGCCCCTGGCCATAGAAGCCACCCGCTACGAAACCGCCTTCCGCGTGGTGCCGATCGGCAAGTTGACGCTGCCGGCCGGCAATGCCACCCTGACGCTCCGCGCCGCGCCGGCGTCGGTAAAGTCGCCCTGCTTCATGAATATGCGCAGCATCGAGATCATCCCCGCCCCCGCGACGGATTCGCATTAATTTGCTGAGCGCGTGGCTGGCAACTCGCCGAAATTTTGACGCGAAGGCGCGAAGAAGACGAAGGTCGCGAAGAGATTCCGCTACCGTCCCCGCAAATCTTGATTTTTCGCAGAGAACGCCGAAACACAGAGGCACAGAGGGGGATTTTGTGCGCGACGCGGAGCGAACCTTGAGTTTTGTTTGATTTTCCTAACAAAATGGGATGAACGCCAAGACGCCAGGGACGCCAAGATCGGAATGAAGAGAAGAAATCATCGGTAATTCCGCGTTCTCTTGGCGCTCTTCTCTTGCCGTCCATGGCGTCTTGGCGTTCATTTATAGCATTATGATAGTAACGGAGCTTACGGCAACATCCCCGGCGGCAGGCCCATTTCCGACGTCACCCGCTGCATTTCGGCGCGGGCCATGGCGGCGGCTTTCACCTGGGCGGCGTTTACCGCGGCAACCACCAAATCTTCAATCATCTCCGTGTCATTTACATCGACCCGCGCCTTGTCGATCCGGATTTTCACCAGCTCCATCCGGCCATTCACCGTCGCCTCCACCATGCCGCCCCCGGCGTCGGCGGAAACCTGCTTGTGGCCCATCTCCTCCTGCACCTGCTTCATCTTCGCCTGCATCTCCTGCGCCTTGGCCATCAGGCCGGGAAGATTGCCGAGGTTTTTTAATGCGTCGAACATGGATAAAACTCCCGTATCACGGGCGTCTCGCCCGTGTCTTTTTGAAACGAAAACACGGGCGAGACGCCCGTGATACGGGAATCTTGCCCGACTCGCCGCGAGCGGATGCCTTGCGGCCGATCGCCGCGCTGAGGAGGACCTCAGCTGCGCAGGGTGAGCGTACTCGCCCACCATTTTTCGCACCGTCCGAGGCCGGTGGGCGAGTACACACGCCCACCTACGCACTGCGCCAAAACCGCCAAGTCGCCAAGAGTGCCAAGGAAAAAATAATTCTGTCTCGGCGATCTTGGCTTCTTGGCGTCCTTGGCGCGTTGCATTTTCGTTGCGGCCACCGGCGTAGGGTGGGCGTAATCGCCCGCCATTTTCGCAGCGTGGGCAAGGCGGTGGGCGAGTACGCCCACCCTACGAATCTTCCCCCACGCGGCCTTCCTCATTCCACCTTCACCACCTGCCCGCCGAGCTTCTGCATCACCGAGCGGATCACCGGCGAATTCTTTGCCAATTCCTCCACCAGCTCGCTGGTGATTTTCACCATCTGCGCTTCGGGCATTCGCTCCATCACCGGCGCGGGCGCTGGAGCAGCGGGCGCGCGTTTTGACTGCGTTGGCGCAGCTTTGGGCGCTTCAGCGGCGGGCGTGGTGTCGGCTTCGATCTCAAACTTGACGCCGATATTCCGGTTCAGCGCTTTGGAAGCCGTGTCGCGTATCAAATCGCGCTTGCCGTTCTTTTCCCATTGCTTGATGAAGGTTTCATTCTGCGGCGAAAACCGCAGCACCACCCGATCATCCTCAATCCCCACCAGCTTCCCCTGCGATATCAGCGAATGCAGCATCGGCCCATGCGAGGCGAGCAGGTCCAACATCGCCTGCCAAACGGCGGGTAGATTCTCCACGTCAACCGCCTCGACATCGGACGGCCCAGCATCGGACGGCGCTGGCGGCGCAACGCTCGCTGGCGGCGCAGCCGGCGCGGGCGATGCAACCGGCGCTGTGGCGGAAGCGGACGCGGAAGCCGCCCGGTGTTTGGCCATTAGCGTGGAAAGCGATTCTGATCCGCCTTCCCAGACCTTTCCAACCGCGGGCAGATCGTCATCATCGTCGGTATCGACGGTAAACACCGCCGCGGTTTCGGCTGTTGTTGGTGATGCGGAGGCATCTGCCGCGGCTTGCGGCGCGATTGCATTTGCCGCATTGGAGTTGTCCGGCTCGCTCTCCCCTGTACTCAGGGGAGATGGTTGAGGTGAGGCGGCGGATTGCGACGTGGGCATATCGCCGACGGGCTCCTTATCGCCACCCTTTCCCTCGGGTACGGCGGAGAGCGAGCCGGAGCTTGCGGCGGCGACTTCCTTTGTCGCATTCACAACCGGTTCAATTAAGTTTTTTTTTTGCCCCGCCGCCGGCGCGGAAGAGGGCTGGCCCTTGGTCATCCCGCCGCCGCCGTCCAACCGGCTCAACAAATCGCCGATCGACGCGAATTGATCCGCCAGCGTCAGCCGCACCAGCGTGGCATCCAGCAGCGCCCGGCCGGCCTGCGATTGCCGCAGGGTTCGGCGGAGCTCTTCCAGAATCGTGATGTCCTGCGCCAATATTCCCGCGTCAAACTCGCCCGCCTGGGCCATCAAATCCTTCATCGCGATGCCCGGCACCTCCACCAGCGTCGAATCCGGCCCGCAGGTCCGCAAAATCAGCAGATTCCGCAGGTGATCCACCAGCGCCACGATTAAACTATCCACCGACAACCCCGCCTGCACCATCGCATTCGCCTGGCCCAGCACCGCTTTCACATCCCCGCCGCCGATGGCTTTGGCCAGGTCGAATAAAAGCTGGCTCTTGGGCAGCCCGAGCAATTGCTCGATCATCTCGGCGGTGAGATTTTTCTCCCCGATGCTCAGCAGCCGATCCAGAAGCGACAGCGAATCGCGCATCGATCCGGCACCCGCCTTGGCGACCAGCAGCAATGCATCCTCATCCGCCTTCACCTTCTCGCGCTTGCACAAATCCGCCAGATGGTCGGCAATCTCGCGTGTCGGAATATTGCGGAAGTCATAGCGCTGGCAGCGCGACAAGATCGTCGGCAGCAGCTTTTCCGCCTCGGTCGTCGCCAGGATGAATTTCACATGGCTTGGCGGCTCTTCCAGCGTCTTCAGCAGCGCGTTAAACGCCTGCTTCGAGAGCATGTGCGCTTCGTCGATGATATAGATTTTGAACCGGCTGTTGGCGGGCCGATATTGGCTGTTTTCGATGACATCGCGGACGTTGTCGACGCCGGTATTGCTGGCCGCGTCGATCTCGATCACGTCGATATCATCTCCCCGGGCAATCGCCACGCAGGACTGGCATTTTCCGCAAGGCTCGGTGGTCGGCCCATCGGATTTATGGCAATTCAGCGCCTTGGCCAAAATGCGCGCCATCGACGTCTTGCCCACCCCGCGCGTTCCGCAAAAGAGATAGGCATGGGCAATGCGCCCCGAGGCGATCGCCTTTTTCAGCGTCTGCGCAACGTGATCCTGCCCGATGACTTCATCGAACGTGCCAGAGCGATATCGGCGTGCGAGGACTGTATACGACATAGGCAATGATAGGATGAACAACCGTTCGATGCCGCCCTCCGGGCTCCGGTCCGGGGCGAGGGGGAAGTGTAGCAAACGAAGGTTGAGGCGGGAAGCAATCGGGGCGCGTGGTTGATGGAATCGATGCAATGCGGACATTCGCGGAATGGCGGAATCGCGGAATCGCAAGCGACGTCAGTGCGTTGCGCCGATAACGCCGCCTTCGCCGTGGGGGCTGCGGAGTCGCTTGCGATTTCGCGATTGGAAACGCGCTTGACGCCGCGGACGCCGGTGGGGACGATTCTCGCGTCCTCTCACGGTTGACGTATCTCACGGGGAATGCACATGAAATTCGATATTCCAACTCCATCACCAGCACGACGATGCATTTCGAATATTGTCCTGGCGATTTTGCTGACCTGCATTGGTGTTCCAAAATCGGCCTTCGCTCAAGCCGCGGCTCGGCGCGATCCGGACCCGACAGCGCCAGAAAAAAAGGTTATTTTCATCATCGACGGCGCGGGACTTCCGCAGGAGAAGCTGGACGTCGTTGCCGACCAGGTACGAGGAGCCATCGCAACCTTTAAGCCTATCCAATTATTCAACATTATTATCGTAAACGAGAATGGCATTTCAGTTTTATTCCCCGAGCTTTCCCACGCAACGCCCGAGAGCAAGAGGCGGTTTGAGCCATTTATCAAGCAACTGAAAAAGTCCAGTAAGCACGATGTGATTCCCGCCCTTTCGCGGGCGCTGAAGGAACAGCCTGATTTGATTTTCCTGCTCGCCCACGAAAGTTTCACCGACAACGACGCGGTGATAAAGAAGGCCAGGGAAATAAATCCCAAGTCGATGACGATAATTGACACGCTGGCTTTTGATCCGCCGGACGATGACAAGGCCATTGGAGATACGCTGAAAACCATCGCGCGCAACAGCGGCGGAACAATGAAGGTTGTGAAGACAGCAGACATTCCCGAACCGGCCAAACCAGCGCCGCCCCCCGCGCACGCGTCCAGTCGAGCGGGTAGTCGCTGACCTCAGCACTAAACCGCCGATTTCGCCGTCGCGGAGAGATCCTTCGCCATGTTGTGCGAATACGCCGTGCCGCGCCATTCCACTTTTTTCGTGATGCACAGCTTCAGCGCCTTGAGCAAAGTCCACAGCAACAGCGGGCCGGCAATCGGAAACAAAAAGGCATTCCACCGCCGGTTTCCGCTCCAGCGGTAAATCGCGCCCAGGAAATGGCCCATGATCGCAAGATGAAGCAAACCCGCGATCAGCCAGCTCATGCCGGGAACATCGTGAAAGCCGCGCGGCGAATTGGCGATGTGAATTGCGCCGTAGGCCGTCGCGGCATAGGCGGTGAAGCAGCACAGCAGCAGGAAGAATATCGCCGTGATGATGCGCCACGGACTTCCCACCCGGGCGGCGTAATAAATCCGGCTCCAGCCGCGAAAAATCGCGCCCAGGCTGCTGTACATCCGCACCGCGGCGAAATCATTTCCCCACGAAAGCCGCGGTCGCAGGCCACGCGCCTTGAGCTGCACGGCTATCTCAATGTCCTCGCAAAACCGGTCGCGCACCACCTCATGCCCGCCAAACGCATCGTATGCCTTGCGGCTGATCATCAGGAACTGCCCATTGGCAAAGGCACATTTGGGAAGCTGGCTGTTGTTCGTCAGCGCGATGAGATACATGGTTGACGCCGCCGCACCGGCCAACGGCACCAGCATGCTTTCCCAGATGCTATGGCTTTCCAGCCGGGGCAGCAGGGAAATCATGTCAAATTCCTTGCGCAGCACGACTGACATTGCCGCCGAGAGGGCGTCTTTTTCCAGGACCACATCGCTGTCGACGAACAAAAGCCATTCGCCGCGGGCATGAATCTGGCCGGTCCAGAGGGCGTGGTTTTTTCCCGTCCACCCAAGCGGCGGCGGCTCGGTTTTGTGAATAACGACCAGCCGCGGATCGCGTGCCGCCACTTCGTCCATCACCAGCCCGGTCTGGTCGGTGCTGCGATCGTCGATGGCCATCACCTCAAAGTTGGCGTAATCCTGAGCAAGGGCCGATTGCAGGCATCCGGCAATGCGCTCCCCTTCATCCTTGGCGGGAATGACAATCGACGCCAGCGGCGGATCGGTGGGAACCAGGTCCGGCGGGCGGCGCATCAGCAACATTTTCCGCCGCCCCATCATCATCATCACGCCGAAAAACGCCCAAGTAAGCGGGCCGGCCGAGAGATAGCTCAGGAAAAGGAACGTTTCCAAAGAAATCGGGAAATGCACGCGGTAAAGAATTAGCGGGAGATGGGAATGCCGTCAACCTTAGGAAAGTCATCACACCGCCCGCAATACGACCACATCATCCGCATGCACCTGGCAGAAAACCTGCTCGCCCTGATGCAGCGCATCTTCCGCCGCACTTTGGTTGGCGATGATGGCGGTCAGCTCCAGGCCGCCGGGCGTTTGCAAAAGAAGCTGCGCGGTTGCGCCGCGGAAGATTTCCTCGCGGATGGTGGCAGGGAATGCGTTCGCGCCCGCAAGCGCACGACGGCTCAGGCGAATCTTTTCCGGCCGCACCGATATCAGCACCTTCGCCTGCGAATCAACCGCCGCCGCGTCGATTGTCAGGCGAATGTCCCCCTTGCAAATTAGCTCCGCGCCGGCGGCCGTTTTGCCCGCCACGCTGGTTTCCAGCACATTGGCCTGCCCGAGAAAATCGGCGACGAACGGCGTAGCCGGACGGTGATAGATTTCGCTCACCGCGCCAATCTGCTCGATCTTCCCCTTATTCACCACGGCAATTCGATCCGACATCACCAGCGCCTCTTCCTGATCGTGCGTGACGAACAGGAAGGTGATTCCCAGCCGCGATTGCAGGCGTTTCAGCTCGATCTGCATCAGCCGCCGAAGCTTGGCGTCAAGCGCCGCCAGCGGCTCATCGAGCAGCAGCACCTTCGGCTCGCACACCAACCCGCGCGCCAGCGCCACGCGCTGCTTCTGCCCGCCGGACAACTGCGACGGCTTGCGTTTTTCAAACCCCGCCAGCGAAACCATCTCGATCGCCCGATCGACCCGCGTGCGAATTTCCCCCCGCGGCACATGCTTCATCTCCAGCCCAAACGCCACGTTCTTCCAAACGCTCAAATGCGGAAACAGCGCATAGCTCTGGAACACCTGATTCACATCCCGCCGATAAGGCGGCAGTGCCGTCACATCCTTCCCCGCCAAAAGCACTTTCCCCTCGGTGGGCGTTTCAAACCCGGAGATCATGCGCAGCAGCGTCGTCTTCCCGCATCCAGATGGGCCAAGAAGAGTCAGAAATTCCCCGCCGCGAATATCCAGATCAACCCCGGCGACGGCGACGAAATCGCCGAAGCGCTTGGTGACGTGTTGCAGTTCGACCATTTTGTCCATCAATGTGTTCCTTTGCGCTTCTATCCCGTTTGCAAAACGTCGTCCGGCACATGCGCCAAATTTGCCGCCGTCCAATCAGCACCGGCGGCGCGGAGGGTGGCATCGTCGAAGGTCGTCATGATTCCCAGCACACGCGAGCCGGCGGCTTTACCGGCGCGCACTCCGTTGACGGCGTCTTCCACCACGATGCACTGGGCGTTGCTCAAACCGAGCTTTTTAGCGGCGACTTCAAACGCCTGCGGGTCGGGCTTTTTCCGCTCGATTTCGCTGCCGGTGACGATGGCGGCGAAGCGGTCGGCGGGAATGCCGATCTCCTTGAGGTTGCCTTCCATTTTCACGCGGTCGGCACTGGTCGCCAGCGCGCATTTGAGGTCGAGCCGATGGCATTTCTCGATGAATTCCACCGCCCCGGCCAGCGGGTGCAGCCGGCCCTGGATGATCTGAAGATAAATGTCATAGGTGCGCTGCTTGTCGGCAGGCATGGAAAGCTTCACGCCATACTTTTCCGCCACGCCGCCGATGAATCGGTCTTCGCCCGCGCCGGTGAAGGGAAGAAAATCATCGTGTCTGACGGTGAGATGATATCGCTCGGCGAACATCTGCGAAGCCGCCTCGATGATAAAAGGCTCCGAATCGCAAAGCACGCCGTCCATGTCGAAGATGATGCCTTGAAGGATGGTCATTGGGATCGAGTATAGGGAAATCGGCTGTCAGTTGTCAGGGGTCACGACTGCCCGGCGTTGAGAAAGCTGATAGAGCGTGCAGAGTACGGTAACGGCGAGAAACTCCGCCAGATATTTGCCCACCTGGGTGACGGGCAGGATGTCCGGGGCGAAGAAAACCAAAAGCCCTCCCGACCACATCATGCCATTGCCCGCCGAGCGTCGCCAAATTCCGGGGATATGCGGCGGCCCTTTCTCATCGCTTCCTTGTTGCACCTGGCCGCTTCTCATTTCGATTTTGGTCTTTCCCGCGAATCGCGAAAAGACCATGCCCCATACCGCCAATGAAAATCCAATCGACCATTTAAACCATCCGTATTCCAGACACGCGCGGCCTGGGTTGGCGGGCTGATAATGAATGAGCACGGCCTGGGCGATTTTGAATCGGCGTTTGATGTCGCTTCCGCCTCCGGTCCATGTGCCGCCATTGGCCCACCAGCCGGGCGCATAATGACGCGAGACATAACGCGTGCCGTTGACGGTGTATTGGTAAGCGACCTTCGGTCGCGATCCCTCGTCGGCAGTAACGACGCCAACGCCTGTCACGATGGCCTGGGTCGTAGCGCGCATGCGAAGCATGTCGACGGTTTCGAGAACCGCCATCGCCGGAGCGCCGAAGAAAAGCGCAAGGATCATCGCCGCGACGAGCGCCACGAGGATAATGGTCAACGGCAGGGAAATGAGTCTTTTGAAAACGGCGCGCATTCGCACATCAACCATCTTTACGCAACGTTTGAGTCGAAGTTGAAAACCGACAACCGACCACCGACAAATGACGACTTTATATTTTTCCCTTGAGTGCCATCAAGCACCTGATACATTTTCGCTCCGTCACTCAACGGCAAGGAGTTTATAAGGAAGAATGACCAACTCGTCTGGCTCCGGCAACACTTTCGCCCGACAACTTCTTGCTGCCTGGACGTATGCCGTCCTGGTATTTTTATATCTGCCGATTGTCCTGCTCATTATTTACTCGTTCAACCGTTCGGAATTTAACGCCGTATGGGGCGGGTTTACGCTGCATTGGTATGGTGAAGTCTGGCGCGACGAGGAACTGCTTGGCGCCTTTCAAAACAGCCTGATTATCGCCGCGGTCGTAACCGTTGTTTCGGTGATCCTGGGAACCGGCTCGGCATGGCTGATGCATCGCTATCGATTTCCTGCCGCCCGAAGCATCACCACGCTGGCGGTGCTGCCGATGGTGGTGCCGGAAATCATCATGGGCGTCAGCCTGATGCTCTTGTTCCGTTGCGTGCGAATCGAGCTGGGATTTGTCACCGTGATTATCGCGCACGTCACCTTTTGCTTTCCATTCGTCATGGCGGCGGTCCAGGCACGGCTGGCGGGGCTCGATCCATCGCTGCAGGAAGCCGCCATGGACCTTGGCGCGACGCCGGCGGTTGCATTTTTCCGGGTGATCGTGCCATATCTGCTGCCGGGAATCATCGCCGGGGCAATGCTGGCGTTTACGTTGTCGCTGGACGAGTTCATCGTTACATTTTTCACCACCAGCGCGGCCTCTCAGACATTGCCGGTGGTGATTTACAGCCGGATCAAGCCGGGATTGAAGCCGACGCTGAATGCGGCTTCAACGCTGATTGTTGCGGTGACGGTGGTGCTGGCGCTGGCGGCCGATGCGATTCGCCGGCGCAATCGCCCGGCGTAGAATAGCACCGGGTCGATGCGGCTGAGATTTACTCCAGGAGCAGGAATCGATGACCGAAACCAGAAACGCCGAGCGTCCCGACCCCGATGACCTTCTCGTTGAAATTGCCGAATACGTTGCCGACACCGCCATCGACAGCACCGAGGCCTACGACACCGCACGGCTTTGCCTGATGGACAGCCTTGGCTGCATGTTGCTGGCGCTCGATTTCCCGGCGTGCGTGCAGCGGCTTGGGCCGATTGTTCCGGGGGCGATATTGCCGGGCGGGGCGCGGGTGCCGGGGACGAATTTTGAGCTCGATCCGGTGCAGGCGGCGTTTAACATCGGCACGCTGGTGCGATGGCTCGATTACAACGATACCTGGCTGGCGGCGGAATGGGGACATCCCAGCGACAACGTCGGAGGCATATTGGCCGTCGCCGATTACCTCGCCCGGCGCGGGGAAGCGATGCCGCCGCTGAACGTGCGCGATCTGCTGACGGCGATGATCCAGGCACATGAGATTCAGGGCGTGCTGGCGCTGGAGAATGCGTTTAACCGCGTGGGGCTCGATCATGTGATCCTCGTGCGCGTCGCGACAACGGCCGTCGTCACGCGCATGCTCGGCGGGACGCAGGAGCAGATCGTTGCCGCCCTTTCCAACGCCTGGATCGACGGCGGCGCGTTGCGCACGTATCGTCATGCGCCCAACACCGGGCCGAGAAAAAGCTGGGCGGCGGGCGACGCCACCAGCCGGGGCGTGCGCCATGCGCTGATGGCTTTGCGCGGCGAAGAGGGATATCCCTCGGCGTTATCGGCCAAAACCTGGGGATTTTATGATGCACTGTTTCGCGGAAACCGCTTTGCCCTGTCGCGCGATTTTGGCAGCTATGTCATGGAACATGTGCTGTTCAAGGTGAAATTCCCAGCGGAGTTTCATGCGCAAACCGCCGTCGAGGCAGCGCTGGCGCTTCATCCAAAAATTCTTCCCCGGCTTGGCGACGTGCAGCGCATCGTGATCGAGACTCAGGAATCGGCCGCGAGAATCATCGACAAGACCGGCCCATTGGCCAACCCCGCCGACCGCGATCACTGCTTGCAATATATGGTGGCGGTGCCGCTGATTTTCGGGAGCCTGACGGCCGAGCATTATGAAAACGCCACTGCGGCCGATCCGCGCATCGATGCCCTGCGGGCGAAGATGCAGGTGGTGGCGAACCCGGCATACAGTCGCGACTATCTCGATCCGGAAAAGCGCTCGATCGCCAATGCGTTGCAGATATTTTTCACCGATGGCACCAGCAGCGAGCGCGTTGAAGTGGAATATCCGGTGGGCCATCGCCGCCGCCGCGCAGAGGCCGCCCCATTGCTTCGGAGCAAGTTCCAGGCGTGCGTGACAAAGCGTTTGCCGGGAAAAATGGCCCGGGAGATTGTTGCCATGTTCAACGAACCGGCGAAACTGGACGCGATGCCGGTGGATGAGTTCATGGCCCTGTTCATTCCGTGAAGGCTATATCGATGTCCCACGAGAATCCGCAGCTCGATACGCTCATCATCGACAACGTCGGCGCGATGGTCGCGGTGACCGATCGGGAGGGTAAGATCATTCGTTTTAATCGGGGCGGCCAGCGAATGATGGGGTATGAAGCGAATGAAGTGCTGGGCCGCGAGATCTGGGATGTCTTCCCGCCGCCGGAATATCGCCAGCGAACCAGGGAGCGATTCCTGCAATTGATGAATGGCGACGCGATGCAACTCGAGGCGATCTGGTTGACCAAATCGGGCGAGCGGAAGCACCTGTCGTGCTATTGCACCGGCGTGCGCGGTCCCAGCGGCGAAGTGGAATATACCATCGGCACGGGGATCGATGTCACCGCCCGCGTGAGCGCAGAGCAGGCTTTGCGGGTGAGTGAGGCGCGGTTTCGCACGACGTTTGATAACGCCGCCATCGGGATGGCGCTGGCCAACGAGGAGGGGCGTTACCTGCACGCCAACCAGGCTTTCTGCCAGCTCATCGGGTACACCGAGGAGCAGTTGCAGAAGCTGACGTTGCTTTCGATCACGCATCCGGATGATCGGCCGCGAAACCAGGCGATGTTTGAAAGCATTTTCCGCAACAAAGCGCGCAGCTATGTCCTGGAAAAGCGCTACATCCGTCGCGACGGCAGCGAAGTGTGGGTGCAGGTCAGCGCATCAATCGCCAGCGAGGGGGAAGGTCGGCCTTCGACGCTCATCGGGCTTTTCGAAAACATCTCGGAGCGCAAGGCAACGCAGGAGAAGTTGGAAAAGGCATATGCCGAGTTGCGGCGTCTGAACGATACACTCGAGCAGCGCGTGCAGCAGCGCACGGCCGAATTACAGGCCCGCACCGAGGAACTGGATCGCTCGAAGCAAACCCTCGTCGAGCAAAGCGGAATATTGCGGTCGATACTGGACTCGATGGGCGACGGCGTGGTGGTAACTGATGGGATGGGGAACCTGGTGCTGATCAATCCGGCGGCGAAGAAGATCAGCGGCCCGGCCGATTCAGGATTGGATCGGGTCGAGCAGCGCGCCGCCCAACCGTGGTTTTACCGCGCCGACGGAAAAACCCGGTATAAGCCCGAGGAACTGCCCATCATGCGATCGGCGCGCGGCGAGGCGGTTGACGATGCCGAGGTTCTTGTGCGTCGCCCGGGATACCCCGATACATGGACCAGCGCCACGTCGCGGCCGATCCTGGATGCGTCAAAAAAACCAGCGGGAGCCGTGGTGGTTATCCGCGACGTGAGCGAGCGCAAGCGCCACGAAGCTGAGTTGGAGGAAGCCAACGCATCGCTTCGCGAAAGCGAAAACCATTATAAGGAATTGGCCGATACCCACCTTCGCCTGGCGCGCGAGGTGGAGCATCGGGTGCGGAATAATTTGCAGGGGCTTCTCGGGCTGGTTGCGCTCATGCGCGACCGGGCGAGCGACGTGCGGTCGTTTGCCGATTCGATGGAGAGCCGCCTGGGGGCCATGCAGCATGTTCATCAGCTTCTGGCGCAGATGCGCTGGAAGGGCGTGGGAATGCGCTCGCTCGTGGACGGGGCGCTGGCGACGCTAAAGCACATGGCGTGCTTCCCGATTGAAATGAATATTTCCGGTCCGGATATTTTCATCGGTCCGCGGCAATTGCTGCCGCTGACATTGGTGATCGTCGAATGGTTCACCAACAGTTGCAAATATGGCGCGCATAGTGTTGCCGGCGGGCGGCTCGACATCCGCTGGGAAACCGTCGGCGATTCGCTGCCGCCACGCATCCGCCTGACCTGGTCCGAGCGTGGCGGCCCTCCGATCGCCGGTCCGGTCGCCCCTTCGGTGGGAACGGACCTGGTGCTGGGTTTCATCCGCCGGGGGCTGTCCGGCGAGGTCGAGTTGCGCTATCTGCCACAAGGCGTGGATCATGTGATGGAGTTTACCGTGCGCAGTGAGGGGATTACATTGCCCGAATCGCGAAAAAATGGCGGCGGCGCGTTAGAATCCGGCCAATGACTGGAACATGTGGTCCTGAGATACGTTGCATGATGCTGGGCTGGCATTAAGAGATGACGCCTACAACGTGTGCAAGATCTGGGTCAGCAATACCCGTCATCCTGAGGCTTGGCAAAAACGTGAAAGGTTTGCTCTGAATGCCTGTGACACATCGCCCCATTCCAGTTCTGCGGCCCTGCCCGCGCGTGAAGTCGATCGCAAATAATCTGCACCGCTCGTATCCAACGGGCCGCCAGGAATTTTCGCGCGCCTACTGTGGCTCTGCCATCGAATTATCCATTTTCACGACCGACCAGTTTCCTGCCGGCGTGCGGGCGAGCCTGATGACGACCCTGAACGCCGAGCGACCCGGCGAATGGATCGAAATTCCCTTCGAGCGCAGCGACGAAAAGACATTTGCCTGCCGGGTTGTTCCTGGCCGCCCGGGCCTCTATTCGTACTGGGCCAGGTTCTCGCTCGACGGCGGCGCGACCTGGATTCACGATCCCGTGCCCGATGCCTGGGTGCTGGTCGATCCGCCGCAGGTCGATCAACTGCGGCTGTATACGATGATCCCCAATGTATCGGGCACAATCGCCGATTGGTCGGCGGAGTTGCCGCGCATCAAGGCGATGGGGTTTAACGCCGTCCATCTTTTGCCGCTGACAACGCTGGACACCTCGCGCAGCCCGTATGCCGCCCGCGATTTGTTCGATGTGGACAGCAGCTATCTTGATGCAGGAAGCGCAAAAACGGGACTCGAGCAGCTGGAAGAATTCATCGAAACCGCCAGGACGCTGGAAATGCGGCTCTGCTTCGATCTGGTGCTGAACCACGTTGGCTCTGAAAGCAAAATCGTCAAGCAGGCGCCGGAGTGGATTGTGCCCGATCATTCCAGCCCCGACGGCCTTCGCCGCGCGCGATACTGGTCGGACAAAGGCTGGCTTCCCTGGAACGATTTGGTACTGATCGACTACGAGCATCCCTCGCAGCGCATTCGCGCCGACATCTGGGCATATATGACCGAATACGCCCTGTTCTGGGCAAAATATGCCAGCGAGACCGGCGGGTTTGTCCGCTTCGATAATCTCCACAGCAGCGACAAGAAATTCCTCGATTCGGTGACGAAGATTCTCCACGATGAATATCCCAATGTTGCGATCATCGCCGAATATTTCACCGATGCCAGCACGCTGTTAAACACAGTGCCGGCCTGGGGATTGAACCTGATTCTGGCCACGCCGTGGGATAACCGCTTCGTTCCGCAACTGCGCGATTATCTCAGGTATATCCATTCGATTGGCGAGCACGTCCGGTTTTACATGCCGATTACCTCGCACGATTCGGGCTCCCCGGCCCAGGAATTCGGCGCGATCGAGTCGACCGTGCCCAGATACGTTGCCGCCGCCCTGCTGGGAACGGGCGCAACGGGCATCACGCAAGGCGTGGAATGGGGCGACAAACAGCGGATTAACTTCATCGGCATCCAGCCCAAAATGATCCGAACCGGCGAGCCGATGTTCGGCGATTTCCTGAAGAAGGTGAATGAAATCCTAGTGGCCGAGCCGGCATTCCGCCGCGGCGAGAACTGCCAGTTCGTCGACAACAACCATCACGCCGTGATAGCGGCCTTTCGCCGCGATTCGCGCCCGGGAAAGATCGGATTCCTGGTGATCTGCAATTTCGATATTCTAAACGAGCACGCGTTCGAGGCCGACCTGTCCAAAATCCCCGGAATGCGCAGCACGGGCCGATGCGTTGATCTGCTGACGGGAAAGGACTACAGCATCACCGCCGCGAAGGTGTCGCTGACGCTGAAAGTGTGCGCGGCGCATGTGCTGGTGTTTTGACTGCATAAGTCCTGTAGGGTCCGCACCGCGGACCATTACGCTTGAGGTGGAAAAAGACGGTCCGCGATGCGGACCCTACGAAGAATCGAAGCGCCGCACGGCGCAGCGTAACTCGGAGCAAGCTCCGTGGGCTTGTTGCGGGGGATTCAAACGTTTTATCGTCGTTGGTGGTAGGAGCGATTGTCCCGACCGTAATACCAAACCGGAGCCGCGCATGATGAATCTCTCTAAATTCGCACTGGGAATTGTGGCCGCTTTTCTCGCCGTCGCGCCGATGGGCGCAACCGCCGCCGATAAGGCGCCCGTGGGCGATCGGCTCTCCGAAGTCCTGCTTCCCGGCCAAGACTGGCAGGTGGTTGCCGACAATCTTGGCTTTGCCGACGGCGCATCGGCCGATGCCGAGGGCAACTTTTACTTCTCCGACCTCAAATCCAAACCGCCCGCCGTCTACCGGATTTCTCCCGATGGCAAGCAGACCAAGATCGCCGACGCCGGCATGAGCGGCACCAAAATTGGCCCCGACGGCCGCCTCTATGGCTGCGGCGGCGGCAAAGTCATGGCCTTCCAGCTACCCGGCGGCAAGGCCACCACCATCGCCAGCGGCCTGAAAACCAACGACATCGTCATTACCCACAAAGGCTTCATCTACATCACCGAAACCGGCAAGAAACAGGTCACCTTCGTCGACGCCAAAACCGGCCAGGCCAAAGCCGCCGACGTCGGCATCACCGCCCCCAACGGCATCGGCGTCACCCCCGACCAATCCCACCTCATCGTCTCCGACTACAACGGCATGAACGTCTACAGCATGGCCATCGCCGATGATGGAACCCTCAGCGACAAAAAAGCCGTCATCACCATGAAAGCGCCCGCCAACAAACCCACCGTCGCCGGCGGCGATGGCCTCACCCTCGACACCGCCGGCCGCTGTTACGTCACCACCAAACTGGGCCTGCAAATCTTCGACGCCGGCGGCCAATTGCTCGGCATCCTTCCCAACCCCCAGCCCGGCCTCACCAACACCGCCCTTGCCGGCCCCAACCTGCAATACCTCTACATCACCTGCGGCACCAAAGTCTATCGCCGCAAGACCCAGGCGAAGGGCGCGCTGGGATATCAGGAGCCGATCACGGCAACGCAGAAGAAATAGGAGCGCTGGCGGACACGGAGCACTTTTACGTGGCACGGGCGGCCCACCCGTGTTTCCATTTCAAAGACACGGGCGGGCCGCCCGTGCCACGTAAAACTCACACGCTCCGAGATGCGCCCAAGGATGGAGGTATTCGCCAATCCCAAACGACTATACTCTCGAAACAGATCAAGCTCTCCGCACTCATTGTGAGAACCTAAATGTCCACCGACGTCCTTCACCGCGACCAGATTCCTTCCGCCGTCACGCACGCCCTGACCGCGCAGCCCGTCACCGACCTGCACACGCACCTCTATGCCCCAGCCTTCGGCACCCCCGTCCCAAACGCCACCGGCCAAACCGACCCGGCAGGCCTGATGCTCTGGGGCGTCGATGAGCTGATCACCTATCACTACCTCATCGCCGAGGTCTTTCGCGTTGTGCCCGCCAAGGTGCTGCCCTACGACCAGTTCTTCAAAATGACCCGCCAGCAGCAGGCGGATCACATCTGGAAACACCTCTTCATCGAGCGCACGCCCATCAGCGAAGCCTGTCGCGGCGTCATCACCACGCTCAGCAAACTCGGGCTCGATCCCAACGAAAAGTCTCTGGAAAAGTACCGCCGGTTCTTCGTTCAGCAGGACCCAAGCCGCTATGTCGACCGCGTGATGGAGCTTGCCAACGTGCAATCCATCACCATGACCAATCCCGTCTTCGACGACAACGAACGCGCGCGTTGGCTGGCAAATCCCCAGGCATTGGCCGACCCGCGCTTTAAAGCCGTCCTGCGCATCGACCCGATCCTGCTCGACTACGCCAACGCCGCCAGGAAGATGACCGAATGGGGCTACGCCGTATCCGCTGAACCCACGAATAGGAGCATCGACGAAGCCCGGCGTTTCCTTCGCGACTGGCTCGATCGCCAGCAGGCGATCTACATCGCCGCCAGCCTGCCGCCGGAATGGCGCTATCCCACTTCCCCCGCCGCCGGCCAGACCATGCTCGAGAAGGTCGTGCTTCCCGTATGTGCCGAGCGCAATATTCCGCTGGCCCTGATGATCGGCGCCCGCCGCGGCGCCAATCCCGCCTTGCAGGACGCCGGCGATTCCCTGGGCCAGGGCGACGTCAACTCGCTGGCTCATCTCTGCTCAAGATTCCCCGACAACAAGTTTTTGGTCACCATGCTATCCCGCGAAAGCCAGCACGAGCTGTGCGTCGCCGCCCGCAAGTTCGGCAACCTGATGATCTTCGGCTGCTGGTGGTTCCTCAACAATCCGTCGCTGATCGAGGAGATCGAGCGGATGCGTTTCGAGCTGCTGGGCACCAGCTTCATCCCCCAACACTCCGACGCCCGCGTGCTGGATCAGCTCCTCTACAAATGGGACCACAGCCGCAAGATCATCGCCCGCGTCCTGACGGACAAGTACGCCGACCTGACCGACGGCGGCTTGCACATCACCCAAAGCCAGATCGCGCGGGACGCCGAGCTTCTATTGGCCGGCAACTTCGCCGAGTTCCTGGCCAGATGACGCCGGGTGATCGGTTCGCCCGCGCACCATGGCGCATCATTTCGCGCCCCAAAATGGTGCGCACCATGGCCCATGTCCCAAAATGTCCCCTTTTTTGCGATTTTTCATTCAAAATGGGACATGGCCTTTCTTTTAAAATAGCGTAAGTAAATGCCAATCAATTACTTGCATCATTTTATCGCCGCAGTTTCCGCCGCTGGCGATGGGACATTTGGGGCATGTTTGGGACAGGAATGGGA
Source organism: Tepidisphaeraceae bacterium (assembly GCA_035695715.1). Taxonomy (GTDB): domain Bacteria; phylum Planctomycetota; class Phycisphaerae; order Tepidisphaerales; family Tepidisphaeraceae; genus RYN-428. The sequence continues at coordinate 41,800 of DASRRM010000204.1, forward strand.
CGGAAAATGTCCCATTTCCGCCGGGCGGGGATTTTGACGGGACATGGTGATCGCCGACAATGGAATCTGGTGGCGGCCCTTCGCCGTATGTAGACGGAGGTAGAAAACTCCGAAGCGCGAACTTATGGAAGCCCAACCACGACCGGTTGGAAACGGGAATCGAATTGGGGGCCAGGGCGGGCGCCGAATTGGGGACCACCTGGTTTCAAAGAATAGCCCCGCTTGGGGCCACGTCAAACACGCCTTCTCTCGATTCTCATGTCATGATTTGGCCGCAGCCTTGGCGTCGCCTCCTTCCTTGGCTTTCAGGCTCTGTTTGAGCCGATAACTCTCGCCGGCGATTTCCACGATGTGCACGCGGTGGGTCAGCCGATCGATCACTGCCCCGGCCAGCCGGGCGTCTCCGGCGAAGATGCTGGGCCATTCCGCAAACGGAAGGTTTGTCGTTACCACGAGACTGACTTGCTCATAGCACTGGCTGAAGAAGCCGAACAGGTGCTCGGCCCCGCGCGTGTCCATCGGCAGATAGCCCAGTTCGTCCACGATAATCAGATCCTTCTTGCGGATATTCGATTCCAGCCGCATCACCTGCCGCTGCTCGCGGGCTTCCAGGTACGTGTTCACCAGATGCGACGCGGTGAAGAATTTGACGCCGTGTCCCTTGCGGCAGGCTTCTCGTCCCAGTGCCACGGCGAGATGACTTTTCCCCACGCCGGGCGCGCCGAGTAAAACCACCGAAGACTTCTCCTCGATGAACCGGCACGTGAACAGATCGAGCATCTTTTTCCTGCTCAACCCCGGCACGGCGGTGAAGTCAAACTCGCTCAGATCCTTATCGACCGGGAAGCCCGCCTGCTTCAGCCGGCGGATCGACGCCTTGGAATCACGCTGATTCACCTCCAGCTCGGCCAGATGTTCCAGGAACAATTCGTGGCTGTCCCCGCGCTCGCCGGATTGTTTGGCCGCCTTGGCGTACTCCTTCACGAATGTCGGCAGACGCAATGTTTTGAGATGGCTCTCCAGCAGGACCGTGTTGCCTTTGCTCATGACAGCACCCCCTCTGTCCCTTCGACCGCCTCGACTGGTTCGACAAACTCGCAGCAGGCAAGCTCCGCGCCGCCCGCCCGCAGCTGATCGTAAATTGAAAGCGGGCGAATCCCGTTGCCCACGCCGGACAATTCATCGCGCGCTGACAAGTCCAGCCGCAACACCGCCCGCGCCGGCTCGTTGCGCAGAACGTTCTCCACCGCCGCCGCGCTGTAGGCACGCCGATCCACGCACACGCCCACCGCACGCTTCACCGCGGCCATCGAATGAATGAGCATCAGCAACAGGATGTCGATGAACTGCTTTGTGCCGACGCCGCCGGGCTGGCGGTATTCCAACTCCTTCCGCATCGAGCCCAATTCCTCGCCCCAGCCCGCATCCAAGTGTTCCGGCTTGAACGCCCGCGCGTTGTCCAGGCTCCCGGGCTTGCGTTCCAACAGCTTCAGATAATGCAGCGGCTCCAGCACGAACTGCCCATGCCCGTAACTGCGCCGGTGAACCGCCACCGGCTGGTGATCCACCTCGATCACCACGCGATCCACGAACCCGCGCGCCACGCACGGCCGATGCGCCTGCCCGGTCGGCGCGGAATAATCGTTGCCGTCAAAACGCACCAGCAACTGTTTGCTCACGTGGGTCGCTTCTTCCCGGCAGGCCCGGAATGGAGCCGGCGGCAGCGCCAAGAACGCCGCGCGCTCCTTCTCCAGCAATTCCCCGCGCGACAGCGTTTGGCGATCGTCCACCTTCAACAGATCACGCCGGCAATCCGCCTCCAGTTTCTCCGCCAGATCCCCGGCGATGCTGACCACCTCCGGCACCGGCGTCAGATACCGCCGCTGGCTGCGCTTCACCAGATTCTCCACGTCTCCCTTCTCGTTGCCGCTTTCGATGTTGCAGAAGCGCGTCTCGAACAAATAAAAGCTCCGCAGTTGCACGAAACGCTGGTTCAACTGGCGCTCTTTGCCACGGCCGACGTGCGTCACCGCGCTCTTGAGGTTGTCGTAGGCCAGACGCTTTGGAACCCCGCCGAAGAATGCGAAGGCGCGCACATGGCCGTCCAGGAACGCCTCCATCGTTGCACGCTCGTAGGGATAAACGAAAGACGCCTTGCCGTGGCTCAGCCGCATGCAAAACAACTGCACCGTCCGTTCTGTCCCGTTTTCGATCACCTTCGCCTCGCCCCAATCCACCTGCGCTTCCTCGCCGGCCTCGAACAACAGCGGCATGAACGCCTCCTTCGGCTGCTGCGCCTTAAGCCTGGCAACGAACCGCCGGACTGTCCCTTCATCGCCCGTGAACTGGTGCTCGTCGCGCAGACGCTCGAACATCCGCTGGGCGCTATGCCGCTGCTTTGGCGGCGCCGTCCTGTCCGACTCCATCCACTGCTCGATCTGCGCCCGGTATCGATCCATCACCGGACTCACCCGCGCAACGCCCATCCGATAACCCGGCGGATCCGGATGCTCCAATGCCTTGGCCACCGTCTTGCGCGAGTGGCCCAGTTCCTTCGCCACCTCACGCTGACTGTGTCCGTCCAATAACACCTTGCGTCTGATGATCTCGAAATGATTCACCGTCAACATCCTTGGCCGCCTGGTTGCGGTGAGCCCTATCGCTCATCCGTCAACCGAGCCATCGGCCCGTTGCGGTGGCCCCATTTTCGGCGCGCGCTGCACGCATTGCTCCCGCCCGCCCTGGCCCCCGATTCGATTCCCGTTTCCA
>DASRRM010000205.1:0-5883 GCA_035695715.1 Tepidisphaeraceae bacterium
ACGCGTTTTTCGCAGGATCCGCTTACTCCGGGAGTACCCTTCGTGCGCGGCTCGTTTCCCCTGCGTATGACGACCTGTGGCGCCCAAAAAAGCAGATGTGACCAAGCACTAGCCAGCACGAGAAATCAAGAAAGGAAAGCATGGGCTTCGAAGCCCATGCCACTGTAAAAAAATGCGTTGGACTCAATCCCTTATCCCCACCCAGAAGGAAAATCCCTCCGATGCGCAGATCGTCAGCCACCAGTTGATGATCCGTGCCGGGCTGATTCGGCAACTCACTGCCGGGGCTTACGATTTTTTGCCGCTCGGTTTTCGCAGCTTGCAGAAGGCGGCGAAGATCGTGCGCGAAGAGATGGACGCCATCGGTTGCGGCGAGGTGTTGTTGCCGACGCTGCAGCCGCTGGAGCTTTGGCAGAAGACCGGGCGCGATGTCAGCTATGGCGAAAACCTCATGAAGCTGCGCGACCGGCATGGGCGCATGATCGTGCTTGGGCCGACGCATGAGGAAGTGGTGACGGAGCTGATCTCGGCTTACGTCAACAGCTACAAGCAGCTTCCGGTGAGCCTGTATCAGATTCAGACGAAATTCCGCGATGAGTTTCGGCCGCGGTTTGGCCTCTTGCGCGTGCGGGAATTTTTGATGAAGGATGCCTACAGCTTTCACGCCAACATCGAGAGCCTGAACGAGGTTTACGACAAGTTTTACGGGGCGTATCAGAAGATTTTCACACGCTGCGGGATTCCGTTTGTGGTGGTGGAGGCCGAGAGTGGGCCGATCGGCGGATCCGCCAGTCATGAATTCATGGCGGCATGTGCGGCGGGGGAAGACACGCTGGTAACCAGCGACAAGGGGAACTATGCCGCCAATGTTGAAAAAGCCGAAACCGGCCCGCGCCCCTGGACCTTTGGCGACGAGCCCAAGGGCGCGCTGGAGAAAGTGCATACGCCAAACCTGCCCGGCATCGAAGACGTCGGAAAATTCATGAAGGTGAAGCCGAAGAATATGCTGAAGACGCTCGTCTTCCGCACCGACGCCAAAGGCCCGGCACTTTCCAGCGGGGTGAACCCGGCATGGGTGGTTGCGGTCGTGCGCGGCGATCATGAAGTCAACGAATCGAAGCTGAAAAAAGCCGCCATGGAAAACTTCCACGTCGGCCTGCAGCCGCTGACCGACGACCCCGCCGTGCGCGAGAAATGGGCCATCGGCTTCGTTGGCCCGGACGCGGCCATCAAGATGGCCGACGCGGTATTGATCGTCGATCCCGATGCCGCCCAGGGCGGCTTCTGGGCCAGTGGGGCGAATGAAGCCGACTATCACATGAAGTATTTCAACTGGTTCCGCGAGTGTGGCGACAAACTTGCCGACCCCAAGAAAACCGCCGTCGCCGACATCCGCAACGCCATGGCCGGCGACCCCTCCCCGAAAAATGATGGCGGCAAATTGCAGGCGTCCAAGGGAATCGAGATCGGCCACGTCTTCAAGCTCGGCACCAAATACTCCGACGCCATGGGCGCTAATTTCCTGGATGATGCCGGCAAACAGGTGCCGATCATCATGGGCTGCTACGGCATCGGCGTGGGCCGAATCCTCATCGCCGCCGTGGAAAGCCTGCACGATGACAAAGGCATCATCTGGCCCACCGCCATCGCCCCGTTTTCGGTGGTGATCACGCCGATCCGCTACGACGGCGAAATGAAGGAGGCTGCCGACAAGCTCTACGCGCAATTAAACGCCGCCGGCATCGATACGATTTTGGATGACCGCGACGCCCGGCCGGGGTCGAAATTCGCCGATGCGGATTTGATTGGATTTCCGGTGCGCATCACGGTCGGCGATCGCGGATTAAAAGATGGCAAAGTCGAATTGAAACAGCGAAAGGCCACGGACCCGGAGATGGTGCCGCTGGATGGGGTAATTGAGCGGGTCAGCCACCTATTGCAATGACGACAGTTCGAGATTCCCTTATTTAAGGTTCTATATTGGCGAGTGCCACATGCTTCTTCATTTGTTGGCGCACAGCGTCCAACATTCTCGCGCATCGGTCACGGGTTGTCGGTTGAAGCGCGTCGTATGCGAAAAGTGTCAAACCGAATACTCTTATTTGCTAAGCCGTCATGTCGTCGCGCAGTCGTCTTACTGGGTGGGCGGGAATAGCGCAACTGCCGAAATGAGCGCGCAGATATATGCCCAAGATAAGCTACATAAACGGCTCGACTGCGATTTGGAATTGGTACCCTGCCCGAGATGTCAATGGGTTAACGAACGCGCGGTGGCTTATTTCCGGCAACGGAAATTTCGACGTGTGCCAGCACTGGCGCAATCGCTATTCGTGCTTGGGGGCATCGCATTTGTGATATTATCGGGTGTAACCGATGAATCTCGGCTTTTGTCTTCCGGGTCGATCCAACACGCCATCGAGTGGTCGGTTATTTTTCCAATGATGGCCATTTTGCTGTTTCCTGTCAGGTCGCTGCTTCGCCGCCGGATTGATCCAAATCGTCGTTCCTCTCTCCCCCCGGGCACGCCACCGGCAATGCTCCTCGTACGCGATCAAATGGGGACGCCTCGTTTGCAAATTATTGAAGCCTGCGCAGGGCCGCAATCGGCACGAGATGAAGATCCAATCTTTCGCGCCGGTCAGCTACTTTTCCCAGAGGTGTGTTGTCTTTGTCTTCGCGAAACGACATCGAAATACCGTAAGATATTGAAATTAAATCGAAACAGTTCTGCGCTGCCCGTCCCATTGTGCCGCGATTGCAAGCGACTTTTCACACTCCCCTGGCGTTTGACTGCCGTTGCAAGTGTCGCGGGAAGTTATGCGATCGGCATGCTCGCCTTCACAATTCCGAATTTCGACCAAACTTCGCATTCGATCATTGCGTTAGCAATCGGATTCCCCCTGGCAGTTTACGGCTTGTTTGTCATCCCCGACCGCGTAGTGCGCCCGTACCGATACAGGTTCGTCGACCGCTATCGCGGCGTGACGAAATTCGCTTCGAAGAATAGCGCCTACACACAATTGTTGCTCGAACAGGCTCGCGAGCAAGAACGCGCCGCTGGACTGCGGGAGATGCTGGGAAAGCATCACAATCGCGATTAACGCCAATGACCATGTTGCTTTAAAATTGATGCCGATGATTCGCGACACCGTCATGCTGAGGCACTCCGAAGGATTGAAATGTTGCGCTCCGCGCGCAATATGGTTCGACCTACCCCGAGCCCCAGAACCTCCAATACCGGATCGCGAATGCGCCGCCCACCGAAATAACAATGACGCGCGATGGCACCTCCAATACGCCTCCCCACAGCGAGCCATCCCCCGTTCTCTCCTACTGCGGCCCGATCCCGCAGGCGTTGGCAAGCCAGGTCGTCTTCAACCGCCAGGGCGATACCCTCACCATTCACATTCCCGGCGGCCCAGTCGCGGCAAAAATCATCGTCCGAGCCATCCTCTTAATACCCAGCCTTGCGATGATCGCATTGCTTCTTCTGCCTATCTCCGAAGTGTTCAACCATACGGAAGAGGCGGTGGGCTACGCGATCTTCCCAGCAATTGGAATCGCGCTGCTCGTCTGGGGAGGCATCACCTGCATCCGAAGCATCATTTATCTCTACCGGATGGGCCGAAACCCGTCGCTCGTTACCGTCGGCCCCGCCGGCATAGAATTGCGCGCCGCCGGGAACATCCGGCCCATCGTCCTTCGCGTGCAGCGCGACCGCATCGCGCATCTGCAAATCCACCCCGACGGCTTCGGCATCACCAACCGCCTGACGCTGGAAGTGATCGCCAGCGACGACTCGCTGCACATCGCCAGCATCCCCTGGCCGCGGGGATATCCGATGATCGCGCTGGAAGATAATATTCGGGACGTGCTGGGGCTTGCTGATAACGGGCAGCGATGACAGCGTTGATCACGGCAGCATCCGATCCACCTCAAACGAAATTTGCGGCGCGGCCAATGGACTTACTTTCGTTCCCGCCGAAAAAGTATTGATCGATGCATAGCGGAAGCCATGACGCCGAGCGGTGTCAGGCACGGGATTACGATAAACCTCGACATGACGGTCGATGAGATTGACCACCCAATAGTCTTGAATGCCATTGGCGGCATAGAGGCTTGATTTCACGATTTGATCGTAGAGTAACGTCGTATCACTGACTTCGATTGTCAAAAATGGCAATGGGTTGAAGTCAGGGTCCGCTTTTTCCGGGCCGGGCCGGACGGCAAGATCAGGCTCGGGTAAGTCGCCGCGCCGGAGCCGAACCGTCGATTGGACGGTCAGCCAATAGCTTTCGTCAAAGGCGGCGACGAGCAAACGATTGATCCGACTTACGGCAGCGACGTGCGGGTTATATTGCGACGCCACATCGAAAAGTTCCCCATCAATCAGCTCGCAGCCATGCCCCTCCACAAGAATGCCCGCCTTCAGCATTTTGTACACATCCTCCGGCGTCCAACGATGCCGTTGCGGCTCGACCTGCTCAATTGAAGGAGCAGTTGTCGTAACGGCCGATGGCGCAGGTGGAGTATGTTGTGGTCTGTTCAGAAGCGTCATGTCGAACCTTCAACGATTATACCCTGAAATTCCGCACCAACTCCACAAACATCCGCATCCCCACCGCCAGCGCCTCGTCCGTGAAATCATAGCGATCGCTGTGCAGCGGCGGGTAGCCGTTGCAGTCCGGCGGCTCGACACCGACCAGGAAAAAGCAACCCGGCACCTTTTCCAAATAATACGCGAAGTCCTCGCCGCCCATCGACGGGCGGCTTGCTGGAACATATCGCTCTGCGCCCAGCGTTTCGCGGGCGATTTTTGCGACGTAATCCGCCATGGCGGGGTCGTTGACCGTCGGCGGATAGCCGGCGATCCAGTCGAAACTCATGCTGCAATTGTTCGCCTGCGCGATGCCGGCACAGCGGCGCTCGATTGCAGCCTGAATCTGTTTCCGTCCGGCGTCGTTGAGCGTGCGGGCGGTGCCTTCGATGGTGGCGGTGTCGGGGATGACATTGGTGGCGGTGCCGGCGCGGAAGATGCCGATGGTGATCACGGTGGAATCGGTCGGGTCATACTCGCGGCTGGCGAATTGCTGGAGATTCAGCACCGCCTCGGCCGCCGTCACGATCGGATCGATGCCCAGGTGCGGGAAAGCGCCATGGCATCCGCGGCCGGTGAAGGTGGCGGCAAAGGTATCGGTTGCCGCCAGCAGCGTGCCGGGCTTGGTGGCGACCGAGCCGACTTTCAATCCCGGCCAACCGTGCAACCCGAAGATGGCGCGAACGCTCGGCCCGATCCGCCCATCCAGCACGCCGGCTTCCACGAGCCGTTCGCCTCCGCCGCCACCTTCCTCGGCGGGCTGCCAGATCAATTTCACGCACACATCCAGAGAATCGACCATCGACTTGAGCAAACCAGCCGTCCCCATCAGCGTGGCCGAATGCCCATCGTGTCCACAGGCGTGCATCCGGCCTTCGTGCGTGCTGGCGTACGAAGCGCCGGTGCGCTCGAGGATCGGCAGCGCATCAATGTCCGCCCGCAGCGCGATGCACGGCTTTTTAGTATCGCCAATCCAAGCGACGGTGGCGGTTGGCGCATCGGGAATGCCATCGACGTGCGGAATGCCGAGCAAATCCAGCTCCGCCCGCAACACGGCGGCGGTTTTAAATTCCTCGTAGCCCAGTTCCGGGATGCGATGCAGCCGATGCCGCAGATCGACCGCGCGCGGCATGGTTTTTTCGATGGTGGCCTGAAGCGTCATGATGAATCAGGCTATGACGACAGCGGCGTGGGATCAAGCAAAGTGGCGCGGTCAGTACCTCATACACATGCCGCATGGTTTTGTCCGTTTCGTACGGAAGGGCATAATGAGCCGCGCACGGAGG
>DASRRM010000206.1:0-24691 GCA_035695715.1 Tepidisphaeraceae bacterium
GCTTCACCCGGCCCAATGCTTCCAGCCGAATCCGTTCCTTCAAAGACATCTTCAGTTTTTCCATCCCCACCGTTTACTCCGGAGGGAGGGGTGACACTTCTGCTTCGGCTAAGGGGTGACATTTCTGCTTCGGTACAACAGAACCGAAAGGTTGGAATAAAAAAGGGTGTGGCCGTCTTTTCCGCCTCGAACGTGATGGTCCGCAGTGCGGACCCTACACGAATTGCGCAACGTTATTTTTATTTAGCATCGCTTGCGACTTCGCGACTCTGCTAATTTTCCGCAACGGGCGTTTTCACCGCCATTCCGCATTCCGGGCATCTTTCCGGCGTTGCCCGCAAATCATACCCACACGCAACGCAGCACCCCGCCATGAGCCGGCGTTTGCGCCGCGTTAGAAAACTCGCCAGCACCCACGCGCCCGGCGCTACCAATCCCAGCACCGCGGGAAACGCATATGACATCATGAACACCGGCTTTGGGTTGCTGATGTTGAATCGCACGCCACCCGGATCCTCATGCCCCTGCCATACCATGACTGCGCCTGAAGTCGACACGATGGCGTATTCATCCCGCATGCAATGTGTGGCTGGCGGCCAGGTCGCATATTTGATGCCGGGCGCCCCTCCCGCATTCCGGACATCGATCTGAAGTAGCGCGAAGATCGTAACCGCACGCCAGGCAACAGCCGGCGGCGCGGCGCCGCCTGGTCCGCAGGCGTTTCAACCCGGCGAAGGTGAACGGCACCATGCAAAGCGCGGCGATGAACCAAAACGGAATTTCCACCCGCGTATCGGCCGTTGGCGGCGTTTGCCAGCGGTTCCAGCTAAAGCCAACAAATGCACGCTCGTGTCCGGGCTTGTACGTGTACATCCATCCTGGTTGAGCCAAGGCTCGCTGCCATGCAATGTCCAATGACTTTTGTGAAGCAGATTTGTAGTCGAAAGATGAAGCGTGCCACCCTTCGCGAAACTTCCGCGGTTCGAGCAAATCGAAATTACCCGTCACGATGGCATCGCGTGCATGGAGGGTCACCCTGAAGAGGAATCCATGACGTTTTGTTTCCCAATTGTACGTGTTTCCGGCGGATGAATTGTAAAGCAGCGAATCGTGGACGGTGAGCGAGCGAATCCAGATTGTTACTGTTGCCACGCCTGTCAGGAGCGGGATGAGAAAGAGGATCGGACCGAATCGTCGCGTCACTGTGGTTCCGTTGCGGGAGCTCGCCGCGCTGCATTCGGCGCATTTTCCCGGGACCGCGAAATCGCGAAATCGCAAGCGACTTCGCGGCGGCACTGCGGCGGCAATTTCATTTTGCCCGGGCCGGCGTGCTGGAGCTTAGTGGCGCGACGTCGCCTTTCACAATCGCAATCACGCGCTTTTTCAAATCATCGTAGGCGGGCTCGGTTTTCTTGTAGCGACCGAAGGTTTTGTGCTCGCCGCCCGGGTAGTCGGCGTCGAGGAAGTAGATGCGCTCTTCGCCCTTGATTTCGCCCTGCTCGCGGGCGATATCGTTGTCGAATTTGGCGGAGCCGAGGGAGATTTTGCAGGCAATCTTTTCGCCACTTTCATTGAGAACATCAAACGAATAGCGGACCGGGTTGGCGCCGGCCAGCTCGAAGTATTCCATCACCATCACCTTTGTTTTTCCAACCGTGAATTGATCGCGGCAGAAAAATTCGTCCTCCAATGTTCCCCCGGCGTGAAGCTTCAACATCGCGGCGTGATCCACATCCCGCTCCTTGATCTTCCCCAGCGCCTCCTCGCACTGAATGGCCTTGGCCAGGGCGCGAAAATCATCCGGCTTTTGCTTTAAAATCGTGCGGAACGCCTCCAGAGCCTCGGCGTTCTTTCCCTCATTCTGATACACCTGCCCGACGTTCGACCACGCCAGCAAATATCCCGGATCGATCGCGGCGGCTTTTTGAAACATCGCCAGCGCCTCATCGCGCTTGCCCTGCTGCGAGAGCATCGCGCCGATCATCAACGTGGCTTTGGCGTGCTTCGGGTCGACCTCCACCGTATGGCGGAAGGCGGCGATGGCCTCATCGATTTTTTGCTCTTTCGCCTGGCATAATCCCAGGCCATACCAGTATCGCGCTTCTTTGGGATTCAGCTCAGTTGCCTTCTGGAACTGAGTTTCCGCCGCCGCGGGATCGCCGTTCATGGCGTGGGCCTGAGCGCGGACGAAGCGATACTCGGCGTCGGCCGGTGAGAGCGCAATGGCCTTGTCCAGATAATTGCCCGCATCATCCTGCTGGTCGAGGTAGAAGCAGGTTTTCCCGAGCAGGAAAAGCCGCCGGGCCTCGGCGCTTTTTTCCTTTGAAGGAACCGTCTTCTCCAATTCTTCCAGCGTTGCCTCCAGGGTTTGCATTCCCCTCTCGTGCTCGGCATCGACCGATGAGTGCGACAACTTCGACGCTGCTTCGATCTTGTCATCCACGGCATCGCCCGCCCTCGACCATCGGCTTTGAAAAAGCAGGCCAGCCAAGATCGATGCCGCCAGCAGCATGAATGTTCGGTGGGTCATGTCATTATTATGATCGCCGCCGGTTCCGGCGGCAAATTCAGCTCAACGCGTTGGGTCGCGCACGGGTGTGGCCGTCTTTTTTGGCACGGCCGTGCCTTTTCCTTTCGGCGTAAATACCACCACGCAGGGGCGGGACGCCCGTGTCACGAATGACCGTACCAAAAAAGCCGGCCACACCCGTTGCGCACCAGAGTTGCTACGGCATGCCCGCCGGCAGGCTTGTGAACTGGCGGTTGCGCACATCGATGGTGTCGATGATGCTGATGCTTGCGTTTCCATCGACGTCATTAAAGATGGAATAGCCTGACGATCCGACGGAATTAAACTGCAGGTTACGCGTGCTGACGGTGTCAATGATATTGACGCTGCCGCTGCGGTCGGTATCGCCGGGAAGAATGTTGACGTCAAAGTTAAAGTCATTGCCGGCTGCGCCGTCGCCGGATGGGAAGGCCGTCGCGCCATTCACCCACGCGCCGTCGAGCTTGTTTCCCGAGGCATCGACGACGGCGTTTGCCCCCGAGGAAGCAAGTGAAAGCCGCAGCCGGTCGGCGCCAAAAGCAGTGGAGAATGTCCAGGTGGCGGTGAACGTGGTGGCGTTGTAGCTAAAGCCGCTGGAAACGTAGCTCAGAACATTCACGCCGAACACGCCGAGCGAGTTTTGCGTGACGGCTACGTTCTCGCTGAAGCCGATTGAGATGGTGTCGAGATTGATCCAGGGCAGGTCCAGAAGCTGGCCCGCGCCGCCGGGGACTGCATAGCCGCTCGCATCAGGGAAACTGGCATTCCATCCCGATGATCTAAAAGTCACGCCGGTCACCGTGGGCAGCACATCGGCAATCTGGAAGGCGTCAACGGCGATGTTGGTTCCGCTGCTGCTGGCGTTTTTGGTGCCGGAATATTGGACGCTCAGCGTGTGAGTGCCATAGGGAACCACAGCGCTGGTGTAAACCAGAACATCATCCTTGGTGGTGGCGGAATAGGTGTCGACGGTAGTCGTCGCGCCGCCGGTCAGCGTTACCGTCGCCTTGCCGGCGCTGCTGCTTTCGACGGCGTAGAAGCTGATCTGCGTGCCGGTGAACGTGATGGTGGCAGTGCCGAGCGGCGTGCCGCCGTTGACGGCCTTGAGCGTGGTGATCGTATTATCGAACGCGCCGGTAAGCGTGCTGGCGGTGGTATTGCCGGTGTAGGCGATCTGATTTGCGCCCAGGCCCTTATTGTTGCTGTTGGTATCGTCGAGCATCAGGCCTGAACGCTGGGCAATGATGAATGACCCGGACGTGGCCGCAGTAAGACTGACGCCGCTGGCTGTCAGCGTGTAGACGGCTTGCGGCCCGATGGCCAGGCTGGCAAACGTGGCAACGCCGTTGACGGCATTGGCGGTGATAGTGCCTGTGCCGGTGGATGCGAACTTGCCGCTGCCGCTGAGCGTCAGCGTGATGGTCGCCGTATTCGAGGTCACGGTATTTCCGTTGGCGTCCTGGACGGCCACAGTGACGGCGGGGTTCAGCGCGGTCCCGATCGTGCCGTTGGTGGGACTTTGGATAAACGCCAGCTTCGTCGCCGCGCCAAACACCGCAAACGAAGCCGATGCGGGCGTCAAAACCACCGGCACCGGCGGCGGCGCGGGCGGGCTGGCCGGCTGCTCGAGCGAATCGCTTGCCGAGGCGGTGATGGTGTAACTGCCGGCGGAGTTTATCGCAATATTGCTGAAGGTCGCGACGCCGCCAGACGCCGGGGCGGAAATGGTGTTGCTTCCGGTGGAAACAAAAGTGCCGCTGCTGAGGGTAAGCGTGACGGTGGATGTGTCAATCGGGATGGTGACGCCGTTGACATCCTGGATGGCAACCATCACCGCCGGCATGGTCGCCCCGACGGCGACGTTTGACGGGGGCGCGACAAACGCGAGTTGGGTCGGGCCGTTGATTTGCACGGGATCAAAATGGAGGTCGACGGCAGGGCTGGCGTCGATGGAATGCAGGATGTATGAGCCCCCGACATTGAGCTGCAGCGTGGGGAAAGTGGCCATTCCGCCGACGGCATTCACACTCACCGAGTTGCTGTTGCTGGGGGAAAAAGTTCCCTGGCTGAGCGTGATTGTCACAAGGGAGGAATCGCTGGTGACGGTCTGCCCGTTGGCGTCCTGAAGAACGAGGATCGGATTGATGGCAAGCGGCACGCCCGCCGTGCCAACCGAGGGTTCCTGCACAGCGGCAATCTGGATCGCGGCGCTGGTTGAATCGACGGAGAAATCGTCGAATTTGATGGTGCCCGCGCTGCCGGATTGGGTGCGGAAGGCGGGATAGACCACCGATCCCGTGCCCATCGTCGTGAGCCCGGTGACGCTATAGCTGACCGGCGCCAAAACCGTTCGGCCGACGCCAACTCCCGTCGAACCGTAATCAACGACGGCAAACGTGCCGGTGAAGCTTCCCGAGGCCGTTTCCCGGGTGGTAAAGACGAGTTGAAGCCAGTCGCCGGCGGCGACAGCGCCGGTAAAGTTGGTGGTGTCGATGGATGCGGCGGAAGTCCCCACGCCGTTTCCGGATTGGAACTCGGCCGCCGGGGTGCTGGCGCCTCCGGAATCGCCGAAGATGCGTGCGGAGACGAATGTTTCCCCGCCGTTTAAATTCGCGTTGGTTGCGCCGGCAACCGGCGGCGCGAGGAAACCGATCTGCAGGGGTTTATCGCCGGTCCCCAGGTAAGAAGGATACGTGACGAATTGCGAGATGGTATGGGTGGCCTCATCGGACAAATTGAACGAAAGGCCTTTGTTGAATACGCCAGTCGTATCATACGAACCCGTCGCGGTGAAGGTGATTCCACCGCCGGCCGTTGTGTTGTCCTGGTCGTCAATTCCCGCCGCCGCTCCCCAGGTCATCAGGGTATCGTTTCCGGTGGGACCATTGCCGCCGCCCTGGTCAGTGACGGTGAAATTGGAGGCGAATTGCGTATCGGTGGCAGCGGTATTGAAATCCAGGCTGGCGGCCGTGCCAATCTGGAACGGATTGGAAGTGACGCCGATCAGGCTGGCATCGGCGGCGCTGAGGGTGTAACTGCCGCTGGCGGCGATGGAAATATTGGGGAAGGTTGCGATACCGCCGGCCGCCTGTGCGATAAAGGTGACAGGTTGGTTTGCGCCGCCGCTCAGGGTGAGGGTTACCGTTGAATTATCGCCGGCAACCGCGAATCCCGCCGAATCTTCGACCGCAACCGTAACCACCGGCGTCATGAGCGTGTTGATGCTCACGCTGGACGGCTGCTGAATAAACGCGAGCTTCGCGGCAGGGCCGGTGTTGACGTTGATCGTGGTGGTCGCCGTGACAGGCAGGTAGTCAATGTTATCTGTCGGCGTGAAGAAAACGCCCAGTGTCTGCTGTTGACCAGGCGCCAACAGGGTATCGGCCGATGGCGTATAGCTGTAGTTTCCCTGGACCACAGCACCGCTCGTGGGATCCTCGGCTACCGCATCGAGCTGTGCGCCCGGCGTCGAGGAGAGCGGAGTTGAATCCGTGATATCAGCCGGATGCGGCCAAACAATCAGCGGCGTCACCGCGTCGGTGTCAATATCGTTCGTTGCGGTCGCGACGTTAATATCGGCCGTATCGGTCGGCGTGAAAACCGCGCTCAACGGATAGTCCATTCCGGACGGCATAACCGTCGCGTCGATCACAAGCGTCCCGTTAGCCAGAGTGTGGGCCAACTGCAGATCATTCGCGCCATAATAAACGAAGGTCCCGGGGACATTGTTTCCGTTAATCGTTGCTGTCGCATCGAGGGTTGCTGCGCCAATTGATTGTCCGTAGGTCAGATCGCTGTCGGGGCCGTGCCAGGAGATCGTCGGCATGGCCACCGTTACCGTGAGCGGTACGCTTCCAGTGATGGTGTTGTAGTCGGCGGTATCTGTCGGCGTAAAAGTAACCGAGAGAACATTATTGCCCGCCGGCAGAATTGTGCCGGCGACCGGGGAATAGGCAAACGTGCCGTTGCCGGCCGGCAGATTGGACGTGAAGGCATCGAGCTCGGTGGTGTTAAGCGGCGTGCCATAGGAGATGTTGTCGGGAGCGGCCCAGGCGAGGGTCGGGGAAGCCGGGCCAACGACAAAGCGATCGATTGAGACAGTCCCGCCGGTGGTTTCCACTTCGATCGTGTGAACAAAGGTGCTCGAACCGTTGAGGCCCAGAAGGCCGCTGGTATAGACCGGCTGAATCCCATTGCTGAATCCATTGAGGTTCAACAACGAAAGGCCGCCCCCATCGATGGAGACGCCGATGGAGCCCTGACCCGACCCGCACACGGCATAGAGCGTGATGAGATTTCCGGTGAAAGTCAGGCTTGCGTTCTGGCCGCCAATGCTGTCAGTGGTGATCGTGCCGCCATAATTATTGGCAAGTGATGTCCCGCTCTGGCTCCAGGATCCGTTGTAGGTGACCTTCGGGGTTGAGCCGGTGTTGTTCGCGTTGTTGTCGTCGATAGTGATCAGTGGCACGCTTGAAACTGTGAATGAATTGGAGGTTGCCGGGGACAAGCCCGGGTCTGTGGCGGCCAGGGAATAGGTTCCGGCGGGAAGAACCAGATCGTTGAACGTCGCCACGCCGTTAACACACGCGGCCGTCGCTGTGTTCGCGCCGCCAAAGAACGAGCCGGTGGAAAGTGCCAGCGTGACCGTGGAAGTATCGAGGGTGGCGACATTGCCGAATCCATCCTCAACCGAAACCGCGACAGAGGGATTGACCGCCTCGTTAGCGCCGGTATTTTCCGGCTGCTGGGTGAAGACAAGTCTTGTTCCGGTGGCGACAACGTTGAACGAAGTGGACTGACCCTGCTGCAGGTTTCCATCGTTGGCGAACAGCGTATAGCTGCCGGCGGTATCGATGACGATATTGCTGAACGTCGCAACGCCGCCTGAGGCGACGGCGGTAATGGTGGTCGTGGAATTGCCGTTGACGATGAAGCTGCCGTGATCGAGTGAGAGCGTGACCGTTGAAGCGTCCGAGCCGATGATGGATCCGGCCTGATTTTCCACGCCCACCGTCACCGCGGGATTCATGGTGACCCCGGCCACGGTCTGGGTCGGCTGGGCGATAAACCCGAGTTTCGAGCTGGCCGCGAGCGTGAATGAGTTGGACGTGGCTGAGGTGAGTGCCCCGTCGGTGGCCGTCAGTGCATACGTTCCGTTGGCGTCGTTAATAATAATGTTGCTGAATGTGGCAATGCCGTTGGACATCGTTGCCGTAAACGAAGTCCCATTCCCATCATTCAGGGTGAGCTTGACGGTGGAGGAGCTGTCGGCGGTGTAGACATTTCCGAACTGGTCCTCGGCTTCAACGGTCACCGGCGGATTGATCGCAATCCCGGCGCTGACGGTGGCCGGGGGGCTTTGAAGGAAGATCAATTTGGTTTCGGCGGGCGGCGGAATCGGGGTGACGCGGACACCCGTGGCAGTGTCCCCCGCCGCGTCGGCAATGGATACATTGTCCGACACGCTCGTGACGCCCGGCGGGATGGCCGCATTCAAATCAACCGAGAAGACCACCGATCCGGTCACGCCTGCGTTGAGCGCGCCGACGCTATAAGTATAAACCGACCCCGCGCTGCCAGCGCCGCCTGTCCCTGCCGAAACGAGTGTCCAGCCCGAGGTGCTGTTTGATAAATCCGCCGTCGTATTAACCGGGACAGTTTCAGTGATCGTCACGCCAGCGGCATTTGTGCCTGATGCCGGCGTGGTGGTTGGCGTATTCTGCCCGTTGCTGCTGGTAAAGCCCACCACGCCCTGATTGTTGAAGTTTATCGTGTATGGAACGACGCCGGCGGCCTGAGGGATCACGTTCCCGTCCGTGGCCGACACGTTGAGCGTGGCATTGGCAGTCACCACCGGGGCAATCTCCACACGGTCGACCGAGATGGTGTTGTTAGCGGCGTTGTTGAGGATCTTGAGGATATGCGGTCCGGAACTCAACCCGGAAATCGTATAGACCGGCACATCGCCGTTGCCCTGGCCGTTGGGCGAACTTCCCGAAGGCTGCAACGAGGGGGTTTGCTGCGCTGCACCGTCCACTGTGATCGTGGCGGTTCCTGAACTGCCGGTTTCGTCGGCGTATAGCGTGATTCCTGAGCCGGTGAACGTCAGCGTGGCGTAGTCACCGGCAACCGTGTTCCTGTCAGTGCTGACCGTCCCGTCGAAGGTGGCCATCGTTGCGCTGCCGGTGACATGGGTCCAGCCCGAACCAACGTAGTTAAATTGATTTTGCCCGGTGCCGGCGACGGCGTCGTCGACAATGGTGTCGGCGGTCAGCCCAAATGCCTGGATGCGGTTGGTGCCAACGAATACATTTCCGCGGGCAACGGCAATGCTATTATATTTTCCGCCCTGATACAACTGCTGGTAGCTGCTGCTCCAGATCGGCTGCATGGTCAGCGCGTTGTATGCATAGAGCACCGGCGCGCCGGTGGGAAAAGTATCGGCCAGCGAGTTCAGCGCATCGCCCCGTTGCACGCCGGCGTCCACGATCCAATCAATTTCGTTGGCAGTCCCGTTGCCGGTGATCAGGTTTGCGCCGGGATTGCTCATCACTGCCGTGTTCGACGCCACCACCTGCAGATAGGCGGGCTGGCCGGCGCTGTGCACAACTTTGGTCAGATAAAGTGACGGCGCGACGGGCGTGCTCGAGCCGACCGAAGCCTTGCTTGCGCCGGCCCAGATGACGTACTGCGAACCGTCGGGACCGGTGAACGTTGCGGGCGTATCGCGCGCCTTGGCGGTGTTGTTCGACGCGCTCGATTCGTTGTAAGGCCCAAACAGCGCCAGCGGACCGACCTGCGCCACGGAAGGCGATGCCCAATACGTGCGGATTCCCGCCGAACTTGTGTCGTAGAGCGATGGATCCTCGCTGGGAGTGATTCCGTTGGGGTTGCTGGTGGTCTGCCCTGCCGGCGGCCGTTGAATGAGGCTCGCCGGATAATTCGCGGGACTTCCGGGCCGAGGCGTGGGGTTGTTAAGATTATTTCCCCCATCCAAAAGATATCCGTTTCCCTGTTTTCCGCCACTGGCAATGAGATCGGTGGTCGTCGAGCTTCCGGCCGGGAGAGTGATGACGATCGGCGAGCCGCCGCCCAAATCACTGTCAATCGTGTCCTGAGCCGTGTAATTCCATGGCGTATAGGCTCCGATCAGCGTGAGCGTCTGGCCGGGGGCGAATTCCAGGACGGAGTTTCCCCACGTGCCGACGGGGTTGCCGGTGCCGGTGGGGTTATCGCCGGTGGTGACAAAGACATTTCCGCTGGGGTCGATGGAAGGTCCGCCAGCGCCCCACATGCCGCCATTGGCGACCGTGCTGGTCGTGTCGATGGCCGAATAGGCGCTGACAATGGCGGGGGTTTGCCCATTGGATACGCCATTGGTGACGCCCGTGGCGACAGTTGTCATCCATCCAGGGTTGCTTGCGCCATAGCAGGCGAAATCGACATAAACCGTGCTGCCGTCGGCGCTCATGTTGAGCGCGCCGCGCTGGTCGGCCCCCCCGGGGGAAAACACCACGGCAACTTTCGGGTTAGCGAGGCTTACCAGCGTATTCTGGTTGACGGCGTCAAGCAGCGACTGGGTGTAGATCAGTGGGAAACCCGAAACGAGACTCCCGTCATGGATGTTCAGCGCGAACAGCTCGAAGTTATTGCCGCCGTGATTGGGGTTGCTGGTTGAACTCAGGTAATCGTTGACCGACGCCGCCACATAGAGCCGCCCGCTTGCCATGTCGATAATCGGCGTTGCCAGAACGCCGATGTGGTTCCCATCGACGTTGCCATACGGATTTCCCAGGTACGTCTTCCAAAGCACCGTTCCCGGCGTGATACCCGAAGCGCCATTGGTATCCTGTGCTGCGATGGCGTAAACCGACCCGCCGCCCGTCGCGGCGAAAACCACGCCGAGCGATTTGTTCTGGAACGAGGAACTTTGCACGCCATCCCCGGCATGATTGGCGGCATTGCCGGCCCCTGCAATCGTGATGCTGTCTTCGTACAACGGCGTGGCATACACCGCGCCGTCCAACACCGGCGATTGCCAAAGCTGCCCAAAGCTCGATGCCACGTTGGCCGGTGTCAGCACGGTTTCATTTGCATTGAAGCCGGTTCGCGCCGCATCGCCATGAAATTGCGAGTTGTCCGGTGCGCCGGGCTGCTGGCCGAGGGTGATCGGAGCTGGGTTCGATTTGGAAGCGCTGATGAATGGAGGCGCGACGGTGGGTCCGATGGTCGTCGGCGGTGTGGCTGCGGCAGGCTTGGCCGCAGGCGGCTTCGAAGCCGGTTTTTTGGCAAACGGCGCGACGGGCTTTTTTGTCGACCCACTCGATGTGGTCGGCTTTGTGGATGTAACAACCGGCTTGGGCGCAATAGCCTTCTTTGAAGATACCGGAACTGCGGCTTTTGGCGCTTTTTTCGGTTTGGCGGCAGACGGCTTGCCGCTTGACGTGACTTTGCTCCCGTGTCCTGTTTTGGCAGTGAGATGCGAACTGCCCGCCGGCGCGGCGGCAACGGCCTTGATGCTGTCACGGCCTGTAAGAAACAACGCCGCGATTTGGTCCGTCGCGCTTGCTGACAAAAGCAAGCGCTGTTCCAGCGCCTCGACGGGCGCACGGGCCGCCGCGCACACTGCTTCCAAGTCTTTTGGCACACCATCCTCCGCCGCTTCTGGGGCAATGGCTTACAATTGTACCGATTCAACACAAACGAAATGAAAAAGCCCCGATGCTCCATCCCAGGAAGGTGCAACATTGACTTGCCTGCATTCCTCCGGTGATACTTCGCTTCCAGACGCCAGCCCTCACATGCCGGGCGACCGAACCGATTCGAACCCGCGGGCTATACAACCGCCATAAGGCGAATCGTATACACTTTCGCAACTAATCGCAAACAAAACTTCCGAATTGCTCCGAAGGTTTCTGCAGCGTGGAAACCGAAGACGTGATCCCGCTGGGATTCTGAAAAACCTTCCTTTGCAATGTCCTGGCGTGCGTTTTTTGGCATTACGTTTTCCCCGCAAATCTCTTAGAACGTTTTCCGGATTGGGATCGCGACATACATTCCATCCCAGCGTCGGTGGCGGCGGGCATGGCGTTTGCCCACAGAACCGAGGTGAACGAGGGTTTACCAGCGGGGTGAACCCCCATCGCAAGCGATCATCAAGCTTCAAGGACATCGGTATGAGCATCGGCAAGGAACCATCAACCGCACAACGCTCCGAAACCGGCATTGAAGGCCTTGATGACATCCTCAACGGCGGGTTTATCCCGCATCGCCTCTATCTCGTCGACGGCGACCCCGGATCGGGAAAGACCACGCTCTCTTTGCAATACCTCCTGCACGGCGTTCGGCAGGGAGAAAAATGCCTCTACATCACCCTCTCGGAAACCAAGGAGGAGTTGCTCGCCGGGGCACATTCCCACGGCTGGTCGCTGGATGGAATCGAGATCGTCGAGCTGATTTCCGAGGAGGAGGATCTCGACGCCGACGCACAGATCACGATGTATCCGCCGTCGGAAGTTGAGCTGAATGAAACGACCAAAAAAGTGCTTGGCGCGATTAACCGCTTTAATCCATCGCGGGTCGTTTTTGATTCGCTCTCGGAGCTTCGCCTGCTGGCGCAAAACTCGCTGAGATATCGGCGGCAGATCCTGGCGCTCAAGCAATTCTTCGTCGGCCGCTGTTGCACGGTGGTGCTTTTGGATGACCGCACGTCCGAAGGCTCCGATCTTCAATTGCAAAGCATTGCGCACGGCGTGGTGTCGTTGGAACAACTGGCGCCGGTTTATGGCGCAGCCAGACGCCGCCTGCGGGTGATGAAGTTCCGCGGCACGCCTTATCGCGGCGGATATCACGATTTTGCCATTCGCAGCGGCGGGCTGGTGGTGTTTCCGCGGCTGGTGGCCGCCGAGCACAGTGAAGGATTCGAGCGCGGACCGATCAAGAGCGGGATCACTGCTCTGGATTCGTTGCTGGGCGGCGGGCCGGATCGCGGCACCAGCACGCTGTTGATGGGGCCGGCCGGGTCGGGGAAATCCACCATCGCCACGCAATACGCCGTCGCCGCCGCCGAACGCGGCGAGCATGCGGCTATCTTCGCTTTCGACGAGAGTAGCGCGACGCTGATTGCCCGAACCGAAGCGCTGGGCATCAAGTTCCGCGAAGGCGCTCAGGCGGGACGCGTGTCCATCCAACAAATCGATCCCGCGGAAATGTCGCCCGGCGAGTTTACCTCCATCGTCTGCGAAGCCGTTGAGAAACAGAACGCGCGCGTTGTGGTGATCGACAGCCTAAACGGGTACATGAACTCCATGCCCGAGGAGCAGTTTCTTACCGCCCAGCTTCACGAATTGCTGACGTATCTGGGCCGCCAGGGCGTGACCACGATCATGATCGTTGCCCAGCATGGGATGATGGGGACGCAAATGAATGCGCCCGTCGATACCAGCTATCTGGCCGATTCAGTGGTGCTGCTGCGTTATTTCGAATATGCCGGCCGGGTGAAAAAGGCGATCTCAGTCGTGAAAAAACGCAGCGGCGCGCACGAGGACACCATTCGCGAGCTCTTATTCGACGGAACTGGAATTCATCTGAGTGAACCACTGGCCCGTTTCCGCGGGATTTTGACCGGCGTGCCAGTGGAAATAAAATCGAACGCCAGCACTGCTGATTGAAGTCAATGAAAAAGCATGCAGGATAAAGCGTGACGGCAGTCGACCCCATCGAACTTCGCGTTTTAACCCTCGCGCCGACGACGCGGGACAGCAAGATCACCCATTCCCTTCTTTCCTCCGCCGGTATTTCCTCCCTCACCTGCCAGACGCTCGATCAGTTGATCCGCGAGCTACAGGCCGGCGCCGCCGCCCTGGTTCTGAGCGAACGACCACTGGCGTCGGAAAACCTCAAGCCCCTTGTGGAGCTGCTGTCCGCCCAACCGCCCTGGTCGGATCTCCCGATCATCTTAATGGTGCCCGGCGGCGTGCAGTCGCCGGCCGCCACCCGGGCGATGAATTCGCTCACTAACGTCACCCTCCTGGAGCGCCCGGCGCCAACCCGCCTGGTCCTCAGCGCCGTGCGGGCCGCGGTGCGCGCGCGGCAGCGACAGTATCAGCTTCGCGAGCAGATCGAGCTGCTTCGCCAGGCAAGCCGGATGAAGGACGAATTCCTCGCGACCCTGTCGCACGAGCTGCGCACGCCGCTCAATGCGATTCTCGGCTGGTCGCAGCTCATTCGCACCAACGCCGGCGATCGCGATCTGGTGGAGGAGGGCCTGGCGATCATCGAGCGTAATTCGCGGGTGCAGGTGCAGTTGATCGAAGACCTGCTGGACATGAGCCGGATCGTCTCGGGGAAAATCCGCCTCGATGTGCGCACGATCGACCCGTCGGCATTCATTGAGGCGGCCATTGAAACCGTCAGGCCCGCCGCCGAAGCCCGGGGCATCAATCTGGTCAAAGTGCTCGATCCGCATGCCGGGCCGATTGCCGGAGATTCATCGCGACTTCAGCAGGTTGTCTGGAACCTGCTCTCCAACGCGATCAAGTTCACGCCCAAGGCCGGCCGCGTCCAGGTGGTTTTGCAGCGCATCAATTCGCATATTGAACTGAGCGTTTCGGACACCGGCAGCGGCATCGGGCCTGAGTTCCTCCCTCACGTTTTCGAGCGCTTTCGCCAGGCCGATTCCTCCTCGACCCGCTCGCACGGCGGCCTGGGCCTGGGGCTGGCGATCGTCAAACATTTCGTCGAGCTGCACGGCGGAACCGTCCACGCCACCAGCCCCGGTCCCGAGAAAGGCAGCACATTCACCGTCACGCTGCCGATCGCCATTGCCCATCACAATGACGGCGAAGCGCGCATTCATCCCCGCGCCGCGTCGGGCGACGGAGCCGATTGCGTGAACGCATCATTGAATAATCTGAAGGTGCTCGTCGTGGACGATGAACCTGACGCCCGGGGCCTCATCAAACGCATGTTGGAGGATTGTCATGCGAAAGTGCTCACCGCCGCGACGGCAGCCGAAGGGCTGGAGCTGGTCGAGGCCGAGCGCCCCGATGTGGTCATCAGCGACATTGGGATGCCGATGGTTGACGGATACGATTTCCTTCGCCAGGTTCGCGCTTTGGGCGCAGAGCGAGGCGGACGCGTTGCCGCCGTCGCCCTGACGGCCTTTGCCCGCTCCGAGGATCGCACGCGGGCGCTGATGGCCGGCTACCAGGTCCACGTTTCCAAACCCGTCGAACCCCAGGAGCTTATCGCCACCGTCGCCAGCGTCGCGGGAGTGTTCAGAAGGCCCGCCGAGCCGGTGGAAACGGATCACGATCCGAAGTCAGAGGCAAGAGGTCACAGATCAGAGGTCAGAACTCAGAGGTCAGAGAGCAGAGATCAGAGATCAGACGACAAAGATTAAAGAGTTGGCAGGTCAGTATTCGGGGAAAGCAGAATGTCTGTCCTGTATTCCCCCACCGGCCGTTCCCATCCATGGCCACTGGCGCTGACATCTACATCCGGACCGCTGCTATGACTTCTTGAGCGTTTTTCAGATTAATCGAGCCGGCAATCGTCATCCTGAGGTACTCCGAAGGATCTTGCTCCCGTCCGCGCACCGGCCAGATCCTTCGGAGTACCTCAGGATGACGGTCGCGCGAACGCGCCGCCAACCTGAGAAACACTCTAATAACTTCTGACTTTCCGCTTCTGACCGCTGACTTCTGACCGCTGGCTTCTGCTCTCTTGTATCTCCGCCCCCCATCGCTATTATTTCCCCGCTTGCGATTGTGCCGGGTGGTGGCTTGGCGGGCGAGGTTTCCGCCGCGTCTCCCGGCGAATTGGATTAAAGAAGCTCATGGCCAAAGCCCGTGCTATTGTCAAACGCCGCAAGGCGGTGCGGAACATCCGCAAGATCACCAAGACCATGCAGATGATCGCGACGGCGAAGTTCCAGAAATCACTCCGCCGCGCCGTCGCCACCAAGCCTTATTCGCTGAAAGTGCGCGAATTGGTGCGCGAGCTGGCCAGCAGCGTGGGCGGCGTCGAGCATCCCCTCCTGCGCCGCCCCGGCGCGGGCGACCAAACCAATCGCATTGCCGTCGTTGTCATCACCAGCAACCGCGGCCTGGCCGGTGCCTACAATGGCAACGTCCTTCGCATGGCCACCCACTTCCTCCGCCAGCAGGAATCCGCGGGGAAAAGCATCGACCTTTACGTGACCGGCAAGAAAGGCGCAAGCGCCTACAACTACCAGAAGCGCGCGATCAAGCAGCGGGTGGATATTTCCGACAACCCGCGCTTTGCCGAGGTCGAGCCGCTGGCTGATACGTTCATTGAGGAATTTACCACCGGAAAAGTGGATGCGGTTTATGTCGCCTACATGAATTTCATAAGCGCCGGCTCGCAAAAGCCGGAAATGATGACGCTTCTGCCCTTGGCAGGCGTCGATTCCGCTGCCCCAGCCGGCAAAGGCGGTGTGCCGGCGCAACCGGCCAAGTCGGACCACGCCGTCTACGAATTTTCCCCCAGCCCCGAGGCCCTGTTAAATGAACTGCTTCCTCTGACCGTTCGCACCGCCCTTTTCCAGGCGTATCTCGATTCGACCACCAGCGAGCACGTGGCGCGGATGATCTCCATGAAGAGCGCCACCGACGCCGCCGACAAGATGATCAAATCCCTCACCATGAAATACAACCGCGCCCGCCAGAGCCAGATCACCACCGAATTGGCCGAAATCATGGGCGGCGTGGAGGCGATGAAAGGCTAGGCCGCTTCGCGGAAATCCGACGACACAAGCCGATGAAGAAAAGCCGCCCTTGAGATCGAGGGCGGTTTGTTTTTGGCAGTGCGTTCAATTCGAAAAAACATTGCCGCATTTATGCATCATCGCTGGACCACCGGCAATCGCCGCGCGACAATATTGCCGACAGATTTCGTCGAACACGAGGTCCCGTGAACCGCCTTTCTCTTGGCAGCATTGTCGCGGCATTGCTGGCGCTTCTGGCGCTGACGCCAGCGTGCGCCTTGGCGCTGGATGAGGCGCAAATTGCCGATGACGTCGCGAAACTGGGCGATCCGGATGCCGCCGTGCGCCAGCGGGCCGCCGATGCACTGTGGGCTGCCGGCAGGCCGGCGGAGGCGGCGCTGCGGCAGGCGCTATCCAGCGATGACCCCGAAGTCGTCCGGCGGGCGCGCAGCGTTTTGGTGCGGTTTGACCTGGGGCTTTATCCCGATACGCCACAGGAGATTCTCGACCACGTCAGCGCCTATCGCGGCGGCGACGGCGTGGCACGCTGGGCCGCCGTCCATGGGCTGGCCAATCAGGGAAATCGCGGGCTGCGCGTGTTGCTCGGACTGCGGCGGCTCTCGCACGACCCTGAGGCACGCGGCGTCATCCTCCGCGCCATCGGCTCGCGACCCCACGAACGTCAGGGCGCAGCGCTCATGCTTGGCGAAGGCGATGTCGATGCGGCCCTGTCGATCCTTCAACGCGGCTCGCTGGAAGATGAATCGGCCATTCGCGACTATGCCGCCCTGCTGCTGATTCATGGCGGGCTGGACGAGGCCGTAAACGCTGCCAAGGCCGAGGCGAAGGCAAGCCCCGACGGCTTTGCCTCCAAGCGCCTGGTATATCTCGCTCGCGCATCAGGCGAGCTGCCTACGGCAATCGACGCCTCTGCTCACACCGCCGACGCCTTTGACCATACCCCCAATTCCGAGATGACCGATTCGTTGCTCATCGAATCGCGAAACTGGAATCAACTGGCTTTGCTCTACCGCCAGCGCCCGGGTAATTCCAGCGAGACCCTGGGGTTTACCGCCGCGTTTTGCCGCCTGGCTGGCCACGCCGACGGATTCAACTCCGCCGTTGCGGCTCTTCGCGCGCTCGGCAACGCCAATGACGAGGAATACTGGAACGCCGCCGAATGCCTGATGCTCAACGATCACATCGACGAGGGCGTTGGCGTTTTGCTGGCCAATAAGAATTACCTGGCGGCGATGGATTTTCTGCTGGCTCGCCTGAAGATCGCCGATGCGCTGATGCTGATTCCCAAGGCCCGGCATGACCTCAAGCCCGCCGATTTCCTGCAATTTCGTGCCCGGGCGATTTCGGCCTATACCTTCGTCGGCGATCGCGCCAAGGCCGAACAGGAGCTACATGATATCTTCGCCGAGAATCAGAAGCTGAAGGATCTCCCGACATATTTGCGGCTCGCCGACGCCGCTCGGGAAATGAAAAAGCCGGCCGATGTGGACCGCTTTCTGGCCGCGGCTCTGGAGCTGCCATCCGCGGGCGACGGATCGGGCGTTTTGGAGCAGGCGGGACTGGGCGATGGGTTTCCCGCCGTCTTTTGGTGGCGTTTCCTACGAACGCAACATTTAACCGAGCCTTATGCGCAGACCCTGTTGCGCCTGCGCGAGCTGGCCGGCGGAAAAATGCCCCCGGCCGACGTCGAGGCCCTGGCCGCCGCCGCCCAAAACGCCTCGGCATCCGCCACAATCCTGCCCCTGGAGCGCCAGCACTGGCTGCAATCGATCGGCCAGACATTGCAGCACCTTGGCCGATACGAATCGGCTGAGCGCACCTTTGCCGCCCTGGTCCGGCAATTTCCGACGTTCACTTCGCTGGAGCATTTGGGCAACTGCCAGGCCGCCGCCGGCGATTATTCCGCCGCCGCCGCCACCTATGACCAGGCATGGGATCTGGACCGCACCCGCGCCATTCCGCTCGCGCTTCGCAGCTGGGCGCTGCTGAAGCTCGGGAAAAAAGACGAAGCGCGCCAGGCCATCGACCTCGCGCACACGCTGCCGTTTGGCGATGACGTGGGCCGCACATCGCTTGAGGAGGTTTTTCGCGCCCACGGCCTGGCCGACGATGCCCGCCGGGAACGGAAAATGATCCTGAAGACCGGCCGATTGTTTTCCTGGGAAGTGTGCCATGCCCATCACCTCGACGGCGACGATGAAAACGCCGCCGGCGACTACGCCGCGTCGGTTGATTCCTGGGAGCTGGCGTTTTTAAGAAACTTGCGAAAGGACACGGCGTTTCTTGTGCCCGTGGTAAACGCCTCGGTGCCGGCAATGATTCACAAGGCACGGGCAATGGCGCTGATAAAGCAATCCCCGGACGCCGCGCTGGCGCAGGCCAGGCTCGCCATGCTCGACACGCCGCAGGATGCCGATGTATTGATCGATCTGGTGCAGGCGTTTGACCAGGCCGGGCATAAGGCGCAAGGCGATGCGCTTTTCGAATCGTCGGCCCTCGTCTATCGGCAACTCTGCGAAGATTTTCCCGCCAGCCCGTCGGCTCACAACCTGCTGGCCTGGGCCGCCGGCCGCTGCGGGCGAAATCTCGATGAAGCCCTGAAGCACGCCCTGCGATCGGTGGAGCTGCAGCCCAACACCGCCGAAAACCTCGACACGCTGGCAGTGGTTTACTTCGCGCGCGGCGAATATCCCAAAGCCGTCGCCGAGGCTGCCCGCTGCGTGGAGCTATCGCCCGGGGTGGAGCATTACCAGAAGCAACTGGAAAAATTCAAAGCCGGCGCGGCGGTACGGGGGAAATGAGGGCTCCCGAAGGCCAGAGGCTATTTGATGCACAGGGACGTTTTATCTTCTATTCGCGGCCAAGATGTCGCTGTGCGGCTAAAGATGGATATCGTGTCTTGGCTTGAAGGATCTCGCGCAGTTCCAGTCGATCGGCGTTATTTACGCTCAGCAATTGGACCGTTACGTCCCCAATTTCCGTCAGAGGGCGAATGATCGCGCCGTCCAACTTGAAGTGATCGAGCCACCGATCCGTTCGCGGATTGAAAAGGCGAAATAGTTGACGCTTCTCGCTCGTCAACGAGGCAATGTCAGTTCCCTTGAAGATGTTGCACGGATAACAGGCCGACGCGAGATTATCAGCGACGGTCGGGCCTCCATGCTTTTCGGCGATGATGTGTTCGACCACGCATTTGAGGTAGGTATCGTGGCAACTGATCAGGCAATATTCGCAAATATCATTCGCGCGCTCGAATACGAGGCGGCGAAGAATCGCAGGCACATAGCTGCTCATGGGATTGTGCTAAAGTGCCCGCGCTTTCGCCCGCGCCATGATGCTTTCGAGCTTGACGAAACCATCGAGCTCCTTCGCTTCCTCGGGGGTCAGCATTCCATCTTTTAGTCGACCCGACAGATACATCGCGCGCTCGATGGTTTCCTGGGATGGCTGAAACCCGGCAACCACGTCAGGCGCCCGGCCAGCCATGTAATCGACAATTTCTTCAAATGCCCGGCTCATGAAATGATTATACGTCTGGCGCTTGGAGCTTGCCACAACCGTGCCGACCGTCGATTTGGCCTCACCGCGCCGCTGCCTCGGCGACGGCGGCGGGTTTGGCGGACTTGTTGTCGGCGCGATGATTTGCCGGCATGGCGTCGTCGTCCACGATGCTTTTGGCGGCGACCTTCACGCGCTCGCTCAGGGCATTGGTTGCCGGGATAATCACGCCGAAACAGATCGTTCCCACCACCGACAGCAACACCGTCAGCGATACCGGCCGCGAATAAAACAGCGGGCGGGCAATCTGCGGGGCGCCAGCGATTGAGGATTCAGACGCATCGGGACGCAGGAACATATACGCCACGATCTTGAGGTAATAGCCCGCCGACACCGCGGCATTAATCATCGTCAGCACTACCAGCCACCACATCATGTGCGAATAGGGATGCGAGGGGTCGTTCATGATCGGAAACGCCGGCTGCACCAATAGCACCTTGCCCATGAAGCCGATGGTCAGCGGGATGCCGGTCAGGCTGAAGCAGCAGACGGCCATCGCCAGGCCCAGGCCGATATGCCGGCGGCCCTGACCGGCGACGTCTTCCAGCGTCTCGGCCGAGCCGGCGGTGGGCAGCGTGTTGCCGTCGGCGTCATGACGGCCGTGCGTATCGGTGCGGCCGGGCAAAAGCATCAGCACGCCAAACGCGCCGGTGTTCATGATCCCGTAGGCACAAAGGTAAAACAGCACGGCGGCGATCGCCTCGCGCTGGATTTCGGCGGCGTTAGGCATCCCATGGGCGGCCAGCAGCGCCGTCAGCGCGACCAGCATGTAGCCGCTATGGGCGACGGAGCTGTAGGCGAAGATGCGCTTGATGTTTTGCTGAATCAGGCCCAGGACGTTGCCGAAGGTCATGGTCAAAACCGCCATCACCCAAAGCAGCTTGACGATGACGTCCGGCGGCGCCCAGTCGCCGCCGCTGACGACTTGCAGGATCTTGATGACAGCGACGATGCCCGCCGTTTTCGGAACGAACGCCAGCAGCGCCGTCACCGGCGTGGCCGCACCTTGATAAACGTCGCCGGCGTAAGCATGCAGCGGGACGGCGGCCAGCTTGAACGCGAAGCCCATCAGCAGAAGGATGACCGCCATCAATTCCCAGGCGGATATCCCGGCGGCCAGGCTATGGCGATAATGCTCGCGAATCTCCACCAGCGAAGTGGAACCGGTTGTGCCGTAAAGGTAGCTGAATCCAAAGAGCATGACGGCAGCGGCCATCGCGCCGAGGAAGAAGTATTTCACCCCCGCTTCCTGCGCCACCGGCAGCGGCCGCGAGATGGAAACCATGATGTAGGTGGGAATGCTGGCCAATTCGATGCCGAGGAAGAGCAGGATGATATCATTGGCGCTGGCGACGAGGAAAATGCCGGCAATCGCCAGCAGCAGCAGCGCGAAAAACTCGCCAACTTCATGGCCGACGTCAAGGGCCGAATTTCCGGTGCGGGCGTCATTGGTGGGCCAGGAGAGAAGGACAAAGAGCATCGCCACGCCGGAGGCAAGCACCTTGATATAAAGGGCCAGATCGCCGGAGAAAACCGTATCCTGAGCGTAGGCCGTTCCGCGGGAGTTGCCGCCGAGGAAGAGGATTCCGGCAAAGACGGTAATGAGAGCGGCCAGCGCCAACACCGGGCACCAGCGCCGGGCGGTTGCCGAGGAGATTGCACCCAGCAGGAAGAGGATGCAGGCCACGGTGATGAGCACCAGCTCGGGCCAGAGAGGATAGAAAAGCGATGTCATAGAACGTTCCGATTCCTAAACTGGCAACACATCCATCGTGACGTGGGCGTCCCGCCCATGCAATTTGCCTTGGCGAGAACGAAGGTGTCCGGATTCGGCGCTGCCGGCACGGGCGGGACGCCCGTGTCACGATCAAGATTTTAAAAGCCGCTCAATCCTCGTCAGCGACGAGTGTCCTGACACAACAACACGGGCGGCCAAACCTATAGCACTTTTCACGTTGGTGGCGCGTCTGCGCGACTGTCATCCTGAGGTACTCCGAAGGATCTAGCCGGTACGCGAAAGCGAACCAGATCCTTCGGAGTACCTCAGGATGACGACCGGCCGCTACACCAATCTGAAAAACGCTCTAAATCACTTCACTTCCGCCCGCGCCAGCTCCGCCGCGATCGGCGCCGTGGGCGCCGATTGCCGGGCCATGGTCGGCGTCGGGGGCGCAGGCTGCAACGGCGCAGCGGTGCGAAGCGCCTCGATCGGGCCGCGAATTGTGTTCAGGATCAGACCCGGATACACGCCGATGATCACCACCACAATGGCCAGCGGGATCAGGATTCCGATCTCGCGGCCGCCGATGTCGTTCTTTGCCGGGGCGTGGCTGTGGGATTCGGCTGGAGCATGGGCGTGCTCGCCATGGTCATGATCGACATCCGGCACCTTTAACGGCCCAAAGATCACCCGCGCCGCCATGTGCAGCATATATACCGCGCCGAGGATGATTCCAATCGCGGCGAACGAGCCGTACCACGGACTTCCCAGCGATTTTGAAGTAAACGCCCCCAGCGTCGTCAGGAATTCGCTCACGAAGCCGTTCAAGCCCGGCAGGCCGATGCTGGCGAGGGTGAAGAAGACAAAGAAGAACGACAAAATCGGCATATTCCGCGCCAGGCCCGAAAGCTTATTGATGTCGCGGGTGTGATAGCGGTCGTAGATCATGCCGATCACGAGGAACATGGCCCCAGTGCTCAGGCCGTGGTTGATCATGTAGAGAACCGAGCCTTGCATGCCGATGTCGTTGAGCGCGAACAGGCCCAAAATGCAAAAGCCCAGGTGGGAAACCGAGCTGAAGGCGACAAGCTTTTTGATGTCCGGCTGCACCCAGGCGCATAGCGCGCCGTAGATGATGCCGATGATGCAAATGACGGCAACGACGTGAACGAAGACCGGCGTGGCGGGGATGCCGTTATGGCCAATGACGCCGATGGGAACCGCGAGGATAAGCAGCCCATATGTCCCCAATTTCAGGAGCACGCCGGCCAGGATGACCGAACCGGCCGTGGGCGCTTCGGTATGCGCCAGGGGAAGCCAGGTGTGCAGCGGAAACAGTGGCGTCTTGACGGCAAAACCCGCCACCAATCCCATCAGCACCCACCAGCGTGCGGAGGTGCCAACGTCCGTCTGCGCGAAGCTGATCACGCCGGCGCGGTGAATGACGCCGCCGATCGTCCAATCATCCAGCGCGAAGGTATGGGCGGAAATACCGAGATAAAGCACCGCAGCCAAAGTCAGCACGCCGCCGGTGAAGGTGAAGAGGAAGAATTTGGCGGCGGCGTAGCGGCGCTCCGGCCCGCCCCAGATGCCGATGAGGAAAAACATCGGGATCAGCGTCAATTCGAAGAAGACGTAAAACAACAGCAAGTCGCGGGCGATAAATACGCCCAGCATCGCGACAAGCAACGCGTTGATCCAGGCATAATATTCGCGCTGGCGATTTTTGATGCTGACAAAGCTGGAGGCAATCGCCAATGGCTGAAGAAACGTGGTGAGCAACACCAGCCAGATGCTCAGGGGATTGACGCCCAGGGCAAAGCTTGCGCCGATCGCCTTGAACTGCGGATCCGCCGACGCCGGGTGGATGACCGGCATCTCGCCATGAAATACATGGTAAGCCAGCAGCAGCGAAATCACGAAGGTGATCAGGCTGACGCCCAGCGCCCAGACCTTGGCGGATTTGACCGGCACAAATGCACCGCAAACCGCTCCAAACAGCGGGGCCAACAGAAGAAGTACCAGAAGCGAATCCATTGACTATGCCTTAACCTAATGTAAAAAAATCACCAACAAAATAATCGCAACGCCGAACAGCATGGCGGCGGCGTAGCCTTGCAGGTAGCCGCGCTGGATGGTCATTTTCAGGAACACGCCGCCGGCTTGCGGGATCATGCCGCCGAGATTCACCAGGCCGTCCACGATGTACTTGTCGATCACGTTGGCCAGAATCTTGCCGAGCATGCGCAGCGGCTCGACGATCAGGCCCTGGTAGATTTCATCCACCCAGAACTTGCCCTGAATGATGGCCGCCGCCAGCGAAAACTTGCGCACCAGGGCATCGCCCTGTGCCCGGGATCGCAGGTGCAGCCAGTAGGCCATGAAAATACCGAGGATGGAAATCAAGCCGCTGATGATCATCAATTTGTAATTCGGCTCAAGCTTGCCGACGTCGGCGCTGGGGAAGGTTTTGGCGGCAATTTCCTGGGCGAGGCTGATTGATGGGCTTTGTTCGAGGAATTTTCCCAGGTATTCCGTCCCGGGGAGATTAAAAATCCCAGCACCCAGCGCTCCAAGTGCCAGCACGATCAACGGGAAAATCATGAGCATCGGCTCATGGTTGTGATGGCCGTGGGAATCGTGGCCGTGATCGGCGGCATGGGTGGCCTGGCCGGTATCGACGCCCGAAGCCGGGGCGGTGCCGGTTTGAATGGCGGAATGACTGGCCGAGGCGTGTTCCTGCGGTTCGTGTCCATGGCCGTGGGCATGGGCCGGTGCTTGGGGAACAACCAGCGGCCCTTGAAAGACGCGGAAGTAAAGCCGAAACGTGTAATAGGCGGTCATGAACGCCACGAACAGCATTAAAACGCCAAGCCACGGGCTGAAATGAAACGAGGCGTTGACGATATCATCCTTGGAGAAAAACCCGCTGAATCCTGGAAAACCCGCCAGCGCCAAACACCCGATGAGCATCAGAATATTGGTGATCGGCAGCACGCGTTTGATGCCGCTCATCTTGCGCATGTCCAATTCGCCGGACATAGCATGCATCACCACGCCGCACGACAGGAAGAGCAGCGCCTTGAAAAAGGCGTGGGTGATGAGATGGAACACG
>DASRRM010000207.1:0-10093 GCA_035695715.1 Tepidisphaeraceae bacterium
TCTTTCTTGGCAACCCGTAGGGTGGGCGTACTCGCCCACCATCTTTCGCGGGTGGCGAACGGTGGGCGAGTACGCCCACCCTACATTTAGCAACCGATTACCAAAAACAGGGCGCGCCCGGCGAACGGCATTCACTTCCCCGCCGTCAGCCATTGGCCGTAGGCCATGCGCGTGTAGATCGGCGAGCGGAGGAATCCGCGGCCCCATTTGTCGTCCAGGTCGGCCAGCGGCGCTTTGGCCAGCACCTCATCGATGCTCAGCTTCTTTTCGCCCAGCGGCGCCAGGCGATCGCGCGTCAGTTCCAGCAGCGCAAGCTGAGCGGCGAGGGTGGTTTTGTCGGCCATCGGGCCATGGCCGGGGACGATTCGGGTCTTGGTGTCGCAAAGCTCGAGCACGCGTTTGCTGGCGGCGATCATGCCGTCCAGGCTGCCGTTGGTGGAGCGGTCGATGACCGGAAAAGTGCCGTTGAAATGCACATCGCCGGTATGAAGGATGCCGGACGTGGGGAACAGGACGATGGCGTCGCTGTCGGTATGGGCGGGGGCAATTTTCAGGATGTGAGCCGGTGCGCCCTGGGCGAAGTCCATCGATTCATCGAACGTCATGACGGGGCGGGCGATTTCCGGCGAGGGTTCGGAAGTCATGCCGATGTCTTCCATGGTGATTTTCTGGCCCATGCGCTTGCGGCAGTTGGCGCTGCCGGCGATGACGTATCCCGCGCCCGCAAAGTCGGCGTTGCCGCCGGTGTGGTCCATGTGCCAATGCGTGTTGAAGACGATTTTGCGTTTGGCATTCGGCGCCAGCGAGTCGGCGACGGTCAGATAGTCCTTGGCGCGAAACGACATGCCGCTGTCGATCACCAGGATTCCGTCGGCGGTGCTGCTGATGAGTACATTCCCCCCGCCGTTGGCCACCAGGTGAAGACCATCGCCCAGGTCAGTGACCTCCAGCTTGGCAGAGAACATTTTGGCGACTGGATTGTCTGCCGGCTGCGGCGCATCGGCGGCGGGCGCGAGGGAATTACGTACCGCCACGGTCAGCGCGGCGGCGGCGGTCCATTGAAGCATTTGCCGGCGCGAAGGGGATTGGGCGGCGGTCATTCAGGTTCTCCTTGGTTTGGGCACTTGATACGTGTGGGCCGGCATTTAGCGCAACGCCGCGATTGCGGGGATCGTAGGCATAGGCGGTTGATGAAGGCAAAGCTTTTTTTTTCTCGATCAGATTATGTCAGGGAAAAACAAGCGCCTTCAATTAAGAGCGTGATGCCCGCGCCGCTGATAACGACGATGCCCGTTGCTAACAGCACGCTGATCGGCGGATCGCGAACGAGCCGATCGCGCGGCGCCTCATAGCCAAGCTCGGCTGGCTCTTCGGCGGGCATGACTGGCCGCGGCGATGGCTCACCTTCGTCCTCGCACATGGGTCGCCGTCCAATTCTGCCGCGCGCAGATTACACCACCGTCGCGCCGCAGCACTTCTTGTACTTCTTCCCGCTGCCGCAGGGGCACGGGTCGTTGCGGCCGACCTTGGGGGCGTCGCGAACGATCGTTGAAACGCGCTGCGGAACTTCGGCGGCCGTCTGGGCATCTTCCACGGTTGCGCCCTTATCAACCCCGGCGGTGATCTGCAGATTCTCGGCAACGCCATACCCGCCGGTGTCTTCGTGGACGGCGGCGGTTTCGCGGTATTGGCTGCGGGCTTCGGCCCGGCCTTCGATGCGCATGCGGAAGATCTGGTCGGTGGTGCGGTCGCGAATGCCTGAAAGCATCTGCTCGAAGAACTCGTAGCCCTCTTTCTTGTAAACGATGCGCGGGTCCTGCTCGGCAAATCCTGCCAGGCCAACGCCGCCGCGAAGCTGGTCCATTGCCAGCAGATGATCCTTCCATGCCTGATCGAGAATCTGGATCAGCACGAATTGCTCGAGATCGGTCAATTCCTGGCGAAGCACCTGCCGCCCGCGGCGAAGCATTTTATCGCGCATGGTTTCCGGCGGGCGATGGCTGGCTTCCTCCTCAATTTCCACGACCGACACCTTGCGATTGAGCGTCTCGGGAACCAGTGCCGCTCCGAATCGATTTGTGAACGCGGCGCTCAGTTTTTCGTCGTCGTTGCCGGTGGCGGCGATCAGCTTGTCGATTTCCTTTTGCAGCTCGCCGTCCTTGAGGAACTTTTCCTGCAGGCCGATCAGCTCGTCGCGCAGATTTCGCAACCCGACCGTGCGGATATGCTCCAGCGAAAGATCGGCACCATATTTTGCCTTGGTATGCCCCCTGACATACTCCGCGGCGTACGGATTGTCGGCCA
Organism: Tepidisphaeraceae bacterium; assembly: GCA_035695715.1. GTDB lineage: Bacteria > Planctomycetota > Phycisphaerae > Tepidisphaerales > Tepidisphaeraceae > RYN-428. Next base: position 2,305 of record DASRRM010000207.1, read on the forward strand.
CCGGGCGATCCTGGCTGCCGAACGCAAGGGTCAAGACGTGATCCACCGGGTATTCGATCTCGCGGCGGGCGTAGGCTTCGCGCGCCCTCCCTTCGATCAGCGCGACAATCTCCTCTTCGCTCTTTCGCTCGTCGCCGCGCCCGTCAATCACCAGTTCCTCCGGCTTGACCGTGATGGCGAATTTATCCTTCGCCCAGGCGCACAATTCCTTTTCCGGATAGAGCGGCTCGAGGTATTTTTGCAGGCTGCTCACGTCGCGCTTTTCGATCTGTTCCAGTGCCGCATCGCGCAGCTTTTCCGCAACATCGTGCGCGGTCATCTTGCGGATCTGGTTTTGTGCCAGGTTCACCTGGAACCGGCTCATCGCCCAGCTCGACAGCCCGCGCGTGTCCCACGATTCGGTGTTTTCCGTGTCTCCCTCGCCCATGAATTCCTCGAGGGTGGCGGAAATGGTCGTCTCTGTCTCGGCCCGGGCCTGGTCCTTAATGTAGTCCTCCAGGTGCTGAAGATTGCGATTGCCCCGCAAATCGTTGGGGTCGATGTTGACCTCGAAATTAATCTTGGTCCATTCCGCGCACGCCGCTGCGACGAAATCCTTGGTGATATATTTCGCGACGGCATCGTCGATCGACTCGCCGATCATTCGCCAGATGACCTTGTCGATGTCGCGGCCTTCCAGCACCTGCTGGCGCATGCCGTAGAAGATTTTGCGCTGGTAGTCGTTGACTTCGTCGTAGTCGAGGAGGTTTTTGCGGGCGAGGAAATTTCGCTCCTCGACTTTTTTCTGGGCGCGGACGATGCCCTTGGTGATGCGCTTGTCTTCGATGGCCATCCCCTCTTCCATGCCCAGCCAGCCGAGCACTTTGATGGTCCATTCGCCGGCGAACATGCTCATCAATTCGTCTTCGAGCGAGACATAAAAGCGCGACGAGCCCGGATCGCCCTGCCGGCCGCCACGCCCGCGAAGCTGGTTGTCGATTCGGCGCGCGGTGTGGCGCTCGGTGCCGATGACGTGCAGGCCGCCGGATTGCTGGGCTTCGGGGGAAAGCTTGATGTCGGTTCCGCGGCCGGCCATGTTGGTGGCGATGGTGACATTCCCGACCGATTCGCCGTGCGGGTTTTGATGCTGCTGGCCGGCCTTGGCGACGATGTGAGCCTCGCGTTCGTGCTGCTTGGCGTTGAGCACTTCATGCTCGATGCCGAACTTGCGCGTCAGGCGGTTGGAAACCATTTCGCTTTTTTCGACGCTGGTGGTTCCGACCAGCACCGGGCGGCCCTTTTCCGACTCCTCCTTGATTTCCTCGATGATGGCGTCCCACTTTTCCGCCTCCTTGCGGTAAACGCGGTCATCGTTATCCTTGCGGATGACCGGGCGGTTGGTGGGAATCGTGACCACTTCCAGTTTATAAATCTTGCTGAATTCCTCGGCTTCGGTCTGGGCGGTGCCAGTCATGCCAGAGAGCGATTTATACAGCTTGAAGAAATTCTGCAGGGTGACGGTCGCCAGCGTCTGGGTTTCATTTTTAATGGTGACGCGCTCCTTGGCCTCGGCGGCCTGGTGCAGGCCGTCGCTCCATTGCCGCCCGACCATTTTCCGGCCGGTGAATTCATCGACGATAATGACTTCCATGTCGCCGCGCTGTCCGCGTTCGACGACATAATCCTTGTCGCGCTCGTATACGACGTGGGCGCGCATGGCTTGCTCCATCAAGTGCGGCCAGTCCATGTTGTTGCCGACGTAAAAGCTGCCCACGCCGGCAAATTCCTGCGCCTTGGCGATGCCTTCGTGCGTCAGGTGAACGCTCTTGCGGTCCCATTCCACCTCGTAGTATTGCGTCAGGCCTTCTTTTTTCTTCTCGGCGTCGTCCAGTTGCTTTTCGGCCTGCTCGCGGCGTTTTTTGGCCGATTCCTTCTCGTCCTTAGTCTTGGCCTTGTCCAGATCGCCCTCGGCGGCCTTGATGGCGCGCTTGGCCGCGTCAACCGCCTTTTCCGCCTGGTCCCATGGCTTGTTCATCTCCATCACCTTGCGCGCCACGTCGTCGGCAGCCTTGTATTTCGGGGCATCGTCGCGGGCAAAGCCGCTGATAATCAGCGGCGTGCGCGCTTCGTCGATCAGAATCGAATCGACTTCGTCGACGATGGCAAAATCCAGCGACCCCTGCACCTGCAGGTCGACGCGCTCTTTCATGTTGTCGCGCAGGAAGTCGAAGCCGAACTCGCTGTTGGTGCCGTAGGTGATGTCGGATTCATATTGGTTGCGGCGCGTGTCGCCGCCGGGCTCCATGTCCTGCTGGATGAACCCGACCGACAATCCCAGCGCCTCAAACGCCGGCTTCACCCAGTTCGCATCGCGCTTCACCAGGTAATCATTAACGGTGACGACATGGCAATGATATCCCTCCAGCACCTTCATGAAGCACGCCAGCGGCGCGACGAAAGTTTTTCCTTCGCCGGTGGCCATTTCGGCAATGCGGCCGTCGTACAGCACCATTCCGCCGATGAGCTGCACGTCAAAACAGCGCGCCCGAAACGGCGGCCGTGATTCGGGATAGAGCTTGCGCACCGCCTCATACAGCGCAAGCGGGATCGGCACTTTCAGGTGCGATTGGCCGGTGGTGATGATCTGCTGCTGAACCTCGTCGTAGAGTTTCCGCGCGTCGGCATCCAGCTTGCTCGGATCGAACTTCGCCTGGAACTCGCCCAGATCAGTCGAAAAGATCGAGCGGATGCCGATGTTGCGATCCATCGCTTCGCGGATGATGGCGAAGACTTCGGGCATCATTTCTTCGCGGGTGTGTTTCTTGTCGAGCAGGCCTTCGTGAATCTCCAGCGTGCGCTGGCGAAGCTGGTCGTCAGTCAATTTGCTGACGGATGCCTCTTTCGCGTTAATGTCTTTGACGATGCGCCAATAGCGCTTGAGAAGCCGTTCATTGCGGCTGCCGAAAATCTTGATGAATACTTTGTTGATGGTCATGGAACGCCTGTGGGTAAGTGCAGAATGCAGAGTGCAGAGTGCAGAATGAAGGATGCGGAAAGAAGCGTTGAAAAGAGGGACGACGGCGCGAGTGCCGGCGGCTTAGGGGCCGGCGCCATCGGACAGACTCAGGTGCATCAAACCAGAGGCGGAGGAAGGCGGAATTGGAACGGGGACAGAGGCGTGTGCGCCACCGCAACGGCGTGGGCAACTGAAAAACAGGGTGTCGAGCGGTCGGCGCCGATCTGCTGGCGGAGGGGCTGGCGAATGACAGCGGGCAGCGTGCCCTGAAAATTCCGCGCCAGCCGACTCACCAGCCGCGAGGCAAGCTGCGCGATCTCGACGCTCTGCGGGCGCGGCGCGATAGAGGCCATGGCGGCCTGATCGGCGCACAGGGCCGTGGTGACCACCATTACCGCGAGGATTCTTTTTGTCGTCGAGGTCGAGTTCATGGAATTCCGAGCGCTGTATTGTGGGCAGGGTGAAGCCGGGAAGTCAAGCGGCGGGAAAAATGATCTGCCTTTCAGGGTGTGGCCGTTTCGTATTAACCAGCCGACTGAGCCGCGCACGGAGGGTACTCCGGGTACTCCCGAAGTAAGCGGATTCCCGAAACCCGCTTACTTCGGGAGTACCCTCCGTGCGCGGCTCGGTCGTCGCCGAGACCGCTAAATGTACTGTGGCGTACCCGCCCACCGTTTGCCACCCGCGAAAGATGGGCGAGTACGCCCACCCTACGTATTTGGCAGGAAAGACGGCCACCGGCGCTTAATACGTCCGATATCCAAGTCATCATGGGTGCAGTTTCCCGCATGGCTGTTAGAATCCCGCCCATGCCGCCATGGGGTCAACCTATGAATCGCCGTCTAATACTCCCATTGCTCATCCTTTGCGGGCTTATGCTCAGTTTGGTTTCGGCCACCTTCGGCGAAACAAAACTCGATGTCGAAGTCGGCTGGGGCTGGCAGCCACGCGGGGAACGCTGGACGCCGGTATTTGTGACCGCATCCGACGACAAGACGCGCAACGTGTCCCTCGCCATCGAATGGCCCGAAGGGGGAAGCTATTCGATGCGCATCCAGCAGGCGATGACCATCGGCCCCGACCGGCGAACCTTTCCCATCCTGCTGCCGATCCACGGCTGGGAATATCAGCAGGCAATGTTCACGCTCGTCGATCGCGACAGCGGCAAATCCCTGGCCCATTTTCCCAAGGACGGCAACCAGGCCCTGCTTTCCAGCGGCGTGTATCAGCCGGGCAGCGAATTTGTCGGCGTCAGCGGAGAGACATCCACCCTGGGCTCGCTCCAGCAGGCCGTCGGGGCGATCAATGTCGGGTATCTCAGCCCGCGGCGTCTTCCCTCCGTTGCGCTGGGTTTCGACAGCCTGAATGTGCTGGTTTTGAATGAGCCAAACCTGCGCCTCGGCGGCTTCGGGGCGGCGCCGCTGGATAACACGCAGCAGCAGGCGATCGTCGACTGGGTGGCCGCGGGCGGAACTGTCATTCTTTGGCCGGGTGACGGCGGGCTTCCCGAAACCGGCCCGCTGGGCGAAAAACTTCCCGCCAAGGTGGGCGGCCGGGAAGATATTGCTCTTTCACCGGCGGATTTGTCGGCGCTTGGCGTTTCGTCGCGATTTAAGAATCTTGTCAATTTCCGTCTCGACCCCAAACCTGCCGCCCGGAAAATTCCGTTGCTCAACTCCGGCCAAACTTCAGCCTATGCGATTCGCCTTGGCCTGGGCCGCATCATTCTTTCGCCGGTGAATGTTGCCGGGTTCATCGTCGACGATACCGAGCATTGCAAAAATCTCTGGCGGCCGCTGATGAAAGGAATTATCGCCTTTCCCGGCGATCCGGTGTCGGCTGTTGATGGTGATGACCAGGGAGATCCCGCCGCGATGCGGCGGACGTCGACGGCGGCCTTCAACGTTTACAACAACGGATTCAACGCCGACGAAACGCGCGAAAAGCGCGCCGCCATGCAGGCGGCCGATTATTTAGGCAATGTTCCCGGCGCGGGCCAGATCGGGTTTTCGTATATCGCTTTTGTATTGCTAGGGCTGATGCTTGTGGTCGGCCCGGTGGATTGGTTCGTGCTGAAAAAACTGGGCCGCCAGCCCTGGACCTGGATCACCACCAGTGGATGGGTCGCGCTGGTAACCACCGGCGCGATCTTTGCCGGTTATTTGTTCAAGAGCGGCGACCTTCATTACAAAACCTTGCGAACCATTGACCAGGCGGGCGATTATTGCGTCGCCAGCACCGATTACGTCGCGCTCTATTCCTCGCGCACGCGGATGTATGAGATCAACACCGATGGCGATGGGTGGTGGCAGCCGGCGGGGCTTAGCGAGTATGGCCGCACGCCGTTGAAGCTTGACATGGATTTTCATCAGACCCGTTCCGGGAATACGCCGGAAGAAATGCTGGTGAATGTGTGGAGTTTGCGATTTTTGCGCGGCGATCATGTGGAAATCCAGCCGCCGATCCTGTCGGCACGTCTGAAAATCCTGCCTCCCGCCAGCGGCATGGGAAACGCGAGCGTGGTGGGAACCATTGCGAATTTTTCGGATCGGCCACTGAAGAATGTCCGCGTCGAGACAAGCCGCGGCTTGGCCGAATTGACGCTCACAGAGTCAGCCGCCGGCGCGGCGTTACTGAAGGAGATTGCGCCGCATGCGGCGGCAACAGCGACTGGCGTCCTGCTTCCACAGCAGCCGGATGTCGAGCAATTGAACCGGTACTCGTATTATTCCCAGCCGCCTTTGGTGAAAAAAGACGATCTATGGAAAACCGCCGCAATGTTGAACGTTCGCCGTGGCAGGCAGATGGCCGACCAGGTGGCCAGTGGGAAATTCGCGATCATTTATGCCGAAACCGACAACCCCACCCCCGCCGCCACGCTGGCCAATCAACATGCTGTTGAAGAACACTGGCAGTTCATCCGGGCGCTGGTTGAGCTGAACGCCGGGGAGGGAAAATGAGTGAGGCTGATCCCCCGGCAAATTCTGTTTCAAAAATCGCAGCGCCTTTCCTGCCGGTTAGCGGCCCGGCCAGGCCACCGGCCATCGAAACGGTCAATCTGACCAAGCGCTATGGCTCCCTTACCGCGCTCGATCAACTTTCGCTGAGCCTTGAACCGGGTGATGTGTTCGGCTTCATCGGCCCCAACGGCGCGGGCAAAAGCACCACCATGAAAATCCTGACCGGCCTGCTTGAACCCACCAGCGGCCACGCCCGCATCATGGGCAAGCCGGTATTCAACAACGGCGATTTCGTCCGCCGACACGTCGGCTACATGCCCGACAGCTTCGGCGTATACGACGACCTGAAAGTCAGCGAATATCTTGAGTTTTTCGCCAGCGCCTATCACATCCCGCGCTCACAGCGCAAGCGTGTCGTGGCCGACGTGCTGGAACTGACCGACCTGAAATACAAGCAGGATGCGTTTGTCGATTCATTGTCGCGCGGCATGCAGCAACGGCTTGGCCTGGCGAGGGTGCTGGTTCACGACCCGCCGGTCCTGCTGCTGGACGAACCCGCCAGCGGCCTCGATCCGCGGGCACGAATCGAGATTCGCGAGCTGCTCAAGGAACTGCAACGGCTCGGCAAAACCATCATGGTTTCCAGCCATATCCTTTCTGAGTTGGGCGAATTCTGCAACAAGCTGGGAATCATCGAGCGCGGCAAGCTGCTGGTGATCGGCACGATTGATGAATTGATCGCCCGCGCCCGGGCGAGCAGCGCCATCAACGTGCAGGTCGTCGGCGACCCGGAATTCGCCGCCACAATTTTGCGCGAGGATCCGCGCATCGCCGATATCGCGCGAAACAACGGGCAACTGATGGTCCACCTGCACGACGTCAATCTGCACCACGGTTTCATCGTGGACAAGCTCGTCGGCCGCGGCGTGGTGATACACAGTATAACGCCGGAACAGGTGAAGCTGGAGGATGTGTTTTTGAGGCTGACGAAGGGGATTGTCCAGTAGTCTGGAAGCTGACGCGATGTTTTTGCGTCCTAAATAACCTTGCGCGATTCGGCGCTTCGAATCTTCGTAGGGTCCGCACCGCGGACCGTTTTTTCCGCCTCAAACGTAATGCTCCGCAGTGCGGACCCTACACGAATTGCGCAAGGTTATTTAGCCGTTACAACTCGCAAGAGTTGCTCGCGCAACTTTGGCATGGTGATCGAGTATAATTGCCAGCATGGCTGTTACGGTTGGATCATTCTCGCTTGACAGGATGGTGAACGCCGTGGAAAAGGTGCGCCAACGACTTTTGCGTGCGACGGCGATTCTCGAATCAGCCGGGGTGTCTTATGCCGTCGCGGGCGGCAACGCAGTGGCGGCGTGGGTATCGCGAGTCGACGAGGCGGCGGTTCGCAACACGCAGGACGTCGACATCCTGATTCGTCGTGCTGACCTTAACCGCGCCAAAGCCGCGTTGGAAAGTGCCGGCTTCGTTTATCGCCACGTCGCCGGTCTGGACGTCTTTCTCGACGGCCCGAACGCCAAGGCCCGCGAATCAGTTCACATTATTTTCGCCAACGAAAAGGTCCATCCGAACGAGCCGATCGCCAATCCTGATGTGACCGAATCCGAAGCCGCCGACCATTATCGCGTCATGGCGCTCGATGCATTGGTGCGGGTCAAGCTCACGGCATTTCGTGATAAAGATAAAGTCCACCTTCGCGATATGATCGACGTGGGGCTGATTGATGCGGCGTGGGTTGGAAAACTCTCTGCCGACCTCGGAGTTCGGCTGCAATCGCTTTTGGACACACCCGGCGGTTGAGTGGTTTCAAGACGGCTTACGG
>DASRRM010000208.1:0-2249 GCA_035695715.1 Tepidisphaeraceae bacterium
CGTTTCCCAAGTTCTTCGCGGTTGATTCGAGACATGGTCGATCCTCCTTGATCGCTTGTGCCATTCGTGAACACGGCAATCCATTGCCGAACCGCTATTATTACCCCCGCTGACGCCATACAACAACGGGCGTGCACCCAAGCAACCGTGACCCAATCCTTCTAACGCGCATCCGCGTGGCGCTGCTTTTTTTGGAAATCCGTTGCTAAAATGATCTTGCGCAATTCCGCGCGTCGACTTTTCGTAGGCCCGCACTGCGGACCGTCTTTTCCGCCGCGAATGCGACGGTCCGCGGTGCGGGCTCATCGGGCAAGATCATTGGATGTAGGGTGGGTGTACTCGCCCACCGTTTGTAACCCGGGAAAGACGGTGGGCGAGTACGCCCACCCTACGGGTTGCCAACAAAGACGGGCACATCCCTGGGTAGGGTGGGGCGCTGCGAAGCTTACCGCTTGTCGGCCGCGTCAACGGCTTCCTGCAAATCCGCGATCTTTTTCCCTGGAACCCGGCGATCCGGATGCGCCAAAACCCGCCGGGCGTCGGCGTAGTCGTGCAGCTTCAAATCCGCGGCTACCGCCATGCGGTATGACTCGAATGCATCGGGCAATTTTCGCAGCGAATCGGCGGCCACCTCGCGCGCGGCGCGATATTCGCCTCGGGCGAGATATTGGTCGACGACCAGCCCGTGCAGATGCGTCGACATCGGATGATCGCGCAAATCGGCCAGATAAAGCCGCAGCGGATCGTTCCATAGCCGGGCGTATGTGAATGTCCGAACGGTGAAAAGCGCCGTGATGATCACAACGACGATCGGCAGCATCGCGCCCCGGCAAAACGAGGCGAGCAGGGCGGCGGCGACGATGCAGAAAAACGCCGAGGGAAGGTACATCAGCCTTTCGCCGAAAATCGTGCCGATCAGGATGACGCTGTTGCTCACCATGCCATAGGAGAGCGCCAGCGCGGCGAGGCAGAACACCGCGGCGTAATTTCGCCAGCGGATCGTCCAGATTATCGCGACGATCCACACGAAAGCGGTCATCGCGCCAAGGTAAAACCACGGCTGGCGCCAGTTGACGGTCCAGCCGATCACGTAACTGCCATAATCGAGAGAAAGCTTCAGCGGCGCGATCAGCAGCGAAACATAGCGGCCCAGCAATACAAACGGCATCAGCCAGCGATCGACGCCGACGCTGCGAATCAGCGGATTGGCCGTCCAATCCAACTCCTGGCGATTCCACTCGAAGCCCAGAAGCTGCTCGCGAAAAATAAGATACGCGGCCATGGTAAGGCAGATGGCCGCCGCAAGACCGCGCATCGCCGTTGCATCGCTGGGACGGGCGGCCCGCTCATGTTCATCGCTTAAAGACACGGGCAAGCCGCCCGTGCCACGCATCAACGCTCGGCGAAATGGAACCAGCGCGAGCAAAAACCCCGGCAACAAAATCCCCTGTTCCTTGCTCAATATTGCAATCACGAGGCATACCCAAATCGCAATGGCGCGCCCCGCGGATATCGGCTTGAGAAAAAAGATCAATGCCAGCAGCGTCGGCAGCGCGCACAGCAATTCCGCCCGGCCCACCAGCCCCGCGACCGCTTCCACATGCACCGGATGCACGGCAAATAACAGACCCGCCGCCAAGGCGATGCGCAATCCCATCAGCCGCCGGGCAAGTTCGGCCACCGCCCCCGCAACGGCGGCGTTGAGCAGGATATTGACAAGGTGATAAATCCACGGGCGATCGCCATGCAGCGAATATTCGATCGCAAAGGTCAGGCAGGTGAGCGGGCGGTAAAGCCGATCGACCGCATCCGGCATATACGCCTGCGTCCAGAATTCTTCCCACAGATTTGGATGCATGAATCGCGCATCCTCGTGAAGGATGACATCGTCGTAAACATAAGAGCCGCCCAGCGTGATGGCATACACCCCCAGCGCCGCAACAATCGCCAGCAGCACGGGCATCCATGCCGACCGCGGTGCGGCGGGCGTTGGCGTATCCCGCAACGGTGTGGAATTGCCGGGAAAGGAAGGTGCGGATGACATGGCGTGGGGATCAGACACGATTTGATGTTGTAACCGATGATCCAGTCAATCGCGCCCCCGTGCGTGGGTGCACGCCCGTCTCTGCGCTTCACCTGGCGGCTTGGAACGCCTTGGCACGATTGCGGCCCACGGCGGAGCCGCGAGGACGCTGCTCGTGAAACGTGTCGGCCCGGCCATCCTGGCTCAAGTATGCTGCGCGAACCTG
>DASRRM010000209.1:0-13055 GCA_035695715.1 Tepidisphaeraceae bacterium
GCGGACTCCTTTCCGCAAGAAAATATTCTTGTCCACGCGGTATTTAGACGCCTATATTCTATCCTTGTTCATTCGCCGATAACGCAGTCAGGGAGGGGCGGTGCAATTCTGTGCGCGCACCACGGAAAGTGCGGGAGAACCCATTTTGCGCACCAAAATGGTGCGCAACATCGAAATCTCGCGAATTCTGAGCGGTCTTCCGGTCAGTATGGCTCGCGAATCTGCGAGAGGTAAAAGGCCCTCACCTTCTTTGGCCTGGTGCGAATGACCGACACCCTGCATTTGGGCAGGCCCGCCCGCTCAAATGCCCGGCTGAGCATTTTCGACACGCCGCCTTGGCTGATCCCCATATTTATCGCGATCTTGCTGAGCCGCCAGCCATAGCGATATCGCATGATCCAAGCCTCGCGTTGGCGCTGTGACAAATACTTCAAACATATTTGTTGCATAGGTGCTTCATCCCCAAATGACGACACTGCAAACCTCTATCCCTCTACTATATGCACAAAAAGTTGACATTTCGGGGGATAACTGTCGCAGCGGCCTACGTTTATGGCCGCCACCCCATACCTTCCGGCGTAAGTTGTTTCACGGCTGAATGTTAGCCGATGCGTCCGCCGGTGTTTTGCGTGAAACCGGACGTTTTCTGCCCCGCGCCGCAAAATTTTTCGCGGCTAAGACGCTGCGCGCGCGAGGGTTAAAACGATATGCAAAATCGCGCGCAAAAATCTTTTCATTTTTTCACTGACACGACTTCAAGCCCGCGAAACATCGCTCCGACGGAAGGCTTCGGCAAGGAAGTCAATCCACATCGGGAATCATGATACGCGGATGCGTGGCGACAAGGTCGGCCAGGTTGGACTTCCGTTTTGCAGGCGAGTAAGCTTCGGATCGATCGTTCATGGAGGTCTGAAATGTCACGAGTCCGGCCATCTGCAGTGCGACTGCGTCCCAGAAGCGCTGACGGAACGACCCCTTCACTGTTTCGTGACGACGATGATGCCATCCTCCAAAGCGGCAGAAAAAAGATTGCGTTCGGGTGGTACGGCGGAAAATTCAGCCATTTGGATTGGCTCCTTCCGCTGTTACCCAAGTGCCACCATTATTGCGAGCCATACGCCGGTTCCGGCGCTGTACTGCTGAATCGTTCACCGTCTCCGGTTGAAACATACAACGACCTTGATGGCGAAGTCGTCAACTTTTTTCGCATGCTCCGCGAGGAGGGTGATGAGCTGACACGCCAAATCGGGATGACGCCATTTTCGCGGGAAGAGTTTTATCATGCTTGTGAGCCGGTGGGCACCGACATCGCGGACCTGGAGCGCGCGAGGCGTTTCTTCGTTCGAGCCCGACAGGTTCGGACGGGATTGGCCCAGACCGCTTCGCTTGGGCGGTGGGCGAATTGCAAAAACACCAGCCGGGCAGGCATGAGCGGGGTCGTATCGCGGTGGCTGGGCAGCATCGAGCAACTGCCGGAAATCGCGATGCGCCTTTTGCGCGTCCAAATCGAAAATAGACCCGCCCTTGAAATTCTCGATTTGTATGATGACAAGGAGACGCTTTTCTATTGCGATCCTCCCTACGTCCACGAAAGCCGCGGCGATAGCAAGGCCTACGGGTTTGAAATGACCGACGTCCAGCATCAGGCTTTTGCACTGAAGGTGAAGCATGTCCGGGCAAAGGTCGCCGTTTCGGGATACAGATGCGCGCTATATGACAAATTGTTCTCAACCTGGAATCGCTTCGACGCCCCAGCCAAGGCCTGTCACTCGGTGAAAACAACCCGGCAGGAATGTCTTTGGACCAATTTCTGATGGCTAAGAACCCTCCGACGTTTCTGGCGTCAGCTGCGGCGAAACTCTCGCAAATCTGGGATAATCTTCCGGAATCCCCGGACATCTCCGCCATTCCAAACGCCATTCAAGAGGCCATCACGCGCAGCGTTTCAAGCAAGACCAAAACCTATCGCTACGTCCTGCCTGCACAACTACTGGCAAAGGTTACCGACCCATCCCTCGACTGCCGGTCGGTGCAGATGCAATCGGGCCTGACCAGGCCGTTCGATGCAAGAAGCTTATGTCATTCCGTCATCGTCCCATTTGATCAGTCAAACCATGCTGTCCTTGGAGGCTCGACGGAGCCGTATATTAATAATCCGCTGCGCATCCCTGCAATTACGCCGAACGCGTTGCCGGCGCAGCGCGATAAAGCCGGCTTTCAATATCTGATCGATGTCCTGGAGTATGTGCAGAATCATCCTGAGCACGCCGAACGGGTATTTGAATTCACGCTTGCGCGAATCCGCGACATGCTTGGCTCGGCGCGCGTGATCTATCCTGCGCCAAGGCGACTTAGCCTGAAGCAATCGCTCGAGGTTATTCGGAGCTTTCTTGGCGAACGGAGCGGGGGCCTTCGAATGCAGGCGGTCGCCGTCGCGCTATTCCGTACGATCGGCGCATCGTTCAAACTTTACGCAGAGGTGCGCAGCAGCAAGGTCAACGCCGCTGACGCGTCGACTGGAAGTTCTGCCGATCTGGAATGCGTCGATGATGAAGGCCGGGTGGTAATGGGTGTGGAAGTTAAGGATCGTGAATTGCGCGTCTCCGACCTTCAGGCGAAATTGCCGGCCATACGCGAGCGGGGGATCGCGGAGATTCTGTTTCTCGTCCAGGACGGCGAAGCCGCGAACGACCAGCCGCAGATCGACCAGACGATCGATCGCCAATTCACGAGCGGACACAATATTTACGTAACCAGCCTGACTGAATTGCTGCGTGGTTGCATGGTTCTATTCGGCGAAGGCGGACGCCGGGAGTTCATTCGCCATGTTGGAGTGGCCTTGGACGAATACTCCGGCGAGATTTCGCATCGTCGAAGATGGGCCGAACTCCTGAGCGCGATTTAATTTTAGCGGGGCGATTCGCCATAAGGGGGACGATCAAGGACGGACGAATCAAAGTCATCGGGAGTCTGTCCACTTGGACGAAGTCAAAGACTCCCGACCCCTTTCGCCCCCTCCCCCTTTCGCCCCCTCGAGCCATGGCAAATCCTGTCCCCTTTTATTGAAATCGCCGCCACGTGGACGGAGCATCTCCGGTCCTCTTTCGTCCCGGCTCGCCGCTCGTCCGGCGCGCATCATTGCGCACCATTTTTGCGCAACACCATCGTGCGCAACATCGAAATTTCGCGAATTCTGAGCGGTGGGCCGGTCAGTATGGCTCGCGAATCTGCGAGAGGTACAAGGCCCTGACCCTCTTCGGCTTGGTGCGAATGACCGACACCCTGCATTTGGGCAGGCCCGCCCGCTCAAATGCCCGGCTGAGCATTTTGGACACGCCGCCTTGGCTGATCCCCATATTTATCGCGATCTTGCTGAGCCGCCAGGCATAGCGATATCGCATGATCCAGGCCTCGCGCTGGCGCTGTGACAAATACTTCAAACATATTCGTTGCATCGGTGGTTTATCCCCAAATGACGACACTGCAAACCTCTATCCCTCTATATTATGCACAAAAAGTTGACATTTCGGTGGATAACTGTCGCAGCGGCCTACGTTTATGGCCGCCACCCCATACCCTCCGGCGTAAGTTGTTTCACGGCTGAATGTTAGCCGATGCGTTCGTCCGCGTTTCGCGTGAAACCGGACGATTTATGCCCCGCGCGGCGAAAATTTTTCGCGGCTAAGACGATGCACCCGGGAGGGTTAGAACGATATGCAAAATCGCGCGCAGAAATCTTTTCATTTTTTTCACCGGCATCACTTCAAGCCTGCGAAGCATCGCTCCGACGGAAGGAAAAGCGAGACGGGTTCCCGCCTTGTCCTTCCCCGCTTTGTCTTTCTCGTCCCGCTTTGCCCTTCGGCAACTTTCCGCATGGGATTCGATTGTCAGCGGCAAATCAACTCTGCGCAACAGGTCGGCGCTGCCATACTTCGCCGCCCCACGGCCGCCAATCGCCATGGCGTTGCCAGAATGCGTCGGCGATTCGCCGCTGAATTTCCTCTTCCAGTTCAGGCAGGCCCAGGTCGCGGTCAACATGATTGAACATGCGATCTCCTCATCACTTCGGCGGCAACATCTTCTGTTTCACGATTGACGCAAGCCCATGGAATTCCGGGTCCTTGTGTATGAGCGTCGCATCGAAACGGATTGCCGTCGCCGCGACGAAGGAGTCGGCGAATGACATCTTATTTGCAGCCTTAAGCTTCGCAGCTTCGCCGCAGAGGGCTTGATCCGAATGCACCCAATGAATCGGCAGCGCGTTCAAGTCGATCAGGCGCTGGCGGGCCACGGCTTCGCCCTCTTCCTGTAATGTGATGTATTCAACTTCCGTTAAACTGACGAACGACCCATATAAGGTCACACGTCCCGCGATGGCGTCGGTCAGGTAACGTTGGACTTCATCCGCGCCCGGTTCGTTGCCTGTTAGCGTGAGAATAGCTGAAGTGTCCAGCACGACGTTTTCAGCCACGAGCGCGCTCCCCGGCCCGGTCTTCGAGCAGTTTCGTCAGAAGGTCCTTACCGGCACTGGCCCCGCGGAGACGTTCGACGGCCTTTCGCCGGGTGTTTTCCGTCAACGAAATCACCTCCTCGAGCACCTGCAATTGTTCATCGGGGGCAAGCGTTTGGAAATCGACCAACAACTTGGCGGCGACGGAAGTCATGACAATAGGCTATCCAATGCTTCTGATGCAGACAAGGGTAGGCTTGTCCCTGTCCGTTCGGGTAACCCGTGACCTGCTGTATGTGCTCACGTCATCCCAGCGATTCCGCCGTGGCCCGGTCGATGACAACCGATACCTCGGACAGCGCGCTGTTGACCAGAACCCCGGCGCAATCAGGGTTGGCCAGGAGGGGCGAAAGGGGGGAAGCGAAAGGGGGGCAAGGGTCAAAGGCTTATTATCTTTCGCGGGATATCCCGAGAACACAATACGGCGCGCGTTTGATTTGAGAATATGGCGGACCGGTTCGTTAAGAGAAAACACTGTGCCCAGCCGACCAAGGCCATTCCGGCAATTTCGTAGCCCTACCGCCGGCGGAATTGTCGGCGAAGATTTCCGCCAGAGCGGAAACAATATCGCCGCCGGGCCACCCTTTCCATCGCCCACGGTGTTTCATTCGCCATTTCATTCAACCCTATTCGAGTTCGTTACCTCGGCGTTTCCAATACAAATGGAGTTCACTAGCTGAGTCGGTTCCCGGTTTCATTCTCTGCACGAAAAGTCAGGCTAAGGATCACCCAATCGCCAGTGTGAGTTGCCCTGGCGGAGATCGGGATTTTCGCGGAGGCGGCGACCAGGAAATGAAGTGGAAATGGAGAAAACCACTTCCCCGTGCGCTTGGTACATCGCGATGGATTCCCGTTACCAATTACCGCCATCGAGCACGCGCATTAGATCTGAAGGCCGAGCGAAACACCGATGGAATGCGTATTTTTGAAACTGGGACTTGTCTCTCCCTCCTTATATTCAAGGGAGATGTTGAGATTCTTGTCAATGAAGAATTCGACGCCGACATCGAGAAAGTCATGGAAGTAATCACGGTTTCCATCAGGATGGATCGAGTAGGCAAAGTCGTTCTCGGCGAAAGCGTCCACTTTCTGAAGATGTAGTTCACGCGCTACGTCGGGAAAGATCAATTGACCTTTAACAACTCCAAGTAGCCGAAAAAAGTCACTTCCATCGGTGGCCTTATGGCGGTCGTCAAGCGTGTGACCACCGTCAAAGCCAATGTACGGTCGCCACGCCAGCCATATGCCGTGCTGAACATCCCAGCGCACATCCTGAAAATCTGGCTGCCCTGGAACATCAGGCCGGTCATGCAGAAGGGGCTGCGCCTGACCAATCGCCCACGTGGAGGCGTTGACGGACAACAGTGGTTCCACCGATAGCTGCTGGACGTTGTTTTCCCGGTTGGTGGCGTACTTGAGATTTATATCTCCCCAAAGCCCCGTCACGGCGGGCTCATTTCCAAAGCTGCGGAAAATGTGCAAACCTGTGCGTAGTCGCAGGGCATCCTGATTATTCTTAGGATCATCGGCCACGTGTGCCTCAAAGGACGCGGTTGGCTGAAGGTTCAAATCACCCAATGTAAACGATGTCTTGCTTCGCCAAATCAATACGCCATCAATGTCCCAAGTATCCTGGGTGTTGGAGTGGCTAAATGTGAAAGCCGCAGCGGCATCCTGCTTGCCCCCGCCACCGCCTTCAGTGCCTCCTGAGTCCAGATCCGGGAACTGTTTGATAAGGGAAAAACCAAGATTCTTCAGCGGAGTAAAAAAAGTTGCCGTCGTAAACGATGCTGGCGACGCAGGCTTGATTTCCGTCTTGTCCGTCAATATAGCGACTACCTGCCACTTATATGTTAGTCCAGCACGAAGTGTCATTGAACTGAGAAGGTACTGTCTGGCGGTCGCCTCTACGGGAATCTTGAAGGGGAAATCCGGCTGCTCCGGCGGCAATACTTCCAGGCGAAATGAAGCGATCTTCGCCGCATCGCCAGACACAGTCCACGTAAAGAGCGGTGGCGCGGAGCTCGCAACTTCTCCATCTGCTGGAGAGTCCAAAGTGATTGATGGCGGTGGCGCCGGCAATGTTGTGGCTGGTAGCGTCTGTCCGGAGGCCGTGACGCAGACCATTGAATAGAAACAGATGGCTACGCAAGATGAGAGAAAGTCCCGGATCATGATTGTCCCCTTTATTTAAATTCGACTTTTGAATGTCAACTTCGAGATGGCCTTTACGGTCGTGCAAGCTCCAACTGCCTGCGGCGTGAACATTGCCGTTAGTCCGCAGCCGCTTCGGTTCATCGCCTTGACAATGCACGACTGGTAATTCTCACGTAGCGCTTCACTGATCCCGATGGCCTCGAGATCCGTCCCAATTGTGATATTCAGCTTGACGTTGAAACTCTTCACCACACTAAGCACCAATGTATCGACATCCGCTGGATTGAGCAGGCAAGCAGGGGCCGCGGCATCAAATAAGGTGGGGGCAAACATCGCCCGCTCCTTTGCGGCTTTCGCAGACGACGGAAGGTGGGCGACTTTCTTCGCTTTGATGGCCAGCCTCGCTTCCAACTGCTCCGGCGTAAGATGAAAATCCCTTGAACTCTTGCGTGCCATGAAACCTCCCGTTCATTTGAAGTGTTCACGCCATAATAATGCTATTTCGGTGTTAGTCAAGAATAAGACATTTTCGTGACTTGGATTAATGAACGGGGAATCGGATGGACATCGCTTTGAGAATTGGATGGGGGACACTTGGTCCTGGCAATAGCTTGACATGTCGGCGGGCGAGCAATCGGCGAGAAAACAGGACAGGTGCTGGACAGGTCGGCTTTCGCTCGCCGCTCGTCGATCCGGAAAAAAGGTGGACGGAAGGGGAGACAAAAGGTCATTCACCCGCCATGACACGAGCCGTCGGGGCGCCATTGTCCATCATGAGCCCGCATCGGCATTTCTCGATGATACTGAGATTACTCCCGGCGGATGCTGATGCCACGGGCGATGGCGATTCGGGAACCGGATTCGGCCGACGCGCGCGTGGCCGTTGCCAATTCCACGCTGACTGCGGCACAGGCACTAGCGATTGCGGCACTGGCGAAGGGGGCTTCGCTCAATGAGGCCGCCAAGGCGGCGGGCGTCGAACGAAAATGCGCTCTATCGCTGGCGGACGCGCAATCAGCACTTCATGGCGGCGATGAACGCCTGGCGGCGGGACCATTTGGAGCACGCCCGTGATCAGTTCCTCCTCATGCGCGACTCGGCGATGGAAGCTGTGCGCCTGGGATTGGCCAAGGGAGATGCTCACACCACCACCACATCCGCCTCGATTTCAATCTGGGCGTCGGCGTCGATCAGCTTGGGCACCTGCACGATGGTGGTGGCGGGGCGGATTTCGCCGAAGATTTCGCCGTGAACTTTGGCGACTTCCTCCCATTTGGTCACATCCGTCACGTACATTCGCGTGCGAAGCGTTTGCTCGATTTTGCCGCCCAGGGCCTCGACGGCTGCCTGAATGATTTGCAAAGACCGCCGCGTTTGGTCGGCCAGGGAGGGGGAATATTTTCCGTCGGCGTTGATCCCCACGCTTCCAGTCACGGCAATCCAATTCCCCGCCCGCACCGCCCGGGAATAGCCCATCTTCGGCTCCCACTTCGATCCGGAACTGGCGCAGCGGCGACCAAATCGATCGGCAACGGTAATGTTAATATCACTCGGCATGGATGGCTCCTTAAAAGTTTGAGCCGCGAATGTTATGCGCAGTCGCCACCGAGCGGAAGAGAAGAAAGGGCGAACTTTTCCTGCTGCCGAGGGAGTTTAAAAAGGGGCGCGCGCGAGCGCGTCGGCGGTTTTGCATTTTCGTATCATGGGCGTCTCGCCCATGTCTGGCCGTACGCCGCAACTTCAATCAGTATGCGGATCGAGATCAACCGATAGTTGGACCATTGAAATTTCCGGCATGATCGCTTCGTTCCGGGCTGATTTGGTCGGAGTACCGGCCAAACGCAATGGGGAACCATTGCCCATGGGCGAGACGCCCATGATACGGTGAAGGAGTCGCCCGCCGATCGTGTCACACGGCCATTTCAAAATACAGGCGGGATTTATAATAGAACCTTGCGGCATTCGTCATTAAGATGCTTTCTCGAAATCGCCGCTGGCTTGTGGCGGCCGCATCTCGCAAAGCAATCGTTCCATTGAGGAGTTCATCATGCGTTTCGCTCGCAATCATTTCGCCGTTGTTTTGCTTGGGCCGCTGGTGTTCTGTTCGGGACTGTTGGCTGGGCCGGCGGAGGATCGGCCGGTCGATATAACGCCGGCCGCGAATGTCGATGAAAACCTTTTCGTCCTGCGGGCGTTGGCGCACGAATACAACCTGTGGCCGGAAAATGAGTGGGATGGGAAGGAAGCTCTGAAGTTCTGCGAAGAGAGCCGGGTTCAGGTTAAAAACCTGCGAAACATCGTCAAACACGATGGCCTGGACGCTGGCATCGGCGGCATGTGCAATGACTACCTCACGCTCATCGATGAATACGAATCGAGCCTGGCGCAGATCGGGGAGATCGACAGTGCCGCCCGCAAGCAGGCGTTCGACGATGCCTTCAGCACGGCCCTGATCGGCGGAATCAAGGCAATCAAAGCCGGGGTTGACGCCGACGCCGACGGCCAATCGCAACTGGGCGTCGACCTCACCGTAGGCAAGGGGCTGATTGACGACGGCGTCATTGAATTCATCAAGCATTCCCGCGCCCGCAATGCGCAGACCGAGGTCTCGGCGTCGGCGGAAAAGGCGCGGTTCGAGAAGGTGCTGGCCTTCGTCGATGAGCACAACCACGCCGCCGCCCTGGCGATGACCGAGCGGCGGCACTGGGCGCCGGGCGAGGCGGGGTTCGATCCGAAGAAGTTCGATCAGCCGCTTGACGATGCCATGAAGGAGATGCCGCGTGACCCCTTTTTGAAGATGGAAGCCGCCGGGACTGGCATCGACGAGAAAACCGGTCCGGTGGATTTCATCGACCGCGCCCGGCTTGCCCTGGAGGCCGCCCGGCAGGTTCCCGCCGGCGAAACCTTCGACTCTTACCGCAAATACTGCGTGACGAGGGCCACCGAATTCGCCTGCAACGCCGCCGAGCTTGGCATTGACGCCAGCTACCACGATGCCCCCACGGCCCTGTCGAAGGAAGCGATCAACATCACCAAGGAAATGCTGCAGCTCGATCCGGCCGACGCCAATGGCTGGGCCCATGTGGAGTTGTTCCGCGCACTGGCCTCGGCCGGCCGATTCCCCGAAGCCATCGCGGCGGCGCAGCCGATCCTGAATTCGCCCTGGAAAGACAAGCAGGCTTTCGCCATCCTTTACGCCCGCGTCCTGGGCGTGACCGGAGACGCCGACGGCTTGGACCACTGGCTTCGCGTGGCGTATGCGCTTGGCTATTCCGATTTGAAATTCGTGAAAGAGTCGGCCGACTTCGATTGCCTGCGCACGAAGAAGCCGGCCGCGTATGCCGAGCTGACCACGGTGAAAGGCACGACGACAATCGACTTTGGCGTGGTGAACGATGATGTGATCGTGAAGAACCTGTCCCCATTTCCGATGACGAATCTGAAGATGAAATTCACGGTGATCCAAGGCGGGACGATCGTGACAAAAGAGCGGGTTCTCCCCTTCGTCGCAGCCAATTCGCAGCAGACGCTCCTCGACGTCTTCATGGTGCACGACAACAAGTATGATGCCTATCGCTGGACGGTGCAAAGCGATCAGGGGAAGATATCGTCGGAAGATGAATAGATTGTGCAGTGGCACGGGCGGCCCGCCCGTGGTCGCGGTACTCCGCGACATTCGATTCGTAATCCGATCGAAATCAGCACGAAGCGCAGCGCCTCTTCGTGGGAGCCTGTCGCTGCGCCGCGAGCCTATTTGGTCGGAGTACGACCAACGCGACGGAGTACCGTCGCTCACGGGCGAGCCGCCCGTGCCACGTTGAAACAGGCCGCCAATTTTCTCAAGCAACCCTTGCAGCAAGGGAGACGATGCCCGACTACAACAAATTGAAAAATGCGGTAAATTGGCGCTCATGCCCACCGCTCACCCCAGGGTTCTGGCGATTGCAATTCTCTGTTTTCTCGCTCCGGTGATCGCGCCATCTGTGACACGCGCCGCCGACGCGACGCGGCGCCCCGCCATGCGCCCCGCCATGCGCGATTTTATGGGCCTTAACACGCATACCGTCGGCTTTCGGCCTGATCTTTATGCGCCGGTCTGCCGGAATTTGCGCGATTATCATCCGTTCGACTGGGACGTCGGCAACGATACCTCGGCCGCCACCAAATTCCCGATGACCGTCAACGGCGTTTCGTGGGAAGAGCTTTACGGCAACTGGACCAAGAAGGGTTACAACATTGATTCGTGCATCATGTTCGATGGACGGCCCAGCGATAGCTGGCACGAACCGGCAAAAGACGCCCGCGTTTATGGCGAAGCGTTCGCCAGATTTTTTGGGCCGTCGGGGAAGCATCCGTGGGTCACGTCCGTCGAGATCGGCAATGAGCCGGCGAAATATTCGACCGAAAAATACCGGGAAATTTTCCAGGCGATGGCCAGCGGCGTGCGCGTGGGCGACCCGAAAATGAAAATCGCGACCTGCGCGGTGATGACCGGAAAGCCCGACCAATGGAGCAAGCCGATGGCGGCCATCGACGGACTTGGCGAGTTGTTCGACGTCGTGAACATTCACAGCTACGCCTTCAAAGACGGCTGGCCGACCTGGCATCGCTCTTACCCGGAAGATCCCTCCATCCGCCATCTCAAGGACATCGAAGATGTCATTCAATACCGCAATGCCCATTTCCAAGGGAAGCAATTCTGGCTGACCGAATTCGGCTACGACGCCGCCAGCCATCCGCCGGATCCAAAGGGCGAATGGTCGAAATGGGCCGGGGTAACGGACGAGCAGCAGGCGGAATATATCGTGCGCTCCTTCCTGGTTTTCTCAGCCATGGATATTGACCGGGCATATCTCTATTTTTTCGACGACAAGGACCAGGCCCAGCTTCACGGCGCATCAGGCATCACGCGAAACTACAAGCCCAAGCCGTCGTTTTACGCGATGAGCTATTTGTACAAGACGCTGGGCGATTATCATTTTGTGAAGGCGGTGTCGAAGAAAGAGGGCGATCTATATTGCTACGAATATGCGAAAGCAGCTCCGTCGAAGGAACGCGCTTATGTCGCGTGGCTGGCAAATGGGGACAGCAAGTGGGAAATGCGTTCCGTCCATCTCGGCCAAGAGCCTCGCGAGGTTTACAAGATTGCACGGATGCCGATGACTAATGATCCCGAGGTGCCGCAGGTTGAGGTAAAACGTGAGGGTGATGGGGTAGACGTAAGCGTGGGTCCAGCACCGGTATTTATTTTGGCGAGATAGGATTAGGCGCTCTTCGCACACGCCGGATTTTTTGACGCGAAGAAGTGAAGGATCGAAGGCCGCGAATAGAGAATTACGGTTGGAATGGATGTAACTCCTGTTTCTGGCAATTCGGTGGGGCAGACCGTCTTGTCTGCCTCAAGTTCGAGAGTGGATCTCGGTGATGCGCGGGAAATCTCTTCGCGTCCTTCGTCTCTTCGCACCTTCGCGTCAAGCTTCTGGATCAAGCCGGCTATTTTCGATGCGTCATCGTGGTTCGGCGCAGCTCGCGATCCATTTCCTTGCGCTTGATCGTTTCGCGTTTGTCGTGCTGCTGCTTGCCTTTGGCCACGCCGATCTCGATCTTGGCCCGGCCTTCCTTGAAATAAATCGCCAGCGGAATCAAGGTGGTGGCCTTCTCGGCGGTTTCGTTGGCCAGGCGTTTGATTTCGCGTTTGTGGGCTAGCAGCTTTCGATCGCGCTTGGGCTCGTGATTGTAAACCAACGCGGCCTTTTCGTAGGGATCGATGTGCGCGCCATGCAGGATAAGCTGCCCGTTCTCAACGGCTGCCCACGAATCCTGAAGCTGGGCCTTGCCGGCGCGCAATGATTTCACCTCGCTGCCGACCAGCACGATGCCGCACTCTATTTTTGCGGTGATGAAGTATTCGTGCAGAGCCCGGCGGTTATTGATGCGCGGGGCGATGTTTTCTTTTCGTTTGCCGGACACGGTTTATCTTTCTTCACGTCTTGTAAGATGGCGTCGATCGCCGCGTCCGATGAGCTTCAGGGCAAGCCGAGCCGCCCAGGCTGATGGGAATACGATAGCCGCCATCAGCCATTCCGCCGCGTTGTTCTGGTGCGGCATGATTGCCGGGCCTTGCGGGTAACGGGCGAATTTTTCCGGCAAGCGGTCATGCTCGTTCACGGGAATACTATACTGCGCTCAGCCGCGGGGGACTACAATGAGCCAATGTAGGGCGGGCACTGCCCGCCAACACCGTGCTCGGCGGGCAATGCCCGCCCTACGCGCCGACACCGTGCTCGGCGGGCACTGCCCGCCCTACGTGAGTTTTATGTGTAGCGGGTGCGGCGGAGCCGCATGAGGAATCAGGATGACGAATGGCAGCTACATCAATATTGAAAAT
>DASRRM010000210.1:0-12996 GCA_035695715.1 Tepidisphaeraceae bacterium
CACGCCGTGGACGAGCGCCAGCGAGGACGCGGATCCTGCGCCCCTGACACAAATCCGCGTCCTCGCTGGCGCTCGTCCACGGCGTGAGGAATCGAAGCTCAATTCGTCATTCTTGATCCGTCATTCGGATTTCACAACTCCCATCCCTTGCGATATTCGTAATGCAAAAACTGCTCGGCCTCCGGCGCATTAGTGATCTTCATGTTGGCCGCGTCCCATTCCAGCGTTTTGCCTGACCGATAGGCGACATTTCCCAGCAGCACAGCTTCGGTCAGAGGGCCGCTGTAGGCGAATCGGCAGGTGGTGGCCGACGGGTCGTTCTTCAGGCACGCCATCACCCATTCCTTGTGATGGCCGACCGACGCGGGAATGGTCTTGGGCGGGGCGACGAAATCTTTGAACGTTTCCTCGGGGTAAAGGTGATGGGAGCCATAGTCGGCGAACATCTGGCCCTTGCTGCCGATGAACATCACGCCGGCCCCGGCTTGCGCGCTCTTGGGCCAGGTTGAGAACGCAGCGGGGCGTTTGTCGCCGTCGTGCCAGGTCAGCTTCAGCGCCGGCAATTCGCCGCGGGCGGGGAAGTCGTAATGGACGGCCAGCGCCTCGGGCCAGCAATCGACGGCAATTGGCGGTCCCTCGGCGGAAATCTTCGTCGGATGGCCAAGGTCCAGCGCCCAGAAGGGAAGGTCCATGTAGTGGCAGGCCATGTCTCCCAGCGTCCCGTCGCCGTAGGGGACGTATCGCCGCCAGTTTTCCGGCAGATAGCTGGCGTTGTATTCGCGGAACGGAGCGGGGCCGACCCAGAGGTCATAATGAATATTCGGCGGAACGGGCTGCGCCTGCGTCGGTGCTTTGGTTGCGCCCCAACCCTTGCCGCACCAGACATGGACTTCAGTGACCGGCCCTAAAACGCCGGCCTTTACGATTTCAACCACGCGGCGGTAGTTTCCCTCGGCGTGAATTTGCGTGCCCATCTGCGTCACGCGCTTATATTTCGCCGTCAGCTCCTGGATGACGCGCGCTTCATGCACGGTATGCGTCAACGGCTTTTCGCAGTAAACGTGCTTGTTGAGGTGAAGCGCGGCCGCCGATGCAACGGCATGGGTGTGATCCGGCGTGCCGATGACGACGGCGTCGATATCCTTCTGTTCCAGAAGCTTTCTAAAATCGTTATACGTTTTTGCCTTGGGGAATTGCTTGGCTGCGGAGCCAAGGTAGTTGTCATCGATGTCGCACAACGCGACGACATTGACGAGCGATGTGCCGACGGTGTCATGAAGGTCATCGCCCGCGCGATGGTTGGTGCCGATGAACCCGACGTTGAGCTTTTCATGTGGCGAGGTGACGTTTTCGCCAAAAGCCCAGGAGCCGCGGCCGGCAACCCAGAATCCCAATCCCGCCGCTGCGGTGGTTTTGACAAAATCACGCCGGTTCATTTTTCGTGCCATGAGTGCGACTCCTGAAAGGTGAAGGAAGTGATAGCTTATACCAGCGGTCTTCGTGGAAGTTAATAACGGCGGCGGTAAAATTTCGAGACGGCAGTATGATATCCACCGCAGCAAGGCAGCGAAAACAAAAGGACAGTGCGTGTTTTGTGCGAACTAGAAAACCGCCGCCAATTTTCTGACCCGTCTTCCGGGTTCGCCGCGGTCTCTGCACCTTTTCGGTAGATCATCCGGTTTGAGATCGAAATGGGTCTGGCGTTCTTTTTTGGCAATCGGTTGCTCAATGTAGGGTGGGCGTACTCGCCCACCAATTGCCACCCGCGAAAGATGGTGGGCGAGTACGCCCACCCTACGGGTTGCCAAGGATGACGGGCACACCCCATCGAACTAAATAACCTTGCGCGATCCGTGTAGGGTCCGCACCGCGGACCATTACGTTTGACATGGAGAAACACGGTCCGCGGTGCGGACCCTACGACGATTCGAAGCGCCTAATCGCGCAAGCTCATTTAGACGAGGCGTGTTTCTTACCGCTCGTTCGGTTAAAACATCCAACATGACCACACCGACGACAAATACCATCGACCCCGAACTCCTGGAAATGCTGCGTTGTCCACTGACCCATAGCCGCCTTAAAGCCGACGGCGATTTCCTGATTGCCGAGGTGGGCGGCCTGGCTTTTCCCGTACGCGACGGCATTCCCGTGATGCTGCTGGAGGAAGCCAAGCTGCCGGCGGGCGTGGAATCGCTGGCGGCGTTGAAAGAGTCGCTCGGCAAGAAACCGTAAGACCGGATATTCTGCAAACTCCGACGCGATTTGGTGGAGCATGATTTGAGAGGGCGGGCCGCGAAGGAAAAGTTAAGCGAATTGCTAAAGAAATACCCCGACAGCCTGGAGGCGAAGAAGGCCGCCGAAGTGCTGGCGAAGTTGAACGCGGCGCAATAGGCAATACCTCGCGGAACGACGCGCGGTGGCTACGGGAGAAGGTCGTCAACTTTCACCGCCGAATTTGGCGCGGCCAGAGGAATAATGGACTGGCCACGCTTGAAGATCAGCGGGGGTGCAAAAAGGTATCTTCCGTCTCGTAGCGCCGGGTCACGGTACACCTCAACCTGCTGGGCGGGGAGATTGACGATCCAGTAATCGGCGATTCGAGCGCGCGCATAGCGCCGGGCCTTTTTCCCCCGGTCGAATCTCAGCGTCGTATCACTTACCTCCACAACAAGGAGCGCCTTTACGCGATTCGCCGATCCAATGTAATCCCGCTTCGCGCCCGCCACGACGGCCAGATCGGGTTCCGGGTCATCGTGGATGGAAAGGTTCAGAGGCGCTTGGATACGAACCCAAAATCCCGTTCCCAACGCGATGGAAAGCGCTTCGTCGGCCAGTGCGACCGCGATGACGTGCGTGTCCTTTTGTGCCGACATCTCGACGATCTCCCCGCCTACAAGTTCCACGCGCTGCCCCGCAAACATGCCGAGATCGGCCATGCGGTAGTACTCGGCGCGAGTCCATCGGCGTCGTTTTGGTTGCACGACTTGCGGCATTGGTTTAATCATACGATTGTTCCACCCGCAATCGCAACCGGCGCTATCTCACCTTACCGCGATCCATCCGCGGCGGCAGCGATTCAAGAAAGCCCGCTCCCGGGCCGGCGAGCGTGACAAATCCGATGCCCACATGCACCGCCTTCACCGGTCGCGGGCGGCTCCAGGCGACCGCGCTGCAAATAAGCCCGATCACCGGCGCCCATATCATCACGATTTGCGGCGCACCGGTCAGCCAAACGCTCAGGCTCAGCGGCAGCGCCAGATATGCAATGCAACTCGTGATAAGCGAAGAGAACCGATGCCGTGGGCAGATTCCGACCTGGACGGCTGGAGCCTGCACGGTTCGAAGGTCAGCCGCCCATCCAATCATGCTGAAAATCGCAGGAATCACCCGCAGGAACGGAACATAGCGCATTGGCCCGCCGGGCCCTCGGCCCCGAGTGTCGGCCCAAATCACGCGTTTACGAATCGTTTGCCCACCGGTCGGGCAGTTGCACTTGATGCATCGCTCCGGAAGGATCGCATCGATTCGCATGACAAGAAATGGGCCATTCGCCCCAAAACGGACACTCAGCCGGATCATGGTGGGGACCAGCGTAGGGAATAACAGGGACCGGCTTTGCGAAGGGAATATCTTCCATATCTGGCCCGTTTCATAATGAGCCGCCGATTTCGAGGCGGGCTGACGCAAAACCACGCATCGATAATTCTGGAAACCGGCCCCGTCGCCCGATAAGATAAGTGTACACACACTTACAAGGACACGGCATGGCAGTTAAGACGATAACCATCGACATGGAAGCCTACAAACGGCTGAAGGGGATCAAGCGTGACAACGAGTCCTTCAGCCAGGTCATCAAGCGAATTGCTCCCAAACCTTTCGACTTCGACGCATGGGTTCGACGAATGGAGCAGGATCCGGTAAGCGAAGAATTTGTTGATGCCGTTGAGCAACAGATTGCCGCACGGCGGCGTCCATCCCGACGGGAGCGATAAGTGCCTGTACTTGATACCAGTGTACTAATCGACCTGATGGCGGGATCACGTTCGGCGAATCATCGTCGCGCGGTGCATTTCCTCGCCGAATTACGCGCCGCGGGAGCATCGCTGTTTACAACCCGCTTGAATGTTGCTGAACTATATGTGGGAGTGGAGCGCGCGCCGGATCGGGCTGCCGAATTGCGTCGTGTTGAAGCGGTTTTGGACGGGCTGCCTGTTCTTGAATTTGACGAGGCAGGCGCCAGGCGTTTTGCCGTTGTCCTTTCGCGCCTTTACCGGAAGGGGCGTCCGATCGGCGACATGGACACGCTGATCGCATCGGTCGCGCTTACGCACGGCCAATCGATCGTCACTCGCAATCCGAAGCATTTTGTTGACGTGCCTGACCTTGTCGTGCAGCAGTATTAATCGTCTCGCTTTACGCAGTCACCTGCGGGAAGGTATTTCAGAACTTCATTGAGATAGGTTATTCTGCGGCCAGAAGCGACCTTTACCGCCACTTTGTCGGTTGAATGTTTGTCGCACGCCATTTGAAAGCGATCGATTTCGCCATTAACCCATTCCGTTTCCTTGAGCATTCTCTTCTCCGAAATCTCTTTCAATCCCCCGCCTCCAAAATCGCCATGAAGGCTTCCTGCGGAATATCCACGCTGCCCACCCGCTTCATGCGCTTTTTGCCTTCCTTTTGCTTTTCCAGCAGCTTGCGCTTGCGGGTGATGTCGCCGCCGTAGCATTTGGCGGTGACGTTTTTCCCGACCGACTTGATCGTCTCGCGGGCGATGATTTTTCCGCCGATGGCGGCTTGCAGCGGTATCTCAAACAGGTGGCGGTCGATTTCCTCCTTCAGGCGCACCAGCAGCTTTCTGCCGCGGCCCTCGGCGTGGTCGCGGTGCACGATTACGCTCAGCGCATCGACACGGTCGCCGTTCACCAGGATGTCGAGCTTCACGAGGTTGCCCGGGCGGAAGCCGATCAGGTCGAAGTCCATCGTGCCGTAGCCGCGCGTCGAGCTTTTCAACCGGTCGTAAAAGTCATAGATCACTTCCGCCAGCGGCATCTCGTAAACCAGAATCACCCGGCTGGCGCCGATGTATTCGGTTTTCTTGTAAATGCCCCGGCGGTCTTCGCAAAGCTTCATCAGCGCGCCAACGCCATCGGACGGCAAAATGAGATTGCACAAAATGTATGGCTCGCGAATTTCATCGACGATGGTGGCGTTGGGCAATTCGCTTGGCGCATCGATGCGCTTGATGCTGCCATCGGTCATTTTGATTTCGTAGGTGACGGTGGGCGCGGTTTGGACGACTTCGACGCTGAATTCGCGCTCGAGCCGTTCCTGGATGATTTCCATGTGAAGCAGGCCGAGGAACCCGCAGCGAAATCCAAAGCCCAGGGCGTCGGAGCTTTCGGGGGCGAAGGTGAATGAGCTGTCGTTGAGCTGCAAACGATCCATTGCGTCGCGCAAGTCTTCGTATTGGGTCTTGCCGCCGGGGTAAAAATCGCAGTAGACCATCTGCTGGATCGGCTTATATCCCGGCAGCGCCTCGGGCGCAGGCGTAACGGCGTCTGTCACGGTATCGCCAATGCGCACATCGTGCAGATCTTTGATGGCGGCAACCACGTACCCCACTTCTCCCGTCCCAATTTTTTCCACCTGCTTTGGCCGGGGTATCAGCTTGCCCAGATCGGTGATCTGATAAACCTTATCGGCCCCCATCAGGCGGACTTTCTGTCCCTTCCTCAGTTCGCCATCGAAAACACGCACATAGGCGATGACGCCGCGATAGTCATCGTAGATGGAATCGAAGATCAGCGCGCGGGTTGGGGCGGCGGGGTTGCCGGTCGGCGCGGGAAGCTGGTCGCAGAGCTTGGTGATCAGCTCGTCGATTCCCTCGCCGGTTTTGGCCGAGACTAAGATCGCATCTTCGGCGCTGAATCCCAGCACCTGCTCAATTTCCTCGGCGACGCGAATCGGGTCGGCACTGGGCAGATCGATCTTGTTGATCACCGGGATAATGTGCAGCCCGACTTCAATGGCGGCATAGGCATTGGCCACGGTCTGAGCCTGCACGCCTTGCGTGGCGTCCACCACCAAAATGGCCCCTTCGCAAGCCTGAAGGGCCTTCTGCACTTCGTAGTGAAAATCGACATGGCCCGGCGTGTCGATGAAATTGAGCATGAACTGCTCGCCGTTATGGTCATGAAAAACCGTGACGGCGGATGCCTTGATGGTAATCCCGCGCTCGCGCTCCAGGTCCATGTCGTCGAGCATCTGGCTGTGAAACTCGCGCTCGGTAATCGCGCCGGCGCGCATGAGCAGGCGATCGGACAGCGTGCTTTTGCCGTGGTCGATGTGGGCAATAATCGAGAAGTTACGAATCTGCATAAGGAAACAATCAGTGAACCAAGGGGCGAAAAGGTGGATTATAGAGCAAATCAGCCGCTGGGACAAAGGCGTTGGGCGAAGTTGCCGAATGGGATGCGGCGCTCAAAATTGGGCAGGGGATTCCTGCTCCCTGTCCCTCATGTAGTCCAAGGAAATGGGCGAGGAATGTTCTATATGCGCACGCCGGTGTCTGAGGTACCCCCAAGACCCGGATCGGTCGCGCGAAGGATCCGGGTCTTCGGAGTACCTCAGACACCGGCGTGAAATTTACGAGTCCCGCTGTCACCGCAACCCACTCCCCTGAGCGCATTCGCACCGGCCGGGTTCTTTGACCGTATCATGGGCGTCTCGCCCATGTTTCGCGGTACGCCGCGAATTTGCTCGACACATTGGGGCCGCGGTCATCC
The DNA here is from genome assembly GCA_035695715.1 of Tepidisphaeraceae bacterium. Taxonomy (GTDB): domain Bacteria; phylum Planctomycetota; class Phycisphaerae; order Tepidisphaerales; family Tepidisphaeraceae; genus RYN-428. Next base: position 6,789 of record DASRRM010000210.1, read on the forward strand.
ATCACGCAAATACGCGTGCGCGGTATAAAGCTGCAACTAGAGCGTTTCTCAGGTTGGTGGCGTGCGCGCGCGACCGTCATCCTGAGGTACTCCGAAGGATCTTGCCGGTACGCGCGGCGAGCCAGATCCTTCGGAGTACCTCAGGATGACGATTGCTCGCTCGATCAACCTGAAAAACGCTCTGAGCAACCGTTTACGCTGAAGGTAAAAGACCCATGAACACGCGCCCAATTCGGATTGCGATTCTTCTTGTTATTTGCGCCGCCTTGAATCTTTGCCTGCCGGCCATCGGCCGCTCGGCGGACGATGACAACCCGCCCGCGCCGGATTTCACCGGCGCTGATGGCTGGCTGAACACCGAAAAGCCGATCTCCATCGCCGATCTCAAAGGGCAGGTGGTGATCGTCGATTTCTGGACGTATTGCTGCATCAACTGCATGCACATCATGCCGGATTTGAAGTATCTCGAGGAGAAATACAAGAACGATCCGGTGGTCATCATCGGCGTTCATTCCGGAAAATTTGACGAGGAAAAAGACGCCGACCACATCCGCCAGGCCGTCCTGCGGCATAATCTTTCGCACCCGATCGCCATCGACAGCGAAAGCAAAATCTGGGAGGCGTATGGCGCCCATTCCTGGCCGACGCTGGTGGTCATCGCGCCGGATGGAACGGTCGTCGGGGCGGTCTCCGGCGAAGGCCACCGCGAAAACCTGGATCATGCCGTCGCCGCTTTGCTTGATCGCTATGGCAAGGAAAAAAAGCTCGGCAAACATCTGACCTTCCGCACCGAACGCTCGAGCTTCAAGTCCGGCGAACTGGAATTTCCCGGGAAAGTGCTGGCCGATGCCCCCGGCGGGCGGCTGTTTGTCAGCGACACCAACCATCATCGCATCGTCATCGCCGACCTGGATGGCAAGATTCAGCAGACCATCGGCACCGGCGCGATAGGGCTGAAGGATGGGTCGTTTACCCAGGCCGAGTTTTATCAGCCGCAGGGCTTGGCGCTGTCGGCAGATTGCAAGACGCTCTACGTCGCCGACACGGAAAATCACGCCCTGCGGGCGGTGGACCTGGAAAAGAAATCCGTCACGACGCTGGCGGGAAACGGCAAGCAGGGCAGCCGCGACCAGATCGAAGGGCCGGGCGCACAGGTCAGGCTCAGTTCCCCATGGGATTTGGCGCGGGTAGGGAATCGGCTGTACATCGCGATGGCCGGGACGCACCAGATTTACGTGATGGACTTGGCGACGCATGTTGTTTCTCGTTTTGCCGGGGCAGGTCGCGAGCGCGACCTGGATGGGCCGAATTTGCAGGCGTGTTTCGCGCAGCCTTCGGGGCTGACGACCGATGGAAAGATGCTCTACGTGGCCGATTCGGAAGTTTCCAGCATCCGCTCGGTTGAATTGGCCGAGAACGGAAACGCCGTCACGCTGGCGGGCAGCGGCGATCTGTTCGGCTTCGGCCTCAAGGATGGAAACGCAGCCGCCGCAAGATTTCAACATCCGCTGGGCGTTGCCCTGTCGGGCGAAACGCTTTATGTCGCCGACACCTTCAACAACGCGATCCGTACGGTCAGCGTGAAGGATGGCCAGACGCATACCTTTCTCGGGAACGGGAAGAAGGACGCGGGGACGCCGGATGCGATTGGCTTTTATGAGCCGGGCGGATTGTCGATCGCGGGAAATACCCTCTACGTCGCCGACACCAATCATCATCGCCTGATCGCGGTGGATCTGAAGACGAAGAAGGCAAAGATACTAATCGGCGGCGGGAAAGCGGAGTGAAGGTTTTGGCGGCGAGCGCCCGCTCTGACACCCGCCGGATGAGAATGTCCGAAATCGCCATCCGGTCCTCCCGTCCCCTTTAATTTTGCCCGCGACCGGCAGGCGGAGTATCTCCGGTCATCTGTTGCCCAGCCTCGCCGGGCATCGGCCGCGCATCATTGCGCAACATTTCGCGCACCAAAATGGTGCGCAACATCGAAATCCATTAAAAGAATCTGCAATCGCGCGTGGAAAAATCTTCCCATTTTTTTCGCAAATTGCGCCATTTCTCGGATTGATGTAACGGAACATCATCCTGAGACGTCCCGCATGGTTTGGTGCGTTTCATAAGCCGCGACGCGCCACCGATCCGATTACAACGTAAAATACGCCAATGAGTAAACCCCCCGTCATCATTTGCCAGGCGGCCTTGGCGGACCTTGCCGCCGTTGCGGCGCTGGAGCGGGCGACGTTTACCAGTCATGCGATTTCACCGCGGCAGATGCGCTATTTGCAGAAAAGCCCTGCGGCGATTTTCCTGATCGCCCGCCGGTTCGGGGAACTCGCCGGCGATGCCATTGCGCTGGTCCGCCAACATCAAGGCGGCCGGCGTTCGGGCCGGATCTACAGCCTGGTGGTCGATCCGAATCATCGCGGGCAGAAAATCGGGCAGAAGCTGATGGCGGCTTTATTGCGCGAGCTTGCCCGCCGCGGAGCAAAGCGCATTTATCTTGAAGTCGAGGAATCCAACCACGGCGCAATCCGGCTCTACGAGCAGCTCGGGTTTAAGATCGTCAAGCCGCTGCATCACTATTACGGCCGCGGAAAGCATGGCGTGCATATGATGAAGGAAGAGGCCACACCCAGCCGCTAAATGACCCTGCACACCCGTTGGCGCGTCGCTGCGCAAGGGTATCATAGTTGAACCTCCACCGCTGGCATTGCCGCGGGCCGTGAATTCCGTCGGCAAGCCGCTTTGATAAAGGAACAACCCATGTCACGTCGAACGCTTTCCCGCCGCGATTTCGTCCGAAACTCAGCCGCCGGCGCAGCCCTGGCCGTTGCTGCTCCAACCATCATTCCCTCGTCCGCCCTGGGCAACGAAGCCGTCGCCGCGCCCAGCGAACGGCTGACGCTCGGCTTCATCGGCATCGGCAAACAGGCCAGCGGGCACCTTTCGCATCTCACCGGCAAAGCCGAGACCCAAACGCTGGCGGTGTGCGACATTCACAAGCTTCGCCGCGAGGCGGCCCGCCAAACCGTCGAGAAAAAATACGTCGAGCTGGAACGCAAGGGCGCGAAGGTCGATGAATACGTCGATTTCCGCGAGCTGCTGGGCCGCAAGGATATTGACGCGGTGGTGATCGGCGTGCCGGACCATTGGCATACGATTCCGCTCATTGAAGCCTGCAAGGCCAAGAAGGACATCTACTGCGAAAAGCCTTTGACGCTGACCATTCACGAGGCGAAGACCGCCATCGAAGCCGTGCGCAAGCATGACCGCGTCTTCCAGACCGGAAGCCAGCAGCGCAGCGAAGGGCCGTTCCGCAATGTGGTCGACTACATCCGCAACGGCCGGCTGGGGAAGATCAAGGAAGTGCACATCGGCGTGGGCGCGACCAGCAAGCCATGCGATTTGAAGGGGGAGCCGGCCGATCCGAACGTGGATTTCAGCGTTTGGCTCGGCCAGGCGCCGCTGCGGGAATACAACGAGATTCTCTGCCGCAAGGGCCTGCCCAATTCCTATCCCTTCAACCCCGGCTGGCGCGATTACCGCGAATACAGCGGCGGATACATCACCGACTGGGGCGCGCATCATTTCGACATCACGCAATGGGCATTGGGCATGGACGGCAGCGGCCCGGATCAGATTTTTCCGCCGGAGAGGGAAGGCGACCAATACGGCGCGAAGTTCATCTATAAGTCGACCCCGGTTGGCGACAATGTGGTCTGCACCCACGTGCACAACGTGTACACCAACCCCAAGCCCAAGGTCGACAAGAACGGCAAGCCGGGAAACCCCATCGAGACGAATGGCATTTTGTTCATCGGCGAGAAGGGGAAGATTTTCGTCAACCGTGCCTACTCTGCCAGCGAGCCGGAGAGCATTCTCGCCGAGCCGCTGAGTCCCGGCGACAAGCTTCAGCAAAAGGACAAAGGTCATCGCGAAAACTGGCTGGAATGCATCAAGACCCGGCAAAAGCCGATCTGCGACGTCGCCATCGGCGCTGGCAGCGTGACGGTCTGCCATCTGGTGAACCTGGCCTACTGGCACAACAAGAAGCTGACATGGGACCCGGCCAAGTGGGAATTCCCCGGCGACGCCGAGGCCAACGGCTGGCGCGACCGGGCGAGGCGGGATCCGTATCAGTTGCCGGAGATTTAGGGCATGGGATGGGACGAGCTCGTGAACGGGTGAAAGGGCGAAAAATTCCGGGGACATCAGTTCCCGGAATTTTTCGCTCCTTCAGTCGGTTTAATGATGCCCAATGCTCCGCCGTCTGTACAAAATCTCCTTCTCACTGTCGCTGATTCTTTGCGTCGCGACCTGCGTGTTTTGGATTAGTGCGCTTATTTCCCCCCCCCGCGACTATGTCACCACGGCCCTCTACCGAACCAGCCCTCTCGAACTGCTCCGCACTGAATCCGGCGTAAGCTGGAATAAGCGGACGATCGATATACCCCGATTAAACTTTTCGACCAAATCGCGAAATCGCAAGCGACTTCGCGGCCCCCGCGGCGAACGACGGTTTCGCATCGCCGAATCGCTATGAATTTCGCTTGCGATTTCGCGATTACTGATTGACCTCATTTGCACCGGAACCCTTTTTCCCAATCCGATTTTCCGTTCCCGCCCGAAGGCGCGCCAAATTTCCGCGGTGTTTCACGATGATCATCACCGTCACCAAAATGGCAAAGCCCAACAGCGGCCATTGCTTCCCGAAAATGTCCCAGGTGGGAATTACCAGCCCCAGAATCACGTAGGTGATGGTGAAAGCCACCGCGCCTGCCATGCTGGCCAGGCTGACGTATCGCGTGAGCATGAAGACGATGCCCCAGACCGCCAGGGCGGCGACAGCGCCCAGCGTGTAGTAGGGGAAGACGCCGAGAATCACGCCGGTGCTGGTGGCGACGCCCTTGCCGCCTTTAAAGCCGATGAAAATGCTGAACATATGCCCGAAGATCGCCGCGAAACCGGCGGTGAGCCACAGCGCATTCTCCGCGGCACTGGCCGATTTGAAATGCAAAATTGCCCCGGCGGCCAGGGTGGGCAGCAAGCCCTTGAGCAGATCGAGGACGAAGACGATGGCGAAGAATTTCCCGCCGAGCAATCGGCCGACATTGGTTGCGCCGATATTGCCGCTGCCGGCCTTGCGCGGATCGATGCCTTTGGAAAGCCCGACGATCAGCCCAAACGGGATCGACCCCGCGATATAGGCGGCCGGAACGAGCGCGATCAGCCCAAGTTGCGCGGAGGTCATGCAGGCGTTTTACCCGAAGGGAACAACTTCCGCGACGTTCGTCTTATCGAGAGGTCGGGGAGTTTACAATACGGATTTCTTTCGGCGGAAATGGGTGACTGCGGCAGCGATCATGCCGAAGGCAAGAATTGCGCCGCCTATTTCGATGAAGGTCATGCTAACACTTAATTCCATGGCCGGTTCTTCTTCGGTGTCCAGGACGTAATAGTCGCCGCCGTGCAACAAGCCGGCCTTTTCCATCGAAATTCGAACCGGGCCTGGCAGATCCTTGCGATGTAACATGCCTCGTGCGACGCCGCCGTTAAACTGCCGGTCGTGGGGGCTCTTCACGAAAAGGTGAACGTCGCCCTTGCGATTTGGCGAGGAGATTGGAACAAACAGGTCTTCGCTGCCCACCTTTCCAAAGCTGATGGCATCCTGCAACAGGGCTCGCCCCGCTGTCGTGACCCAACCGGATCGCGGCGGCTGACCGCCCTCCAACTTGGCCAGGTCAAGGGACGTGAGGGCGCCGGCATGCGCCGCCCGGTAATAATCCGTTGCGCTCCACACAACGATCAGTAATCCCGCACATCCAATGATCAGGGGAATGCGGTAGGCGGCGATGGAAAAGGAGGAAGCGCCAACAACCGATTGCTCCTGGCGGGCCAGCAAATGGGTGAAGGGCCTCGCCAGGAAATAGACCACCGGGACAATGACCACGAGTGTTGCCACGAATGTAGTCGTTTCCGAATACGACCCCATTGTTTTCAACTGCAGTTCGGCAAACCATGCGAAGGGTCCAACATACGCCAGCATCGAGCCCAGCGCCAGTGCGAGGGAGCCAATCGCCACCACCCAGATGAGTGGCATGATTTGGCGGAATACTTTATTCGCGTCGTCTTCGCTCAAGAAAGTTCTCCCGTCGCACGGCCAGCCCGCAATCGCAATAACCGCGCACGAAGGGTACTCCGGGTACTCCCG
>DASRRM010000211.1:0-11453 GCA_035695715.1 Tepidisphaeraceae bacterium
CGAGAAGCTGGTCGTCGTTTCCGACACGCACGGCATCCGCTCCGACCCCAACGACGCCCAAAGCCTGGTGCGCAGCGTCACGGTCGAAAAGATCGACGAGATGGTGAAAAGCGGCGCGATCACCAGCGGCATGCTCCCCAAGGTGGAAGCCTGCGTCACCGCGCTACGCGCCGGGGTGACGAAGACCCACATTATCGACGGGCGCATCCCCCACGCGCTGTTGCTGGAAATCTACACTGAAGCGGGAATTGGAACGGAGATCGTGCTTTGAAACACTTCATCGCCATCGCCCAGTGCAGCACGGAGGAACTCGAGCATGTCCTCGATGTTTCGGCGCGCCTGAAAAAACAGCTTCGCGAAACGGGAAGGAATGATCCAATCCTGGCCGGTAAAACGCTGGCGATGATCTTCGAGAAACCCAGCCTCCGCACGCGCGTCAGCTTTGCCGTCGCCATGACGCAGCTTGGCGGCAGCGGGCTTTTGCTGCGGCAAGAGGAAGTGGGCATCGGCACCCGCGAGCCGGTCGAGGACATCGCGCGTGTGCTTTCCGGCATGTGCAATGGCATCATGGCGCGAACCTTCGAGCATGACAAAGTCACGGGCCTGGCGCAATGGGCCACCGTGCCGGTTATCAATGGCCTGACCGATTTCAGCCATCCGTGTCAGGCGATGGCCGACTTGATGACCCTGCGCGAGCATTTCGGCGATCTGTCGGGCCGCACGCTGGTTTTCGTGGGGGATGGGAACAATGTCGCGCGATCGCTGGCCGTTGCCTGCGCGAAATTTGATATGCGGTTCATCCTTTCCTCGCCGGGCGGATACGAGCTTCCGGCAAGCGACATGGATCGCATCATGGCGCAGGTGCCGTACCTTGATTGGGAACTGATTCCCGACCCGATGGAAGCGGTTCACGATGCCGACTGCATTTACACCGATACCTGGGTGAGCATGGGTCAGGAGGCGGAGAAGCAGCATCGCATGCAGGACTTTGCCGGGTATCAGGTGGACGAAAAACTGCTTGCTGCCGCCCCGAAGCATGCGGTGGTCCTGCATTGCCTGCCGGCGTATCGCGGGCTGGAAATCAGCGCCGGGGTGATGGAAGGCCCGCAAAGCCTGGTGTTTGCCGAGGCGGAAAACCGGCTGCATTTTCAGAAGGGTCTGATCGCGGTGCTGATGGGCGGGATGTAAGAGAGCCGATTCTCCGCAGCGCGATCGGTTGTCGGGTTTCGCGTCGCGCCGAAAAAATGCCGTCCTAAACTGTCCATCCAATAAAAACGTCCCTTTTCGCAATTAAGCTGCAAGTTAAGCAAATCCTCATATCCGCCTTTCCGCCGGATGCGTATACTTAATATGCCGATGTAAGGGGCGGGTGGCGTCGTTATAATCGGCGTTGCTTGCGTTTGCGCCCGCGTCGGCTGTGGATGGAGGCCAGTTTTAGCGGCGTCAGGTTTGATGGATGCCCGGTTGTGTGGCACCATATCCCCATCCGCTCGCACCCCATGGAAAACCGCCTCATGCTCCTTCAAACCAACAGCTACATCGTCCCCAAGGAACGCCGAGCCGAGCATGCACGCCTGATCCGGCGATTCCGCCAGGCCCTGGCGCGCATTGGCTGCGATCAATTCGAGGTTTACGAGCAGGTCGGCGCCAACTGGAGTCCCGGCGGGGCCAACGGCCGCTACGTGCAAATTATGCGTTTTCGCGATCGGCATCACCAGCAAGCCGTTCAGGCCGCCGAACGCCAGGATCATGGTGCCCAGCACATCATCGCCGAGTTTTGCGAACTGATTAATTTCCCTTACCAGCAGCAGCACGGCTATTTCGCCACCGGCTTTTACACCAGCGTTTTGCCCGTCGGCCCGCGCCAGGCGATCGAAGCGGCCCCGATCGAAGAAGAAGAAGCGGCCCCGGAGGAAACTGTCGCCGAGGCCGGTGAATGGCACGAAGCGCACCAAGGCGAGGCGGAAATCCAGGACCCTGTCGAGATACCTCACTCAGAAGCGGCCGGCGAGCACGTCGCACATGCCGAACATCCCGCCGAAGAGTCGGTAGCTGAAGAACAGCCAATCGCGGAACTGCCGCAGGGCGATCGACACGAAGCCCCCGAATTGCCGGAAGAGATTTCCCCCGAAGACGCATCAGCCGAAGAAAATGAGATTGAGTCAACTGCGCCGCATCCGGCGTCGGCGCATGCCATGACCGACGAAGAGGCCGAGGCCGCGCTCCTGGCCGAGGAAACGCCCGCCCAAATCGCCGCCGAGGCGGCCGTGGCCGACGTGTTTCTCGACACGATCGCCGAAGAACATCCGCCCGCTGCGGATATGGGCGGCCGTGTCCCGGCATCAGGAACGCCCGCCCTATCCGCCGACGAACAAGTGCCCTTCGCCGAAGCTCCCATTGCGCCGGCCGTGGTCGAACTTCCACCGGAAGAAGAGCTGGTGACTGCCGACATATTCGTCCCTCACGACGCCAACGCCGAGCCGGCCGAAGAGGCTCTGGATTTTGGCGAAGTCGAACTTCCGGAGTTGTCGGCGACTGAATCCGAATCGCTGGAAATGCCGGCCGAAGCAACTGACCACGCCCCCCCGGCGCAAGATGCCTCGCATGAATTGCACGAGGCCGGCCTGGAAGACGTGGGACTGGATTTCACTGACGAGGAAACCACACTTCCCGCGGCCGAGCACCAGGAAGCCGCACATGGCCAGCCTGGTGAACAGGGTGAGCCCATGGCTGAATCCGCGGCGGGCGACCTTCACGCCGCCGAACTTGGCGAACTGGGCCTGGAATTCGACGACGAGTTGCTGGCGCCAGAGCCGTCGGCCGAGCTGGGCGTCGACGCGCCGGCATCGGCCCATCCGATTGCCGAGTCCGAATCGCCCGTGGAATTTGACCACGCCGATCATCAGGCGGAAGGTTTGGCGGAACTGCCGATTGAAAACCACGAGACAGGCGTGCAGCCAGCCGACGCCGGGCCGGCGAATGAGGCATCCGCCGATTTGTCCGCAGGTCACGAGACGGATGCGGTTCTGGAACTTCCGGATGATCATGCCGCGGAAATCGCCGCGGAATTACCCACCGGCCATGCCGATGAGATGCACTTGGAAGCAGCCATCGGCGAACATTCATCGCCAGCCCCGAGCGAACTTCCAATCGCCCACGAGCCGCTAGAGCCGGGCCTCGACTTTGCCCATGCCGAGCATGCGGCACCAGCCGCCGAGCTTCCGGCGCACACCGGAGAAGAAGCAGCCCTGGATTCCACCGGCGAATTGCTTTCGTCCGAAACACAGGGCGAACCCGCTGCCCACGCCGCCGAAGCTTCCGGCGAACATGGGATGGGCGAAGGTTTGGAATTTCACGAGGTTGGACATGCCGAGCATGCCGAAGCGGCAGATGTGCATCCCGGCAGTCAGGTCAGCGAGGCGGGTTTGGAATTCGCGGACGCCGGGAATGCAAGCGGGGCAGTGGCCGAGTTGTTGCCCGCCGAGGATGCGGTGCTCGCGCAGGACGAGCCCGCGAAGCATGACACATCGGGCTTGTTCGCCGATGAAGATCTGATTCTTGGCCTGGAACCGCGCCACGAAGAAGCGGCCGCTGATTTGCCCGCTGCGGAGTCGCACAAAGGGGAACATACGCCCGAAGAACATACGCCCGAAGTACATACACCAGGCGAAATGGGCCTGGAGTTTGGCGAGCCGGCACATTCTTCTACGGCACCCACGGACAGCGCATCGCATGATGCCTTGCACGATGCCCCGTTGCACGGACTCGATGACGCCGATCATGCGATCCAGCCCCAAGGGGAGCACGCCGCGCCGGCCGAAGCCGCCGCCGCGATGCCCATCGACCTGCCCTTGCTGAATGAGCCGCTGGCGCACGAAGGCCCGGCTGTTTCAGCCGCCCCCGACGTGGCCCCGGCCATCGCCGAGCCGGCTGAAACGTTTAGCGAGGAATTCTCGCTGGACGAAGGATTGATTTTCGATGAAGACGAACTCCCCAGCCAGGGCGATACGGGCCAGGGCGATATGGGGCCAACCGCGCACTCAGACGCGATAGCGGGGCATGATGATGCGCATCTCTCGGCACACGACCAGGGCGAAGCCGAGCCGCTGCTTGATTCCGGCGGCCTTCCCGAGGAAGACGGTTTCGATTCGCTGCTCGACGACACGAACATGCTGGTTCACGCCCCGGCGTCGGACAACGGCCACGCGGTTCCCGCCAACCACGCCGACCGCCAGAGCGCCAACGTCAACGCCAGCGAAGCCCCGAAGGAAAAGGACCCCGACCTCCTGGAATTTGAGGCATTTCTCCGCCAACTCGACGAAGGAAGCGGCAAACTGTCGAATTGAATGACCTTCGGCAGGACCCGGATATCGCGCCGGCGGTCTTTTCATCGATGAAATGATCCCCGGTTGACCTGCGCATCATCGTGCCTAGCATGGCAGCAGGTAAAACTATGGGCGGATTGTACATTGTTGCGGGCTTCGTTTTTGTCGGCATCGTCGTGCTGTTTGTGATCTATTACAGCAAAGGCATGAAGATGACGTCGTATACCAACTGCACGGTCGTGCAGGCCAACGAACGCGTCGTCCGCGACGCGCAGGAACGCCGCGAAGAAACTCATCTCATCTGCAAATACTCCGTTCGCGGCCAGGATTACACCATCGAGCACACCGTCCGCGGCATGAACGCCAAAGCCTATCCCCCCGGCAAGGAACTGACCGTCTGGTACAACCCGAATGTGCCGGAAATGGCGAAGATCAAGAAGGCGTGATCGTGACGGGTCGCGTTGATTCGCCCACATCCCTGTCTTCCAGGCTCACTGTCCCACATTCCGGACATCTGGCCGGCGAGCCGCGCAGATCGTATCCGCAAGCCAGGCATGCGCCAGCCACCGCTCGCTGTCGGCGTTGGCGTCGCTTTCGCCGTGCCCGCATCCACGGATATAAGATTGCCAACTGAATGCCCGTCAAAAACCAACATGGCACACTGAAATTTCCAGCTCGCTCCCACACCAGCTCGCCTGGGAAGCTTTTCTCGGGCTTGGGCGGAAGCTGCGTAGTCCGCGCCTTCCAATCGAAAAGAAAGCCAAAGTGCTCGGCGGGCGGCGCCAAAATCGTCGCGCGGATCGGGTTCGCGGCGACGATGTAATATGCACGGTCATCAATAAGCGGCAGATACTTTTCCGGCGCGATAAGGGAATCTCGTTGGACCTCTAATCTGATCTGCCCGTGTTGAACTCGCACCCAATAAAATGTGAGCATATTCCATGGTACGCCAGTGTGAAACCACGTATGGCTTCTCTCGATCGACGGCGTCATCGCATAGCTTAATGCCCAACAAGTGATCGTAAGAGTCATCGCACAAATCAGGAGAAATCCGCACAATCCGGCAGCAGATTGAACGATTTCGCGCCCGATGCGCCTGAAAACTCCGATGTTGCGGAGCTGCTTCCAAATTCTATTTCGCGCGATGAGGAAAAGCGGAATGAGCAGCACGACGATCGCGAGCCAGTACGCGCAGCCGAACCCATTTATAGAGCTGGATCGTTTTCTGCCTCCGCCAATATCAATGGCATATGCGTCGTGCTGAAATGACAACCCAAAACGGTCGTATTGCGGCGATGGCGGCTGATAGTTAGGCGCTTGCTCCTGATTCTCGCCCTTGACGAAGCTGAATTCGATATCCTGCTCGGTGGACGCGTTGGTGCGATCAACCTTCCCCAATGAATCGTAGATCAAATCTCTTTCGAAGAGGAAAAAGATTCGGTTGTCGCGGGAATGAATCCAAAGGGACGTCTTGAGCTCATGGTTGGCCATGAAAACGCATGGACTCTTTTTGTTCGACACCCATAGAACGCCCAGCACCACAATCAAGACGAGCAACAGCTTAAAGACAGTGTTCGTGGCCAAATAGCGCATGATGGCTCCGCAAAATTCCACGCTGCACGCTCACGATTGAATTGCCCGATTGACGATCTTATCGTTCTATTCGCCATTCGCGCTCCCCCGCGCTTTTCCCCACTTGCACATCGCCTCCACCACCGGCTTCAGGCTTCGCCCATCGGGGGTCAGCGAGTATTCCACCTTCGGGGGCACCTGCGGATAGACCTTGCGCGCAACGATGCCATCGTGCTCCATCTCGCGAAGTTGCTGGGTGAGCATTTTCTGGGTCACGCCGTTCAAGGCCCGGCTCAACTCGGAAAAGCGCCGGGTGCCGGCCAGCAGGTGCCAGAGGATCGGCACCTTCCATCTGCCGCCGATGACTTCCAGGGTGGTTTCGGCGGGACATTTCTTCGCCGATCGGGGTTTTTCCAGCACTTTGCTCGTAGTGGTATCCATTTGGGAAGTATACCACCAAACCGTGCGTACTTCACTCGCCAAACCATACAGCCTACGATTCAGGCGTAAGCGATTAAGTGCGGCGAACGGTATTCGCGTGGAGGTGGAACGGACATTCCTGCCTGCTTGGAAGGTTCGCCAACTCAAGGCAGACAAGAATGAATGTCTGCCCCACCAAATCGCCACAAGGTCAGCGCGCAATCGGAGAAACACCATGAACCGAATCTTGCAGTACATCGGCAATTCAACAGATGAAACCACGGCTGTCATCGATGCGCCGCCACCGCCGGCCGCCGCGGTGGAAGACGGCGCGCTGCTCGACGCTTATTCATCTGCCGTCGTGAACGCCGCCCGGCGGGCCAGCCCGGCGGTGGTGAATATTGAAGTCCGCCAGACCTCGCACCAGGGCCAGAGCGGCCGGGGCCGTCGCGGCGAGCGGGGCGGGAGCGGATCGGGATTCATTTTTACGCCGGACGGGTTGATCCTCACCAACAGCCATGTCGTGCATAAGGCCGACATGATCGGCGTGACGCTTTCGGATGGCCGGACGTTTCCGGCCAAGCTGGTGGGGGATGACCCGGAGACGGATTTGGCCGTCATCGAAATCTCCGCGCCGACTCTCGCCAGCGTAAAGTTCGGCGATTCCTCCGCCATCCAGGTCGGGCAACTGGCGATCGCCATCGGCAATCCCTACGGCTTTCAATACACGGTTACCGCGGGCGTCATCAGCAATCTGGCCCGGTCGTTCAGGTCCGAAGCAGGCCGGTTGATCGACGGCATCATCCAGACCGATGCGGCATTGAATCCGGGAAACTCCGGCGGGCCGCTGGTCAATTCGCGCGGGGAAGTGATCGGCGTGAACACGGCCATCATCGCCGGGGCGCAGGGAATTTGCTTTGCCATTCCCGCCAACACCGCCCAGTTCGTCGCGTCGCGGCTGATTCGCGATGGCCGCGTGCGCCGCAGTTACATCGGCATCGGCGGGCAGAATGTGCCGATCCATCGCCGGGTGGTGCGCTACTTCAATTTGCCGGCCGAGACCGGCGTCATGATCAGCGGCATCGAGCCCGACAGTCCCGCCGCCAAAACCGAATTGGCCGAGGGAGATGTGATCGTGCAGGCGGGTGAAAAGACCATTGCCAGCATCGACGATCTGCATCGCCTGCTGACGGAGGAAACGGTGGGCGTGAAGCTTCGGCTGACGGTGATCCGGCGGACGGAAAAGTTGACGGTGGAAATAACGCCGGTGGAATCGAAGTAACGGTTGAAGGCGCAAAGCCGCTCGGTGTGGAATTACCCACAACCGTCGGACGGAAACGCACAAGAGGTTTGACCACGGATTTCACGGATTACACGGATGAAAAAGAAATTGGAGCGTTTTCAGGTTGATGTAGCGGCAACCTCAACGTGACACGGGCGTCCCGCCCATGCTGGCGATGTAATAAGTTCAGGAAGTACTGGCAGCGATTATTCTTCGCATTTTCCCGTCGCCAGCACGGCCGAGACGGCCGTGTCACGATGATTGCCTTTAAAAACGGGCCGTTTGAGTCTTTAGAAATTCTCTTATGCGTGCGCATCCGTGAAATCCGTGGTCAAACTTTTCTGCGCGAACCGCTAATCCGCGGGCCTTACTGAATCTCATCCTCGGCGTGGACGGCGCACAAAAAGAAATCCACCTTTCTTCTCTCTTCTTCGCGTCTGTCTTCGCGGCTTCGCGCCTTCGCGAGCCTTCCGCATTTTTCCCGCGGCGATTGCAACGATTCATGCAAAATCCCATATCTCAATCGCCGCGCCGTCGGTCCTTGTCGAACCCTCCTCGCGCCCTTACAGTCGTTGGCGTATGACCGCGACGGATTCCGATGCGCTTTTGCCTGCTGCCGCTGAGCCAAGCGAACGAATCATCGTCATCCGCATTCGGCGGGAAGACCGGGCCGGCGCCGGACATCGCTGGGAGGAATTCTCCATTCCGCATCGGCCGCAGATGAATGTCATTTCCTGCTTGCAGCACATCGCCGCCCATCCGGTGACCAGCGACGGAAAGCCAACCACCAGCCCGGCGTGGGACAGCAGTTGCCTGGAAGAGGTGTGCGGCGCGTGCACGATGCTGATCAATGGCCGCGTGCGCCAGGCCTGCTCGGCGTTGGTGGATAAAATTGCCAAACCGGATGAGCCGATCACGCTTGAGCCGCTGACGAAGTTTCCCTTGGTGCGCGATCTGGTGGTTGACCGCAGCCGGCTGTTTGGCGATTTGAAGCGGGTGCGGGCGTGGGTGCCGATCGATGGGACATTTGACCTTGGGCCGGGGCCGGCCGTGAGTCGCAAGCAGCAGGAGACGGCTTATCCCCTGTCGCGCTGCATCAGTTGCGGATGCTGTCTGGAGGCCTGTCCCCAATATACGCCGGTGAATCATTTCGTCGGGGCGGCGGTCATCAGTCAGGTAAGGCTTTTTAACGAGCATCCAACCGGCCGGGCATTGAAGGAAGACCGCCTGGAGGAAATGATGTCCGATGGCGGGGTGGCCGACTGCGCAAAGGCGGGAAACTGCGTGGAAGTCTGCCCGAAGAAAATCCCGCTGCTGGAGTCGATCGCCGTCGTGCAAAGGCAGGTGACGGTGCATGCGATCAGGCGGTTTTTTGATGGATGACAGTCTTTTTGCAACATCCATGAACGCTCCGGGCGTGGCGTTCTTTTTGGCAATCAGTTGCGAAATGTAGGGCGGGCGTACTCGCCAACCATTTGCCAACCGCGAACGTTGGTGGGCGAGTACGCCCACCCTACGCGTTGCTCGCCATTCGAAGCAGACAAGAATGTCTGCTCCAACCGGTTTCCCCAATCATTTCATTGCCCCCGACAAACCATCATTCATCATTCCGATTCCCTTTCCTTTCGTTAGCCCGTAAGATCGCTTCCACACAATTATGATTCCTCTCACACGACACGGCTTTCGCGAAATGTTGATCGGCACGGTGGTATTGGCCGCCGTGACCGTGGTGGGCGGCTATATCCATTGGTGGTGGATTGCCATCATCACGTTGCCTGTCCTCATCTGGCTGTTCGCCTTTTTTCGCGACCCCAATCGGCTCATTCCCGTTGACGAGAACACCATGGTCAGTCCCGCCGACGGAAAGGTTTCCGACATCACCGAAGTGCCGAACGATGCGCTGCTTGGCGGGCCGGCTATTCGCGTGGGGATTTTTCTTTCGGTGTTCAATGTGCACATCAACCGCAGCCCCTGCGATGCGAAGGTGATGGAAACCCGTTACAAACAGGGCAAATTCATTAATGCCATGGATCATTCGCGCGCTTCGGATGAAAATGAGTCGAACACGGTTTTGCTCGGCGAACCGCAAACCGGTAAGCCGGTGGCCGTCGTGAAGCAGATCGTGGGGTTGATCGCCCGGCGGATTATCTTCGACGCCAAACAGGGCGAATTGCTTTCGCGCGGGCAGCGCATCGGCATGATCAAGTTCGGCAGCCGCACGGAATTGACCATCCCGCTGACGCTTGAGCCGCAAATCATGGTGAAGGTGGGCCAAACAGTGCGCGGTGGGGCGGACATCGTCGCGAAACTGGGAAAGCCGATCCACACTTTGGTGAAGAGCGATGACAGCTCGGAGGTGGAGAAGCTGGCGCCGCGGGAAACCCCGGCCTGAGTTTATGCGGGGCGTGGTCACTTTAGTGACCATGTCATGATGAGTCCGAATATTCGGGTCAGGAGTCGATGGACTGACACATGCTTTTCATATGCGAACCTCATGGTCACTAAAGTGACCACGCCCCGAAAACCAAAAATGCCCGAATCCGACCCCAATCTTCCCCCTGCACCTCGCGAAGGGAATTCCGCGCCCGGATTTGCAGTTGATGGAAAGCGAAAGTCGCGCCTGCGGAGTCTACGGCGTTTTCGACGACATGAGATTGACCTGGACGAGCGCGAGGCACGTCGGCGGCGCATTCGCCGACATGGCCGCCGGGCGTATATCCGCTCGGTCTATTCGCTGCCGAGCCTGGCAACGCTGGGCAACGCAATCTGCGGATTCGCGGCCATGTATGTGGTTTCGCTCGATGAAGCCAGCGCGGGCGCATGGATTTATCAATCGCGTTTTTTCATCGCCGCTTACCTGATCTTCGCCGCCATGTTCTTCGACGCCATCGACGGCCGCCTCGCCCGATTCACGCGCCATACCACCGATTTCGGCGGGCAACTCGACAGCATGGCCGACGTCATCAGCTTCGGCTGCGCCCCGGCGTTCATCTCCATCTACCTCTTCCAAAGCGCGCATCTGCATCTGCCGGCCGTCTTCGCCCGGCTGGTGTGGGCGATTGCGGCTCTTTATGTCAGTTGCGCCGCCATCCGCCTGGCAAGATTCAATGTCAGCAACGAGCATGGCGAGCAACACCACTTCAGCTTTTTAGGCCTGCCCAGCCCCGGCGCTGGGGCGGCGGTGGTGGCGTTTATCCTGATGCAACAGGATTTGGCGCTGCACGCCGACGAGTGGAAATTCGCCGGTTATCTTTCCACGATCTGCATCAGCGTGCTGCCGATCATCGTGCTGGTGTGCGGGCTGCTGATGGTGAGCACGATCCGTTATCCGCATCTGGTCAACCGCTATCTTCGCGGCCGACGATCCATCGGCCAACTGGTCGTGGTCCTGGTCGGCGTGCTGCTGATCGTCACCGTCCACCGCTATACCCTGGGTATCGGAAGTCTGGCGTATGTGATCTGGGGACTGATCGGCTCGGGCATTCCAAAATTCATGAGACGATCGCCCGGCACCAAACCGGCTGCTCGCAAAGTTAACGCCGGTGTCTGAGGTACTCCGAAGACCCGGGTCGATCGCGCGAAGGATCCGGGTCTTCATGGATGTCTCGTGATTTCTTGTTTTTTGAACAAGATTTCCTGAAACGAAGATGCGGAACTAATTCCCGTATCACGGGCGTCTCGCCCGTGTCTTCATTTCAAGATGGCACGGGCGAGACGCCCAATGCCGTCAACTTAAGGACGATCATATTTTTGCCTCATAGGCCGGTCTACAAGCCTCTGCTCGGGATTGAGTTAACTGAGGGTATCGATGCCTGGCGTTCTTCGTTCTTCGCGGCTGCGACTTGCGTTTGCGA
>DASRRM010000212.1:0-24512 GCA_035695715.1 Tepidisphaeraceae bacterium
CAAATTTGACGGCATGGACCTGTTTCTCTTCGACCCGCACATCAATATCGACATTGATGACGACGGCTTGAAAAAGGTGGCCGATAAGTTCCGCGCGAAGAATCTCGTGGTGGGATCGGTCGTCGCGCCGATCTGGCCGCCGACGGGCGGCGGGGCGGCGATGGGGTCGGAAAGCGATCGCAAGCAGTTCGTGCAGCAGGTTCGCAAAGGTTGCCGGATCGCCGAAAAGCTTCGCCAGCTTGGCGTGAGGCCGTATGGCATCGTGCGCATCGACTCGGCTTCCAGCCCCGATGAATGGTACAAGGACCCCGAGGCCAACCAGCGGAAAATCGCCGCCACCTTCCGCGAGGCGGCGGATGTGGCCGAGGGCTATGGCGAGCGCCTGGCCGCCGAAGGGGAAATCTGCTGGGGCGGCATGCATTCGTGGAAACGCATGGTGCAACTGCTCGAGGAAACCGACCGGCCCGCCACCGTCGGCTTTCAAGCCGACATGGCTCACACACTGCTCTACACCATGGGCTATAACGCCCCGGAAGATTCAATTCTGCCCGCCGGCTATGACTGGAAGGACGGCAATAAACTCGACGAAGCGCTCAAGGCGCTCACCCATGCCTTGCGGCCATGGACGATCGACTTCCACGTTGCGCAAAACAACGGTACCGTCCACGGCACCGGCAGCCACGACAAAACCGGTCGCCATTGCCTGGCCACCGACCCCACCGGAAAACTCGATATCCCGCGCCACGCCGGCTATTGGCTGAAAAACGAAACTGGCGCGCCGCTGAAGCGCCTGCGGCACATCTGCTGGGATGGCTGCATGTTCCCCAATGCCGTCATGAGCGACCAAAAAACCTGGAATGACATCCTGGCGGCCATGGTCAAAGTCCGCGACCTGCACGGCTGGCGCGAATAGATCCCACACCGTGAATGAAATAAGCAAGAACTGAAACCCGCGCGATAATTCTGCGCGGTGCCGCCGCTTCAGCGGCAGGCCGGGCGCGCAAGCGACCGATCCGATCTTGCAGTCGTCCAGGATAATGCGCCACTTCCCCAACCAAAGCACTTCCCCCGCAAGCCGCCCTGTCTTATCCTCATTCACGCATGGATGGACCCAACAAGATCCTGGAGAAGATGCTCGATCGGCTTCTGGCGGGGCTGGTCAATGGGCCGAGCCTCAATTGCCGGCCCTATGCCAGCCGCCAACGGCTTGATCTGGTGCAGCTTGGCAAGCTTTCGGATGTCACGCCGGAAAACGCGCTGCGCGCGCTGCTCGGGCCGACCCATGAAACCACCATCAAGGCGCGCACGCCCGTTCCGAAGAATGGAGACAAACCTGCCCGCGCGCAGAAGCTGAAGGTCGCCGCTTCGATTGAAGCCGCGGACGAAAATGGGCCGCCGTTGGCAGATGGGCCGATCGAAGAACCGGAGGTTGCTGCTTCCATTTCCCCCGAGCGCGCATTCCTCGAACAGCAGGCGGTGCTGAACAAGCTGCACACCATCGCCGAGGACGCCCGCACCTATGAGCAGGATACCGGCGTTGGCGTGCTGAACGTCGGCTTTCCACTGCTGAGCCTTCCGCCGGGCACGTTCGGCGGCGGAAAATCGGGCGCGAGCAAGCGTGTGCTGGCACCCCTGGCATTCATCCCGGTTGCAATCATCGTCAAGCGCGGCGCGGCCCCGGCCATCGAGCTGGCCTGCAAAGAGGAAGGCGTCGATCGCGTGATGCCGAACACGGCCCTGCTCGCCTGGCTCGAGCAACAAACGGGGCAAACCGTTCATGAAACCGACGTGGATGATGAAGGACAACATCCCTGGGAGGAAATCCGCGATATCGTGAAATCGGTGGCGGGGGCGATGGATTGGGATATGCCGGAGTTGTTTGCAACGTCGGCGCATGACGGTGCGAAGTCGCCGGATGCCGGGGAGCATCGTGCCAGCGAAACGGCAGTAAAATCTGAAACGGAAACGAGCGATGCATCTTCCGCCTCCCACCGCCGCGCGGAAGATCGGGCTGGGACAACGGGTGAGGCGTCGAACGGCGCCGCTCACGAAGGGGGTGCTTTTTCCGGGAACGGCCCCTCACCCCAACCCTCTCCCCTGAGTACAGGGGAGAGGGAGCCGGAGAATACGCTTTCGCCGGAAGGCGGTCCGCGACATGGCGCAAGCGCGCAAGGGAAAACGGCTGCCGACATCATTCCGAGCGATTTTCAGCTTGATCCCGCCCCCAAGGCGGATACGGCCGACGATAAGCCGCGTATTCTTTGCTCGGCGGTGCTGGGGCTGTTCCCGATGGCCAACCAGGGACTACTTCGTGATACGCAGGCGATGATCGGAATGGGAAATTTGACGGGACCGGTGGAGAGTTTTATCCGCCGGGAGGTGAGTTTGGATCTGCCCGCGATTGTCGCGGGCACTCGTGAAAATGTTGGGATTCCGCAGGAGCGGGATCCGCGGCTTCCGCCCGCGGCTATTAATGGCGATGTGAAGAAGGATGTTGCGGATGGAAGTTCGGTCGATGTCCCAATGGAGGCAAGCGGGAAACCCATTTCCGAAGCATCGCCCAGCAAATCGACGCCCGAGTCTCGTCCGGTGGTGATTGCCGATGAGCGGTTCATCAGCGGGTCTGATCCGTGCCAGGCGCGGGCGGTGCGGATGGTGCGAGAATGTCGCGGGCTGGTGGTGCATGGCCCGCCGGGAACGGGGAAAAGCCAGACCATCACCAACATCATCGGCGATCACCTGGCGCGCGGGCAGCGCGTGCTGGTCGTCTGCGACAAGCGCACGGCCCTCGATGTCGTTTTCAATCGGCTGAATCATCTTGGCCTGGGAAATTTGTGCGCCCTGGTCCATGATCCGCGGCGCGACCAGCGCGAGCTGTATAAATCCATCCGCCAGCAGCTCGATGAATTGCAGGATGCCACGTCCGATGCCCGGGTCGAGGCGAAGCTGAAGAAAGTGGATGCCGAGCTTCAATCACTTCACGACGAACTGTCCCAATATCGCGATTCGCTGGTCAAGCGCCAGGGAACGCTCGGCGAGCATGGGCCCAACTTCAGCGAAATGGTCGGCCAATGGCTATCGCTGGCCGGCAGCGATGATGGCGCGGTCTCCATCGAGGACGTCAGCCTGCAAACGCTGGATACCTATGCCAACGCGACGGCGGAAGTTTTGGCGCGCGGGGAATCGATTGCCTATGGCACAAATCCCTGGGTCTCGGCGGCGGGAATCGCGCTGGGCGATTTTCTGGCGCAACCGATGGCAAAAATCCGGGCGCTGGCAAGGGAATGCGAAGAGGCCAGCCGATCGGCAGACCAGACCGTCGATCCAATGATTCCCCCTTTTGCGGCGAATCTGCCGTTGAAGCAGCAGGCAGACGCCCGCACGCGCCTGGCGGCAATTCTTCCGCCGTTGCTTGAGTCGACCGCGCCGAAGATTCTCACTCGCTGGGCGAAGGAATCGGCCGACGGTCTGGCCGACGTCCGGCGGAAGATCGACGCGGCCACGGCGTTCGCGAAAACCTTCGAAGCCGGCCCGCTTGACGGCGAATTGCTGGCTAATCTCGGCGATCGCCCGCTCGATGTTCTGCCGATCGCAGAGCATCTGCTGAAGCTGGCGGCTTACGACGACTTCGCGAAAAGGTGGTACGCGTTTCTGCCTCTCAAACCCAAATCCACCGCCGCCGCCGTGGTGAACACCTATGGCCTGTCGTTCAGTGCTGAAAACGCCAATCGCGTGCGGACTTTTCTTTCCGCCCTTCGTGCACGCATCAAGTTGACCCAACTTCTTCGCGAATTTATTTCGGCGAATTCTGCCGCACCGATGGAGAATGACGCGGTCCTGGGCAAATCCCTGAAATCGCATCTGGCGATTATCGATCTGATGACCCTCGTCCGCACCGATCCCGGATTCACGGGCCTGAGCGACCGCATCGCCGATGTGCTGGTCGATGTATCGGATCGGCAGGCCTTTTTTGACGGCCTGGCAAAATCCCCGGCGCGAGCCGCGGCGCTCGAGAAACTCGAAGCCACGCTCAGTTCTTCGCGACTATTCGACGGCCCATGGCTTGCCACACAATCCGCCGCGTTTCGCGCGGGGCAGCCGGCCCTGCGAATTGTCTCGCCGCTGGCGGCGCAGATCGAAACGCTCGAAGGCGTCGTGCGAATCCGACAGGGGCTCAACATGTTGCCCGTCAAGCTGCGGACTGCGGTGGAAGCGCTGATGGCCGCGTCGATCGAGCCGCATCGCGCGGCGGAGATTCTGCGGCGCTCGGCGCTGGCACAGGAAATTTCCGGGCGGCTGAAATCCGATCCGCACTTGCAGGAAATTGACGGCCATCGCCTGGAAACCGCCTTCACCCGCTATCGCGAACTCGACGAAAACAAGCGGAAACTCACCCGCGACGTCATCCGCCATTTCTGGATTTCCCGGCAGCAGGATCGGCTTTTGGCGCAGACGCGCTCGCGCCTCAATACCCAGGGCGCCGACCTTCGCCGCCGGCTCATGCTTCGCGGCGAGCGGGCGCTGCGTCTTCGGCAGGTGGTGAAAGTCGGCGCGCAAATCGAAGGGGGCGATCCGCTCTTCGATTTCTGCCCGATCTGGCTGTGCAGCCCTGAAACCGTGGCGCAGGTTTTCCCGTGCGAGCCGGTCTTTGATGTTTTGGTGTTCGATGAAGCCTCGCAAATGCGGCTGGAGGAATCGCTGCCGGTACTGATGCGCGGGAAGCGCATCGTCATTGCCGGCGATCCGCGGCAATTGCCCCCCACGCGATTTTTTGAATCCGCTGTCGCCGCCAGCGACGAGGAGGATGCCGAAACCGATCAGGATCTGTTCGAGCAGCATCAGGGCGAGATCGAAGATTTGCTGACGGCGGCGTTGGGGCTGGATATTCAGCAGTGCTACCTCGATGTGCATTATCGATCGCGGCACGCCGACCTGATCGCCTTCAGCAACGGCTATTTTTACAACTCGCGCCTTCAGCCGATCCCGGGCCATCCGGCCAATCGCCGGGCCGAGGCGGCGGTGGTGCTCGATCACGTCGGCGGCGTGTACGAAATGCGCAGGAATGAAATCGAGGCCGACCGGATTGTAGAAATCGTGAGGGAACTGCTCGCGCGGAAGGAGCCGCCGTCGATTGGCATCGCCTGCTTCAATCTCGTGCAGCGTGATTTGGTGGCAGAGAGACTGGACGAACTGGCGGCCGAAGAGCCGGCGTTTGCCAAGCGCCTCGACGCTGCGCGCAATCGAGAAGGCGAAGGCTCATTCGAGGGCCTTTTCATTAAGAACCTGGAAAACGTACAGGGAGATGAGCGTGATTACATTCTCATTTCCACCACGTACGGCCCGGATGCCAACGGAAAGTTTTATCGCCGATTTGGCCCCTTGGGCCGGGCCGGCGGCGGGCGACGCCTAAATGTCCTGGTCACCCGCGCCCGGGAGAAAGTCCACGTCGTCACCTCCGTCCCGCGCGAAGCCTACCACTCGCTCCCCCAACTCGACCCCGGCCAAACGCCCGGCGGCGCGTGGCTGCTGCTGGCGTATCTGAAATATGCCGAGGACGTGGGGCGTCCTGGAAAGGTTGACGGTGAAGTAGCAGCGGACGCTGGCGACGCCGTTGCGACGGCGATTCCCACTGGGGAAGCTGCCGACGCAAATCGTGGTATGGGCGGCCCGCCCATGGCTTCTGCGTTGCCAGAAGGACACGGGCGGGCCGCCCGTGCCACGGCGGAAGAGGCGCCCGCCACTCAACAAACCCCCGCCCCGGTTCATATCTTCCCAAGCAAATCTCCCTCCCTCTTTGCCGAATCTCTCGCCCAGCGACTTGCCGTGGACCACGGGTTATCCAGCGACGTTCACTGGGGCAACGAAGGCTTCTGCGTCGACGTCGCCCTGCATAATCCAGATGACCCCAGTGATGTAACAATCGGCGTTCTATGCGACGCCGCCCGTTTCGCTGCCGCCGATGATCCGATGCAATGGGACATTTTCCGAACCGGGATTCTTGAGGAGCAGGGATGGAAGCTGCACCGCGTCTGGACGCCGCACTTCTTCCGCGATCCCGGCGGCGTGATGGAGGCGGTGGTAGCCGAGGCGCGGGGCGGAAAAGCAAACGCCTCGCGCCAGGCGGGAGTCCCATAACTCGGCGCGCCGCGTTAATTCCAAAATGACCTTGCGCAATTCGGCGCTTTCAATCCTCGTAGGGTCCGCACCGCGGACAGCGTTTCCAATCTCAAACGGGATGGTCCCCGCGCGGACCCTGGACAAATCAGGGAATTTATAGCACTTTTCGCGTTGGTGGCGCGAGCGTCATCCTCAGTGCTCATGCGGCTCCGCCGCACCCGCTACGCATGAAACTCACGTAGGGCGGGCACTGCCCGCCGAGCGCGGTGTTGGCGGGCAGTGCCCGCCCTACATTTTCAGAGCAGGTACTCCGAAGGATCTAGCCGGTACGCCAAGGCGAGCCAGATCTTGGGAGTACCTCATCAGGATGACGGTCGCCCGCTATATGAACCTGAGAAATCCTCTGGTGGTCGATCGATATCGTAGGGTTAAAATGCGGTTTGCACGCGAGCGGAATGTCCTGTCCAAATCGAGCGCGCTCCGGTCAATGGCCGATCCTATAATCGTCCCAGCGAGGAGTTTTCGTGGCCGCTTCCGCACAAACCTCCGCAACGCCCATCCGCCTGTTGACGGCGGTGCCGATCTGCGATGGCCACGACAGCGCCATCAGCACCGTCAATCTCGAGCTGATCCGCCATGGCATCGAAGTCGTCTACCTCGGCTATCACCGCAGCGCCCGTGACATCGCCCGCGCGGCTGTTCAGGAAGACGTCCGGGCCGTGGGTATTTCCAGCTACAACGGCGGCCACGTCGAATTTTTCAGCGATGTCCTTGACCAGCTTCGCGAATACGGGGCGCAAGACATTGGCGTTTTTGGCGGCGGGGGAGGAACGATTTCGCATGCCGACGAGCGCAAGATGCGCGCCAAAGGCGTAAGCCGAATCTTCTTTGCAGGAACGCCGCTGGCGGAAATGATTTCCTACGTGCAGGAAACATGGGGCGGATCGCCGCCGACGAAGGCTTTGGCGAAATCGCACGACGACCATCGGCTGGGAAGGTTGCTAACGGCTGCAGCGATCGGGAGCGTGGAAACGCCGCCAAAACAACGTGGCATGGGCGGCTCGCCCATGTCTTCGCTGAAGAAACAAGCACACGGGCGGGCCGCCCGTGCCACGCACTCCCAAGCCACCCGTAAATCCGCAGCCAATGAACCTTCAAATGCCATGCAACGTCAATCTCAACTCGTCGTCGGCGTCTGCGGTCCCGGCGGGGCGGGGAAGACAACGCTCATCGACGAACTGGTCCTGCGTTTTCTCCACGCATCGCCCGATTCGCGCATTGCGGTGCTTTCGCACGATCCCAGCATTGTCGGCACCGGCGCGCTGCTTGGCGATCGGGCCGCCATGTTCTATTCCCAGAATGACCGCGTTTTTATGCGCAGCCTTTCCACCGGCGGCCAAGCGGGCGGGCTTTCCCGGGCAACCGAGCGCTGCCTGCAAATTCTCAAAAATGATCCGCCCGGCGGCAGGTTCGACGTGATCTTCGTCGAGACCGTCGGCATCGGGCAGGAAGCTGTCCCATTTTCCCCTGGGCTGGTCGACAAAACCGTGTTCGTCATGAGTCCCGAATATGGCAGCCGCCTGCAATTGCAGAAAATCGCCATGCTCGATCTGGCCGATATTGTGGTGGTGAACAAGGGCGACATGGCCGCCGCCAAAACCGCGTCTTCGGAGGTTGAGCAGCGCCTGGCAATGAACCGCCGCGGACAACAGTTGTTGGGAACCGTCGCCAAACGGCATCGGGATGAAGGCGTGAACCATTTGTTCGGCATGTTGACGGGAACGGTGCAAGGGAGCGTGGACACGAGAAATGATGGCGTCGCGGTCACGTGCATTTGAGGGATCAATATGAGCGTTCTTGCCCAGGTTGTGCAGGCTGTTGAATCGCAGGCGCGGTTCGTCGATGAGCACGTACGCGCAGCTCGCAACGACCCGAAGACGCGCGACGAAATCCTCAGCCGGTGGAAATCCATCCGCGCAAATATTGCCACGGTGCAAACGCCCACCGGCCTTCGCCTGCCGCGTCTTGCACTGCCGGATATTGATGAAGCCGGAGAAATCGCGCGATTCGTTCATGGCGAAGGATTGCCCGGTGAATTTCCCTACGCGACCGCCGCCTATCACGAGATGTATCTCGATCCAATGCCACGCGACGGCGCGCCAGCTCCGGCGAAAACCGAAGAACCAACCCGGCTCTTCGCCGGCCTGGGACTAGCCGAGGATACCAACGCGCGCTTCCGCTATCTCACCCGCCAGCAACGCAGCGCCCGCCTCAGCACCGCGTTCGACGGCCCGACGCTTTATGGCCTGGACAGCGACGCCGACGGCGTCCTGGGAAAAATCGGTGAAGGAGGCGTGGCCGTCGATACCGTCGAAGACATGCAGCGGCTCTACGCCGGCTTCGAGCTGGGCCGCGAAAATGTCTCGGTTTCGATGACCATCAATGGCCCGGCCCCGGCCATTCTGGCGATGTTCATCGCCGCCGCCAAGCGCCGGTTTGGCGATGACGTCGTTCCGCACCTTCGCGGAACGATTCAGGCCGACATTCTTAAAGAGGTGCAGGCTCAAAATGAGTGCCTCTTCCCGCTGGACGCGTCGTTGCGATTCCTCGCCGACATGGTCGAGTGGACCAATTCCAAAATGCCGCGCTGGTATCCGATTTCCATCAGCGGGTATCACATCGCCGAGGCCGGGGCAACGCCGGTCCAGCAGGCGGCCTATACGCTTTCCAACGGCTTTGCCTACGCCGAGCTGTTTCGTTCGCGCGGCATGGATGTCAACGTCTTTGGTCCCAGGCTTTCGTTTTTTCTCGACTGCGGATTGGACGTGGAATATCTCGCCCTGTCGCGCGTCTGCCGAAAGATTTGGGCGATCGGCATGCGCGATGTCTTCAGTGCCGAGCCTCGTGCGCAGGTGCTGAAGCTTCACACGCAAACCAGCGGCCGCTCGCTGGTGGCGCAGTCGTTTAAGAACAACCTGACGCGCACGGGAATCGAGTTGATGCTTGCTTATATAAACGCCACCAATTCCTGCCACAGCAACAGCGCCGATGAGCCGTTCACCACGCCCGGCGAGGAATATGTGAAGCTTGCCGCCAACGCTCAGGCGATTTTGTTGGAAGAATCCGGGCTCTTCAAGCATACGATGAATCTGCTGGGTTCATCGCCCGGCGTTCGCGCCGTCGAGCAGGCGGTGCAGGCCGCCGTCCTGGAGGAATTCCGCCAGATCGAGCAGCTCGGCGGGGTTTTGCAGGCGATCGAGCATCGCTACCAGCGCAGCCAGATCCAGGCCGCCGCCCATCGCTACGAGCAGCAGATTTACGACGGCGTGCGCCCGGTAATCGGCCTGAATCGCTACGTCGGCGACAAGGAAATTCTTCCCGAATTAAAGCTCGCGCGAACGCCGGCGTCGAAGAGGAGGTTGCAAGCCGACCGCGTGCGAAAATTCAAGCACCGGCATCGCAAGGAATCGCAACAAGCGCTCGACGCCTTGGAAAAAACCGTCGACGCGGGTGGTAACGTGTTCGCCGAGTTGATCAACACGGTGGAACATTGCTCGCTGGGGCAGATTACCGAGCGATTGCAGGAAGTAGTGGGCCACTACAGGCCGACGATTTGAAGCCGCCTTCGGATTTGCCGAGACAACTTCGCATTGTCGGCGCCTGGCTTCAAAGTAGCGGCGGGTGGAAATCGGGCATTGCATTGATAGCGCAGAGTATGCAACGGCAGCGGCAATGCGTTGCTCTGAATCTAAATTTATTCAAACTGAGCGGTTTTTAAAGGCGTTCATCGTGACACGGCCGTCTCGGCCGTGCCGGCGACGGGAAAATGCGAATAATAATCGTTGTCAGCGGTTCTTGAACTCATTACATCGCCAGCACGGGTGGGACGCCCGTGTCACGTTGAAGTCGCAAAATTCGCCGTAAATCGTGCATGTTTTCACTGCCGGACAGCAAAAACCGTTCAGTTTGAGTATTTAGAATATTCCGCGAGCTACATGGCCCCTTTTGCCGTCCACACCCGCAGGAAAATCGGAATGCCGATGACCAGAATCGGTATCAGCCCGAGCCGGATAAAAAGCCGATCCGCGGCGGTCAGTGAATTGGATCGACGCCAGAGAATCAATATCACGCCGAGCCAGTAGGCAGCCGACAGGTCCGCTGTTGCGGTTGCAAATTGGCCGAGGTCCAGAATCATCGCCGCCGACACCAGCGCCAGAACCTGCACGATTCCCCCAATAACGAGATCGCGAAATACTGGACGCATGATGACATGCTCCCGATTATTTCCCCGGCACCAGCTCGAAAAATCCCCGCCCATCGCGCTTGAGATATCCCTGGTCGGCCAGGTCTTCCCATACCTCGCGCCCAAATCCCAGCGGCGGCTGAATCGAAACGATTTTCGTCTTCGATCCCGTCAACGGCGAATGTCCCAGCTTTGAATCCTCCTCGAGCTGCTGCATCTTCAAACGCTTCTTGAATGCCTTGAGGGCCTTTTTCAAATCTTCTTCGCTGGAGGGCATGGTTAATTCCTGCGGGTTGGAGGGTGCGGATCATCAGGGCAAGTTCGCCACCGGTGCAGGCAGAATATCATCCTCCCGGCATAAACGGAATAGATTGGCGATTGCAGTCGTTTCACGCCGGATATTCTTAAACCCATCCCTTTGCCGATTGAGCGAATAATCCATCTCACCGATGCCAATAGGCGGCAGTTTCTGCGCACTCGCTGCCTCGATTCCGCGGCGGAATGACGCGGCGGGGCGGTTGCAGCGGTCGAAAACGGCCCTTATTTGGCAACCTCAAAATGCGCTGTATGTTTCGGATGGATGGGTCTGGCCGAGCCTGCCGGTTGGCCGCTTTGAGCGGGGTGCGGGAATAATGCCCGCCTCAACGTGCGACAATGTTGGAGTTGCCCCGGCCTTTGGAGGAGCCCCGAACAGGGGAGAAGAAAAATATGCCGTTCAAGAATATTGATGCGCTTTCCCGATTGTTCCGCGCCATTCGCCCCGAAGTGGAAAAGCTCGAGGAACGCCAGCTTCTCTCAGCCGACCCACTGGCTTATCAGAACGTCATTCAAACGCTCCCCTACAGCCTGAATTTTCAAAGCGCTCAGAATGGCGTGTTTGACACCAACGGGCTTGGCACCGGCTTCACCCTCGTCGAGCCGAATAAGAACGGCACGCAATACCAACCCAGCCTGGTTTATCTCAACACCGCCGTCGGCGAACTGAATCTCACCACCACCGGCACCGCCACCGCCGGCAGCAGCAACGGCACCGACAACTCCCAGGTGGATGCGCTGGAGACGAAGTTTCCCGCCACCACCGCCGGGTTTTCCATCACCACCCGCCTGCAAGGCCCGCTGTCCAATCTCACCGCCAACTATGAAAACGGCGGCGTATTTTTCGGGCCGGACGACGACAACTATGTAAAGCTGGTGGCCGGTTACAATTCAGCCGGCGGCGGGCAGACGCTTCAATTCACCGACGAGCAAAACGCCAACACCCATACCGTCGACACCTATCAAAGCATCGGAAGCTTCGCCAATATCCAGACGCTGGACCTGCGCCTGACCGGCAACGCCGGCACCGGCGCCATCACCGCGTCGTACGCCATCAACGGCGGGGCGTTTGTGGCCATCGCCGGGACGGTGACGCTGACCGGCACTGAAGAGGCAGCGTTTTTCAATAGCGCGGGCATTGCCGGCATCATGGCATCGGCGAAGAATAATCTCGCGCCGGTGACGGTCGGCTTCACGCATTTCGAGATCGACGCCGGCGCTTCCATTGCTGGTCATCCGTCTATTCGCACGGTGACTCCCGCCAGCGGCGCCACCGGCGTTTCGGTCACTTCGCCGATCGAAGCCGACCTCAATCTCCCCAATTCCGCCATCAACGCCCAGACCATTTCCAGCAGCGATGTTTACGTTTATCGCAACAGCGACCAGTCGCTGGTGCCGGCTGTGGTGAACACCTCCGGCGGCGGCGATTCCATCGTCCTCACGCCCACCGCCAATCTCGCGCCCAATACGCAGTACACGTTTGTGGTGACGGCCGGCGTGGCCGACACCACCGGCGCGACGATGATTCCCTACCAGACCACCTTCACCACCGGCGCTGCCGTCAGCCAGGTCGATCCGAATATCAGCTTCACGAAAACCAATTTGCCGACCGCGACCGGGGCGGCGTTTACCGATGTGAAGATCGGCCCGGACGGGTTGCTTTACGCCAGCACCGAGGACGGCCGCATTTTCCGCTGGACGATCAACGCCGACGGAACGCTCGGCACGGCCCAGATCATCACCTCGCTGCAAACATTCAACGGCGGCAAGCGCTTAATCACCGGGTTTGCTTTTGATCCCGCGTCGACGGCATCGAACGTCGTCCTTTGGGTTTCCAACAGCTTTTATGCGCTCTCGGGCGCAACCAACGGCGTGGATTTCACCGGCAAGATTTCGGTGATGAGCGGGCCGAATCTTGCGACAGTCCAGGATGCCGTCGTCGACCTGCCGCGCAGCGTTGCCGACCACTCGACCGAGCAGCCGGTCTTCGGTCCCGGCCCGATTGCCGGCCATAATTACCTCTACTTTGCCCAGGCCAGCAACACCGCCTACGGCGCGCCCGACAGCACCTGGGGCAATCGCTCGGAGCATCTGCTGACGGCCGCGGTCCTGCGGCTGGATACCAGCGTGATCAATCTTGACGCAGGCCCGCTGAACGTGCTGACCCCCGATGCCGGCGGAAATTACAACCCCTTTGCCAGCGGCGCGCCGCTGATTATTTACGCCACCGGCGTGCGCAACGCCTTCAGCCTGATCTTCACCGCCAATGGCGATTTGCTCGCCGTGAACAACGGCTCCAGCGCCGGCGGAAATACCCCGGCCTATACCGCCGGCAGCGCGGGGCAGATCAACGGCAATCGCATCGACACCGGCCTGCCTTACAGCGGGCCAAACGTCCCCGGCCTGACCAACGTCGCCCAAACCGAAGACG
Source organism: Tepidisphaeraceae bacterium (assembly GCA_035695715.1). Lineage (GTDB taxonomy): Bacteria > Planctomycetota > Phycisphaerae > Tepidisphaerales > Tepidisphaeraceae > RYN-428. The sequence goes on from DASRRM010000212.1 coordinate 13,107, forward strand.
ACTATCTCTACAACATCGTGCAGGGCGGCTATTACGGCCACCCCAACCCAACCCGCGGCGAATATGTCCTGGATGATGGCAACCCTTCCACCGGCGGCGTGGCCGACGAAGTCTTCAGCGCCTATCCGCTCGGCACCGCGCCCGACGCCAACTACCGCGGGGCGGCCTGGGATTTTGGCGCGCACGTTTCGCCGGACGGAATCATTGAATATCAGGACAAGACCTTCGGCGGCGCGCTGCAAAACGCCCTGATCGTCACCGAATACAGCGCCGGCAGCGACCTGGTCACCCTTCAGCGCGACTCGGCGGGCAACGTCATCGGCGAAACCAAGGGAATTGCCGGCTTCTCCGACCTGAATAATCCCGTCAGCCTCGTCGAAAACGACGCCAACGGAAATCTTTACGTTTCCGAGCTCGGCGGGCAGCGCATCGTGCTGCTGACGCCAAACGCCAGCACCGCCAAGGCGACGGCCAACAAAACGGTTCAACCATTCAACAGCGTGGCAACCGGCTATACCGGCCATGCCGCCAGTCCGGTGCAATCGATCATCATCACCAACACCGGAACCTCGACGCTCACATTTCCGTCAACCGGCGCATTGCAGATTATTGCCGACCCCACCGCGCCGACGGCAGACCTGTCGACCTTTGCCATTACCAACGCCTCAAGCCTGCCGGCCACGCTTGCGCCGGGCGCTTCGTTTGCCATCAAGATGACCTACACGGCATCGAAGCTCGGCCTGCAATATGCGATGCTGCAAGTCACCAGCAGCGACCCAAGCGGGCCGTTGAATGTGTCGCTGCGCGGTATCGGCACTCCGGGCACGTTTGGCGTGCTGGAGCCATCGTTGGCGCAGGTCTTGCGCGCTTACAACATTCCGACGATCGTGGGCGCTGGCCCCAACGACGTGAATCTCAACACGCAGAAGTATCCGATCAACCCCGATTCATCGAGCCAGGAAGTGGCGATGCAACGCCTCGTGGCGGCGGATTCAAGTCAGCCGGTCACCATTACCCCCATCGCCAGCTTTTCATCGGCAACTGCCGCCGTCAGCCGGATCGGCTATTACACGCCGGGCGATCCGACCAGCCTCAATGAGCTTTTCTACATTGGTAAGTCCGACGCCCAAACCGTCGACCCGACCGCCCTTGGCGCGACCAGTTTCAATCCCGGAGCCAGCTCATTTAGCCTGTATGGAACCTTCCCCGGCACCACCACGCCCAATGGCTCGCTCGACACGCATTACAGCGAAGACGCGCTCAACACGCTCGACCCGACCCATGCGCGAAAAATCCGATTCTTCCCCTATGAAACGCCCACCGGCGCCGTCGTCCCCAACACCTACGTCGTGGCGATGGAGGATTACAACGACCCGACGACCTACAACAGCTTCATCAACTTCGTCGGCATCATCAGCAACGTGAAAGCCGCCGCCAACGCCACCGGCGGATCAACGCCGGCGAATCCGGTGGGCAATACGCTGCCGGTGCTGGGCGTGGTGGAGAATGATCTTGCGCCGGGATCGACCAATCTGGTTTTCAACCGGATTCAAAAGCCCAATTCCATTGCTACGGATATCGTTCACGACACCAACACGGTGACCATCAACAACACCGGCGATGGGCCATTGGTCATCAACAGCCTGACGCTGTCCGACAGCAAGGATTGGACATTGGTGAATCCCCCGGCCCCGGGCACGTCGATTCCCGGCGGCGGCTCGCTGACGCTGACGATCCAGTTCATCGCCACCACGGATCCGTCGCATACCACCAACGAAACCAACGACACCGTCAGCGCCTCGCTGGTTTCCGTGCAGGCGGCCGGGGGCGTGTATAATGGGACGCTCACCATTAATTCCAACGACCCGGTCAATCCGACACGCACGCTGAATTTGGCCGGCTATTGGCAGATTCAATCCGAGCACGAAAATGAGCCGGGCCTGAACACGCTCACCAACCTGCTCTTCGGATATTCCACCAACGACACCGGGTCTGCCGCGTCGCAGGGAACCGAACTGCCCAACAACGCCAATACTGTCGTCATGTACGGCCAGGAAGTCGATCCCTCGGTCGACCAGGGATTGTTCGTTGCCGCTGACCCAAGCCAGCCGGTCTCATTGACCGAATTAGCCGCGTTTCACCAGCAATATGTGACCGTGTCGGCCCTGGTCGGCACGGTGGGCGAAGGCGTTGCGCTCGAGAGCGAAACCGGCAACACCGTTACCATCACCACCGCCGCCGCGACCACATTTAAAGTCGGCGACCAGGTCACCATCTCCGGCGACATCAACGGCTATAACGGCACGTTCGCCATCACCGGCATCACCTCCGCCAATACCTTTACCTATACCGATTCGCTGAGCAATCTGCCGACCTCCGCCACCGCCGTCACCCAGCCGCAATCGGGCTGGTATATGCCCGGCGGGCATACGCAGTTCCTGTGGAAGGATCAACCCAATAACGGCCAGTCGCTTTTCCCGCTGCTCACCAAGGACAGCCTGAGCACCGTCACCAACACTTTTACACCCACCGGCCCATTCGGCCTGAATCTTGACGGCCAAAAGAGCCAGGACTCGGCCAACACCGGCAACCTGCCGTTCGACACCAGCGAGCACGGGCTGCGCTTTTTCCCGGTGATCGACGCCAATGGAAACGTCGTTGCCAACACATACCTCGTCGGCCTGGACTACAAGGCCTACGCCACGCCCAACAGCGACTACCAGGACCTTTTCGAGGTGGTCAGCAACGTCACGTTCGAGGCTAAACCGGCCACGCCATTCGACCTGCGGGCCACGGCCAATGGCAGCGGCGTGAACCTGCAATGGGCGCCGGTGTCCACCGCCGTCAGTTACAACGTTTATCGTTCCACCTCGGCCGGCGGCACCTTCACGCTGGTGAACAGCGCGCCGATCACAAGCGCCGGCTTCCTCGATTCCCAGGCGCCGGCAGGGGCCGCCAATTATTACAAGATCACCGCCGTCAACAGCAGCGGCGTGGAATCGGTGGCCGCCACGACCGCCATCGCGTCGATTCCCGCCGCTCCGAATTTGCTGACGGCCACCGCCGCCAGCGCCGGGTCAGTCAAGCTCACCTGGGCCGCCGCCACCGGCGCCACGCTCTACCGCATCGAACGCGAAGTGGTGGGAAGCGGTCTGTTCACCGAAGTGGGCACCACCACGAGCCTGAGTTTCACCGACACCGGCCTCAGTGGCGGCACCAACTACGCCTACCAGATCCGCGCGCAAAACAGCGCCGGCGCATCGCCCTACAGCAATGTGTTGTCAGCCGCCACACCGGCCGGCGTTGCCCCCGGCGCGCCAAGCGGCTTGCACGCCTCGCTGAACGCATCGGGCCAGGTTGCCCTGACATGGACTGCCGCCAGCGGCGCCGTCAGCGCCTATCACGTCGAGCGCGAAGCACAGGGCGACAGCGCCTTCACCGAAATCGCCGGGAATCTCACCGGCACCAGCTTCAGCGACACCACCGTCGCCACCGGCATTACGTATATCTATCGCGTGCGCGCTGAAAACGGCGGGGCGTTCGGCGGATATACCGCAAACGTCACCATTTCCACCGGAATCGCCGGCCCGACCGCCCTGGCCGCCGCCGCCGTCTCCACCACCGAGATTGACCTGAACTGGACCGCCGCCGCTGGCAGCATCACGCTCTATCACGTCGAGCGGCAGGATCCCAATACGCTGGCGTGGTCGGAAATCGGCGCGACGGCCGGCTTGACCTACCAGGACACCGGCCTTGCCGCCGGCATCAGCTACAGCTATCGCGTGCGCAGCGATTTGAACGGCGTTTACTCGTCGTACGCCGCCGTCGTCACCGCCGCCACCCCGGCCAATGCGCCAACCGCCCCGGCAACCGTTACCGCCATGGCCAGCGCCTCTTCGCCGCAGGTGACGCTCTCGTGGTCCGCCGTCGCCGGCGCAGCCAGCTACATCATTCAACGTCAGGCCGCCGGGTCATCGACGTGGACCACTGTCTCCGGCGCATACACCGGCGGCACCACGCTGGTCGACGGAAATGTTGCCGCCAACACCAGCTACACCTACCAGGTTGCCGCCCAAAACGCCGCCGGCGCAAGTGGCTTCACGCAATCGCAAACCGTCAGCACCGTGGCCGGGACCTACAGCAGCGCCGACATCAACTCCTCGCCCGCCGGCAGCACCCTCGTCAACACCGATGGCGTCAGCTACGACATCAGCGCCTATGGCACGGACATCGGCTCGACCAACACCGACGGCTTCCGCTTCGTCTATCAGCAACTCACCGGCAACTTCGACGCCGTCGTGCAGGTGCAATCGCTGACCAACACTTTCACCACCGCCAAGGCGGGGCTGATGGTGCGCTCGACATTGGATGCCGGCAGCCCCATGGTTTTCCAAGGCGCAACCGCCGCCAACAATTTCCGTTGGCTCTATCGCAACGCACTGAACGCCAACCCTGCGTTCGCGGCGGTTGGGCCGGTTGTGAGTTTCCCGCACGTATGGTTGCGGCTGAAGCGCGTGGGAAATGTCTTCACGGGCTATTACAGCACCGATGGCCTGACCTGGACGCAGGATGGCACGCTGACCCTGGCGCTGCCGACCACGGTTTATTTCGGAATGGCCGTCACCGCCCACAACACGCTGACGGCAACAACGGCGCAGTTCCGCAGCTTAAGCGTGCTGTTGCCGCCCGCCGCCCCGGCCGCGACGGCCGCCGTCAATTCCGGAAGTTCCATCACCGTCAGTTGGGCCAGTGTGCCGACAGCGTCCAGCTATTCCGTCCTTCGGCTCAATGCCGCGACCAATACCTATGCCACCATCGCCACCGGCCTGACCGCAACGAGCTACACCAACACCGGCCTCTCGCCCGGCGCTGCGTACACCTATGAAGTCGTTGCGACCAACAGCGTCGGCGCATCCCTTGCCAGCGCACCGGTAGTAGCCACGACGACCGCCAATCCATCAGCGCCCGCCACGCCCACCGGCGTGGCCGCGACGTCGCCATCCCCGACTGAAATTGACCTGAGCTGGTCCGCCGCCACCGGCGCGACGAGCTACACTATCCAGCGCAGCACCGGCTCGGGCTGGACGACAATCGCCAGCAACATCACGACAACAACGTTTCACGACACCACCGTTGCCGCCGGGACTGCGTACCAATATGAGGTGATTTCCAACAACGCCAGCGGCTCATCCCCCGCCAGCGCGCCCTACGCCATTACCTCGCAGGCGGCCCCGGCCACCACGTTCACCAGCGTCGACATCGGCTCGCCACTGCCCGGCGACACCACCACCGTCAGCAACGACAAAGCCTACAACGTGACGGCAGGCGGCACCGGAATCTACAATAATTCCGACAGTTTCCGTTTCGTTTACACAAAGGTGACAGGTAACTTCGATATTGCCGTTCAGGTAAGCAGCCTCAGTGCCGTAACCGGAGCATACGCCCAGGCCGGCCTGATGGCCCGCGCCACCCTGGATGCCGCCAGCCCCGATGTGGCCATCACCGCCAGCCCGTCAGGCGGATACCGCTTCAAATACCGCGCCACATCTGGAGCCGCCACCACGCAAACCCAAACCCCCACCAGCATCAGCGCCGCCTTCCCCAATGCGTGGGTCCGCCTCACCCGGGTCGGCAACCTCTTCACCACCTACTACAGCACCAACGGCGCCACCTGGACAAAACTCGGCAGCGTCACGATGACCACGCTGTCCGCGACTTCGCCGATCTACATCGGCATGGCCGTCGCGTCGAACAGCGCCACTGGAACGACCACGGCCGACTTCACGAATTTCACGGGAGCGTGAAATATTTGGGCACAGCACCGCGAGCAAGCACTAAGCGTACTTCGATCAGGCAACGTGGCCGCATCGCACGTGGGAAGATCACTGACTACAATTCAACTTCGATTGGCAAACGATCGCGATTTTACCGGACAGCAGCCTCCACCGAAGCAACGGCATGTGGTGGTTCCAGTATTTTGCCCGCGCACCGAAACGCGAAAATCGGCATATTTGACCGCCGGCCTGGTGGACAAAATCCTGCGATATGGCCCGCGGTCGCGCTATCACGCCATCGTGGGCGACCGGTCGGACCCAACCACCGGGAGTCCGGTTCAACAAGTTTTGCTCAATCCGGTCGTCGTGTTTGAAGGCGTTCGCGAACACCAGCACGGTGGAATCTGTTACAGCGGCATACCCACATGCCGATACACCGACGAGGGCGCCCCGATTCCCGGATTTGTCTTTCTGGTTTATATTAATCCGATGGATTGGCTTTACGAGTGGCGATGGGATAAGGAAGACCCGAACATGCCGGGCTATCCCCTTGGTTGGGACGATCCAGCACGATTCAAGGCAAAGCTATGGCCAAAATAATAGGTGAGTTTTTCGACCTGATCGGCGGCGGCGCCCACCCGTCGTTTCACTCTGAACCCTGGTACAACGAGGCCGGGGACAGCATTCATTATCACTGGGAGCCTGATGAGTTCTACGGCGACCGCATTGATGACAAGCTGACGCTCTACCGATCCGTGACGAACGACGCGATCGTGGGATGTCAGATCAAAGGCATTGGCGCTCTTCTCAAGAAATTTGGAGACTTCGGCATTTCGGTGAGCGATGGCGGGGCCACCCTGGCAACCTTTTTCTGCGTGTCCCACCTGACCGCCGAGTCCGGAAGATACGATCCCCAGAAACGCCGGCAGGCATATCTATATCTCGTCGAGAATCATGGGAAGGCTCGTTTTGACGTGCCCGCCATCGTAAGTGCATCTGAGGAAGAATGAAACCGGGAGGCGAGAATGAAACGGGGACGTAAAGAGCTTTTGACCCCTTAAGTTTTTCCCCCTTAAGTTTTTCCCTCCGGCGGCTGGCCGGGAGCGGCGAGAATGTCATCATCGCTGACATCCGTCGCCCGGTCTTGGCCGGCCTTGAAGACGTTCATGAGTTGATCGACCATCTGTGCCGCTTGTGGAGTTAGATTTTCCATGCCGCGACCGTATGAAAAATCGGGGGGCGGGTTCAAGTTTTACTATGGGGGAATTTACGGGGGATATTCGTTGGACATCCGCGCCTTATTTGCCCGGGCAAGGTGGGTGCCCCACTTCCGTATACCGCTGCGGCCATCGCGGTGCAAAAACCGACGCATTGGCTATGCTGGTTGGATGAGCCTCAGAGCGAAAAGGAATGAGGAACTGGCGGCGAAAGCGCACCCATCCCGCTTTCTTCGCCCGGCGGGATCGCCGTTGGAGCCAATGAGTATGACACATGGATCTATTTGCCAGCGTTGTCGAAAACTTGCGCCGACGCGTTACGCCCAGTTTCGCCGAGTAATCGGGCTATTTATCGCGATAAGCACTCGCACTTATAGTGGTCATTTCTGCTCGAAGTGTGCGGCCAAGTATTATTGGCGGACGATGTTCATCAATATGACGTTTGGATGGTGCAGTCTGATGTCCACGTTCGTCGTTCCTCCAGCAGTATTCCACAATATTCGCGTCAAAAGTAGGCTAAATCGGCAATTCCTGGAACTTCAGTGGCGGCAGTGGCGTGCGGCAACACAAGTCAGCACGGGCGACGATCCGATTCAATCGCTTCCATGGGAGTCGATGATTGGGATGGAAGATATGGGGATCGGAGGTCAGCAGTTGACCTTCCCCGTAGTCGCCGCAGGTCTGATGGGTGTCGTACTCGCCGGATGGACCCTGATGTTGCTCTTCATACCATTGTTTGCCCTAATGGGTTCGCAACGAGGGCCTGCCCAGCGCCCGCTGACGCCAACGGAAAAGGCCGAGATAGATGACAACTTTCGGACCAGTACGCATTTCGCTTTGGTTGGATACCCATTCGTGCTTCTTACTTTCGCTGGCGCGACGTGGTGGCGTCACCAAAGTGAGAATCGTCCCGGTGGCGCACCGGACTTTTTGGCGGAACTGATTCCGACGCCCGCGATAAATCAGACCGGTCGCGTGCACCTCGCTGCCTTTGCGTGGCAGACGGGAGAACGCTATCGAATTGTCGTGTGTTCCCAAAATCTCTTTGACGCGCCGACCCGCTTGGAGGCGACGCTTGACGGTGGCCTGGACCGCAGCCCGAGTCTAACCTGCGATTTACCGACCGCGGCGGTCAGTCTCTCGGTAATGGATCTGCTTTTACCGCCCGTGACGCAGCCCCTTCCAGTTAAATTTCTCATCCGCGTCTCAGCCACCGGCAGAGGCGGAAAGCGCGTTCGCTTCGCGCAGCGCCCATTTTTGGGGACCGCCTCTCGCTCCTATGCGTTTGATTTAGCTGCCGCTTTGGCGGGCCACGGAAGCCTAGGATCCTCATCCGCGGACCCTCGACCAGGATTCGCATTCCTCAGCAGCCTCGGACAATGGGAAACGCTGCTACTGCCTTGGGTACCCAGCGATGTCGCAAAAAACGAGCCCACGGGAAGTTGGAAAAACGTGGCCGTCGGAAACCATGAACGTCCGTGCCGGACCGCCGACGTGGCCAGTGCGATTCTGCAACTATTGCGCGGAGATGAACCGGCAAGTCCGCAGTCTCTGGCGGAAAATCAAACCGGTCGATGAAGAAAATAGGGACAGCGGCAAAACGGATAAGGGGTCAAAAGCTCTTCTTACTAAATTTAGGATAAAACGGATAAGGGAGTTCAGGCGGCGTCAATCAGCAATTCAACCACATCACCTCGACGCGCTCCTGACCGGAATTGCTCATATGCACCGTGCCGGTGATGGTGACGCGGGTCCAATGTCGCAGCTTCTCAAGATACAACGGCGAATCATATCCGCTGATCATCACCTTCGCCTTGCATGCCAGCAAGGCATCGAGCAGGTTGGCGTGATCGTCCAGCGTCATTTCTTTGCCATATGTGTTCGCCTTCTGTAAATAACGCGTTTGCGGGACGTAGGGGGGATCGCAATAGAAAAGGACATCGTCGGCGTCGTATTTTTCGACCAGCTCGATCGCCGGGAGGCAGTCGACCATCACCGTGCGGAATCGCGAGGCGACATCTTCAAGCCCGTCGATTGCCGAGAGGTATTTTGAAACCGGCTCGGCCATATTTCGGCGGGCACGCGTGCTGGCGGCCCAATGACAGGGATAAAGTTTGGTCATTCCCGCGCCGCCCATCGCCTGCCGGCAGCGCACGAAAAACCACCAGGCGGCTTCCACGGCGTCGGCGGGCTCGGGAATCTCCGTCAGGCGGGCGAATTCCTCGCGGCTGTAGGGCGTGAGTGTCGACAGCCGAATCAGCTCGGCAAACTGCTCGCGATTTCGCAGCACGCGGAAAAAGTTCACCAGCCGATGATCCAGATCGTTGTAAATCTCCACATCGCTGCGCCGCTTGCGAAGGATGACATTGGCAGCTCCGCCGAACGGCTCAACGTAGACCCGGTGATCTGGAAAGTGGCTGAGAATCCACTCGGCATAATAAGCTTTCCCGCCATACCAGCCAAACGGGGCGGCGGGGGAGCCGGCAAGGAAATACGGCTCTTGCTTACCCGGCGCAATTTCGCCGAACAGGCCCAGGGGGTCGATCAAGTCTTGCGGCATGGCGAAGTCTTACCCGAAATGCCATCGCGGCGAGAAATCCCGAGCGGGTTTGCGACATCAACCAACGGCGGCAGTCGAAGGGGAGGCCGATCGAAGGGGACGGCCGATCGAAGGGGACAGTCCCCTTCGATCTGGGCCAATAGTTTTTGGGGGTATGGATACAGAGGGGACCGCCCCCTTCGCCTGCCTTTTTCCCGGAAATGCCTTGGAGCGACAAATCAGCAAGGGGGACTTGCGCCGCCAGCCGGCGAACGGCCCGTTCCTCGAAGGGGACTGTCCCCTTCGCCTTGCCTTGAAACCGTAAGGTGTGAGTTGTGGGGATTTCAGAGTGGGGCGGATGGTCTTGAGGCTTTGTTCCTGGAGGGATCATGCCCTCTTCGTTTGTCCGCCTCGATTCCGAAAAGTGTGGCTTAAACTAAGTTTCTCAGAAATCTTCGCCTGCCATTGCGGCGTTCCGTATGGCCTGCCGCGCTTGATCGACTCGCGAAGCTCGGCAATTTCCTTGTCCGTCTGTGGCTCATTCAACCACTCCAGCCAATCGCTTCTGATCGGCACCGGCGAGGGCGTCAGCGGGGGGAAATTCGTGCTTGTGCCAATTCGCTGGCAGAGGCTCGAATAAAGCCAATGTTCGGCGCGCTGCACCATTCCCGCTCGCAAGGGATTGCGCTCAACGTAACGCATCAGCGTCAACAGATACTCATTGGTTTCCACGGGAAAACTCTTGAATCGCCCCTGATAAATCGGCCCATGCCCGGATGATTTTCGATATTGATGCCAGCGGCGGACGTGCGTCGTCGTCAGCCATCGCATGAATGCCGACAGTTCCCCATCTTCCCGCGGCCACAGGATCAGGTGCCAGTGATTGGACATCACACACCACCCGAGAAGCCGGATGGAGAACTTCTCCACTGCTTCGTTCAGGACGCGGACGAAAGCGTTGAAGTCCGGTCCCTCGTCGAAGATCGGCCGTCCCGCGACCGAGCGGTTAAGGACGTGATAGATGATTTGTCCGGGAGCCTGTCGGGCAGTTCTGGGCATCGGAGAATCCTAGACCAATTCGCGAAAAAACGCAAACGAAGGGGACAGTCCCCTTCGTTTCTCCCTATCCCTTGTCGTTTTTGCCGCCTTGCAAATCATTATCTGGCCGGGAGTTCCAACTCAGACTCGCGGATCGCAGAATATCAAGGCGAAGGGGACTGTCCCCTTCGTGCCCTGTCCCCTTCGTGCCCCGCGCCTGATGTTTGAGCGGTTCGCCCAGCGGTACTTCGTCGTTGCCGGCATTCTGGATACCATTCAATGGTGCCCGATGCGCGGTGAATGGTATGACAGGCAAATCCGCCGCGAGAAATTACTGATATCTATGGTGCCCCGCTGATAAGTTGGCGGAAACTGCTTTGGTGAATAATGCGAAAGTATCCAATTGATCAGCTTAAGGAATTCACCCTCGGCTGGGTTGAAGGCGTTCGCAGTCCCGGTCAACGGGAAATTCGATTTGATCGCCCGCTTAAAAAAATTCAGGATGCTGTTTCCGGACCATTATCGTCCAACGCCGTTGGGCAGGCTGCCGCTTCGTTGGGAGTTCTGGCCGCTTGGGAAGGTATGCACGGGGCGGCGGCAATCCTCACCGGTGACGATACCGGCTGGGCGCGAATGGCGATTTCACGCGAATTTCTGTATTGGAACATCAGAGTTATCAGCGGCATGCAGCGCGCAGCTAGAGCGTTTCTCAGGTTGGTGTAGCGTCATAGCCGCAGTGATCGAAGAAGCCTTGGCAGTCTTCCGGAGTCACAGACCGCAGGGCTTCGCCGACGGCGTCGACGATGCCGCCGAATGTACGGGCCGCGGCTTTTCGCAA
>DASRRM010000213.1:0-8476 GCA_035695715.1 Tepidisphaeraceae bacterium
CGAAGGTCAAAGCGGCCGTCGAAACATTTGTGACATCCATGCCAACTCCCGGTTCGTAACTGATGGACCTCCAGTCCATTATCAACTACAAGAGTGTAACAAAGATGTCCCTCAACTTGAGGCGAGTACGCCCACCCTACGGGTCGCCATGAAAAACGGCCATACCCGAATGGTGCGGGGCTGGCCGTCTTTTTTGGTACGGTCATTCGTGACACGGGCGTCCCGCCCGTGCCTGGTGTTTGGTGGAACGTGCTTTTTACGCTGGAAGCATAAGGCACGGCCGGGACGGCCGTGTCACGCGTGATACGGAGGGTTGAGGCGGTGCTGGGCGCTTCGGGTTCTGTCCTGGGTCGTCGTCGCCTTACTTTGGCGAATTCGCCGCGGTCACCAGCGGCTTTTTGGCGGCGGCGGGAACGCGAAACTGCGTCTGGCAATGCTGGCATTTCACCAGCTTGCCGCGAATCTCATCCGGGACGGCTAGAAACTTCCGGCACCGAAGATTGGGACAAATCATTTGAATGGGCATAACCAATCTCCTGCCATTCTTATCGGCCGATGCGCCCCAATTCTTGAATCGGTCATCGGCGATCAGAACAGCCCATATATCGGCTTGCGATGCAACCGGTTTGGGACCAAGATGGCCCGGATGGCCCAGCAGCGCCTGGTAAACGGCGTCGATTATTACGTCGAAAACGACGGCCGCTGGGTTTTCACGTCCACATTCCTCCGCCAACGCGGATATTGCTGTGGAAATGGATGCCGCCATTGCCCCTATACCGGCGACGAAAAACGATCCACCCCTATTGCGGAATCTGCCCCTTCAGCGCCTCGGGAAGGTCCTCGACCTTCAACGGCGGATTAACTTTGTAAGGCCGATACAGCGGATCCCCGACGCAGCACTGCATCCAGCTTGCCCAGGGCGAGGTCTTCCAATAGACCTCGGCCAAAGTCAGCTTGCCGGTCATCAATAATGGGAAAAATTCGTCAGCCGGGGGAAAAGACTGCAAATACGGCTCGGCCACGGGACCCAGCGTCGCCACCACCCCCGCCTTCATCAGATTCTGGCACCATCCGGTTTCGCCGGGGTTATGCAGGCTGACCATTTCGGAGCTGGCCACGTGAAACGCCACCGCGCCGGGGTTGAATTTTCCCGGCGAAACATAATGCCGCAGGCTGTACCACCCGCAATAAATGGCGATATCCTTTTCTGAATTTTCCGGAATCAGCGGCTCTTCATTGTCGAGCACGACTTTCAGCGTCGTTTTCTTTTCCAGAAGCGTATTGAGGTTTCGGATGGTCTGGTCATAGACGCCGTACGGCTCTGACGGGGCCTTGCCGCGTGCATCGAGCACGACTTCACCCTTGAGGCCCTCGTTTTCCACCTTGATCGACGTGGCGATCAGGTCATGCACCGACTGCTCGGTCGGGCCATCCAGACGCGTCACCATCAGGGTGTGGGCCGGCAATTGAATATGCCCGGCATAATGCCAGTCGAGCGGATTGAGCGTCCATTTTGACTTGGGATAGCTCGGCCACCAAAGCAGCGCCAGCTCGCTGTCGAACGCCGACTCGCTCTCGGCGGTGTCAGTCTCGCGAATTTGCGCGATGATCAGCCGGGCGAGATTCAGCGAGCCCAAATTGGCGCGAAAGAGGTCGCGAATCTTGCCTCGCGTCTCAATCGTCTGAGGCTGCGATTGCAGAGCATTGATCTGTTTCAAGACCTCTTCAACATGCTGCCGCGCGGCGAGGATGTCGGCGGCGGTCGGCGGATTGTTGGCCAGGGCGGCAAGTTGCGGCTGGGCTTTCTTTTCGGTGGCGGCGGGAATCCCGGCCAGATCGCGGATTAAGTCGATCAGCTGATCGTACGCCGTCACGCGCCGCGGCGTGTCAGGCATCTTCACGATACTGGTCAGGATGGAATTGAGGGAGGTTTCGGCGCGCTTGCCGAGGCCGTCCAGATCGTTGACGGTTCCCGGGTGATAATCCGGGTCGATTAAAACCGCCAGCGACTCGGCGGCTTTCACCTGCGTCTCCACGTGTAGCCTCAAATCGTCCAACTCTGATTTCAGCTCGGCGACTTCTTTTTTCTGCGAAGCGTCCAGGCTTCGGCCGTCGATGCGCAATGGCACGCCCCAGAAGGTAACCAGACAGGTGACTTGCGTCTTGAGGTCGTGCTTGGTGAGAAAGTCGCGCACGCCGGGCAAAACCTTCGCGTCGTATTCCTCTGGCGTGATATCCTCCAGCGGATGGGCCGGGTCTTTGGAAGCGGAGAGGGACAACTCGATGATTCGCCCTGCGGGGATGTGGCGCGCGGCAGCGTAAAAGTCGGCGAGCTTGCGGCCGGCGGGAACATTGGAATTAACCACCAGCGCGATCTGGTCGGGCTCCAGGGCAAAGGCGTTGGTGGAACAAACGCCTGCGAGGATCGCAGCGCAGATGACAAAAAGCACGGAAATTCGATGACGCGCCATAGTGTTCCGGATCATACGCGCAACGGCGGTGGTTGGGAAAGCAGCCCGCTATCAATTCACATTACCGATGCGAACGAAGGATCGTTGGCGCACGAAAACCGGCGCGGCCATCTGGGCCGCGCCGGTTGATTACATCGCCAAATGTTTTCCATTGCTGTATCGCCGACTAGGTTGCGAACGGAGTGCCCGTGGTTTGGCGCTGCTGGGTGGCCTGCATGGCCTGCTGCTCGGCATTGGGAAGCTGTGCCTGCGATTGCTCGATCAGGTTGACCAGGGCCTTGATTTCGCGGAGCGACTCGGGGCTGCCCCACATGAGGACCCAGTCGACATGCCAGTTGCAGCGCTCGAAAGAGCATTCCTGCAGGTGGTAGAGTGTTTCGCGGAGGATCAGCGTGCAGGCGATGAACTTGCAGCGAATAAAGGCCTGACCGCTGATATAGACGGTCTGGTTCTGAAAGGTTTCCCCCTCATGTTTGGTCAGTAGCATCTGGACTCCAATGGTTTAAAGGACCCGCCCCGTCCAGGGGCAATTCGATCTGATACACACGCGGCGGAGCATCGTCATTTGCCCTCAAACTGATTCAACCGCCGCACCTGGAGATTTATCTATCGTCCGCAGGAATCCCAACTTTCCTAAATTCTCAGGGAATGTCAATGGGTGGGATGTCAGTTGTCAGTTGTCAGTGGTCAGTTGTCAGTGGTCAGTTGTTAGTGGTTCGGGTTAGGGTCAGGGGATTTGGACTTTTCATGATTAGCCCGGATCCAGGTTCGCGGTTCCTTCGGGGAATTGATTCTATGAGCAACTAATAACAACTGACCACTGACAACTGACAACTGACCACTAACCACTGACAACTGACCGCTGACCACTGACAACTGACAATCATTTCGGATTCAACGTCTTCACGCTCGTCATTTTGATATTCCAGGTTTCGGTGTTCCACTGCATTTCGGTGCCGGTCAGCGATCTGTGGGGATCGGGGTCGACGTAGCGGGCGGGGTTGTTCTCTGAGCCGCGGGCGGTCATCAGATGCGGAATGGGATCGAAATCGACGCGATCGGAATAGAGCGTTGCGCCGGTGGACGGCTTGACGATCACCACGTGCCCATCAGCCGTCAGGTGCTTGAGTTGCAACGATTCGCCGGGGTCGGCAGGGCGGGTTGTTGGGCGGGTGGCGGGCAATGTGGTTGCCAATGCCGTGGCAGGATTGGCCGGTTGTGTGGCCGGTGCATCGGGGGCGGGTTGTGTCGTGGGCTTGGCGGCCTTCGGCTGCGGCTCGAACAACGCCACCACGCGGTCGGCGTTCACGCGCACGCGGTCGACTTCGGCCTGCGGGCCCAGCGGCTGATGCACGACGATCACGTCGCCGGTGAGCGTGGCCTGGTGTTGCAGTTCGCTATAGACCAGGCGTTTGCTCCATTGAAAAGCCGTGTCGCCCCGGCCGCCGGCATCGTTGTCGTCCTTGTCCTTATCCTCGGGCTTGCGTTTTTCCGGCGGACGATGATCGCCGGTGTACATCCGGCCGGCTGATGGAACGAGCAGCGTTTTGGCCGGGAGTTCCTTTGAGTCGGCAAGTTGGTAGATGATCTTTGGGCCATACAGCGCGAACTGGCGGGCGATGATTCCATTGTCGCCGGTAGACGTGGAAACCACCTGGGAATTGCCGCTGAGTGTGACGGTGCGGACATCTTTGTCTTTCATCATGCCCATCTGCATCGAATCGGCCGGGCCAGCTTTGGCGGGCTTTGTAGTGGCGCTGGCAACGGCGGTTGCCGGCCGCGTGGCGGGCTTGGCTTTTTCCACCAGATCGATGTGAACCAGATCGCCTTTGGCGACGTTGACGGTGCCGTCGGCGTCGAGCGACGTCACGGCAACGCCTTCGGTCAAATCCACCCGGTTTTCCGGACCGTTCAGATCCGCCTGCTTCAGCCAGGTCACATCCATCGGCCGCGGCTTGCTGCCATCCTGCTGTTCCTGGAGCAAATGCATTTTCCCCGCGCCCAGCACATGGGCCACGCCCTGCTCGAAGGTGATGACCGGGCCAACCACGGTGTTGTTTTTCGCGTCGATGACCATGGCCGTGGGCGAACCGGTCAGGCGAACGTGGTTTTGGTGGTCTGGCGTGGCGGTGACGACGAGTTCCGATCCGTTGGCGGATGAGCCGTCCTTCTTGTTGATGACCAGCACATGATCGCGCGCGATCATTTTTTCCAGCTCGACAGGGGCGGTGTCGGATTCATCCTTCGCCGGCTGCGTTTGCGGCGGCTGGGCCAAAGCCACGGCCGATGAAGGCTCGGCGGGCATGGTCGCCGGGATTTTCGGCTCGACAATCGCGGGCTTCAGCGTCAGCGCGATCGAGTCGGCCCGCAAATCCTGGTCGGGATCAAACGCATGAACCGCCCCGCCGGCATTCACCTGCCGCGAATAAAACTTCCCGGCGTCGGAACGGGCCGTCAGCATCTCAAGCTCGTTGCATTCGATCGTCTGCTGCTTTCCATTCTGCCCCGCCATCACGCAATGCACCGCATCGGTGGCCAGAACGCGCTTGAGTTCCTGTTGCGGCTTATCCTTCGCCGGCTGAGTAGTGGGATGTGAAATCGGCGATGAGGCAACAATCGCTCCGTCGGCATCGCCGACGCTCGGCTGAGTTGCGGGGGCCGGCTTGGCAGGCGCGGCGAAATAAAGGGACAGAGCCTGACTCTGCAAGGCAAGCTGCGGGTGTTTCACATCAACATCCCCCGCCAGATCGATGTGATCGACCAGCAGATCATCACCGGCTTTTTGCAAGAAGAAGACTTTCGCGCCGTTTTTCCAGTGCGTGTCCATCATCGCCGCGGCGGCTTTTGGATCCGCCGGCGGATGTTCCTTGGAATCCACCGGCATCATCGCGTGGCCCGCCCCGGTGAGAATCGCCAGCTTCTGGCCCGCGGCATCCGTCACATAATCCAATGTGCCGGTCGTCACCGTGCTTTGCGGATCAATTTTCCCGTTAATCAATTTGCTGATAACCACCTGCGGAAGCGTTGGCGAATTGATCAGCTTTACGCCCCCGTCGGCGGTGTGATAAATGAGCTTTGCCGCACGAACATCATCCCCTTCAATCTGGCCGGCCGGCGTTCGGCGGACCATCACCGGCTGGCCGGTCAGGTCGACAATCGCATCGCCGGGCGCAACTTTTGGTCGCCCTTTCACCGCCGACATCATCACCAGCTTGCCCGTCCAGCGAATGACCACCGGCGTGGAAGCCGGCCGCGTTGCCGGCCCGGCAGAAGCCTGCGGCGCCGCCGGCTGCGTTGCGGCAGCGGCAACCTTATTGGCTTTCGTCTCCACGTTGACGTCGGGCGGAGCCTGATGAGTTGTGCTTGTTCCTGAAGCACCCGTCTTCTCGCTGGGCGCGGTGGTTGGCGGGGCTTGATGTTCCTGGCGGCTGATGAAATCGACATCCATCTTGTCGGCCGTCACCAGCGCCTCATCCCCCTGCGTGATCCGCACGTTGTCGTAAAACGTCGCCAGATAGGGGACAGGAATCGGCGGTGCATTATTTCCGGCCGGGGCATGCGAAGTCGCAGGAGGATTGGCGGCGCTGCTTGGCGCGGAAGTGTCGTAAGTCGCCAGATGCGTCTCAGCGTGAGCATTGGTGTCGACAAGCGCGGCATTGGGCGTGCCGGTTTTCCGGGCATCGGCCGATGCGCCGGCTGGGGCCGACGACTTTGCGCCGCCGCCGAACGATCCGGAAACGGAAGATGTATCTTTCACGATCAACTGCTCGCCGTGTGCGATTTCCAGGAGGTCGAGGCGACCATCCTTGTCGTTCCAGCGCAGGCGCATGCCCCGGCCGTCGAAATCGTAGCCGCGATGATCCGAGTCGGGGCGGAGATGATCCGGATCGGATCGCATATGAACGGGGATTTGATCGGCGGGAATGCCGTCTTCGGTTTCGGTGGTGATCAGACGGGTCGCGTTGTCGAACTGGATGTTGCGTGTGGTGATGGTTTCGTCCGGCACATCCGGCAGCGCGCCGGGCAGCATATTAAATAGCTGGATGGTCACATCTTCGATCTGCCCGCGGTTGGGGCTGCCGCTGACGAACTGCGCCGGAGAACCTCCCGCCGTCGGGCTGCTGGGCGGCATCGACACTTCGCCGGTCTTTCCGATCAGGCGCATCATCTGGTTGTGCGCCATGTAGAATTCGGCCACCGGATTGGTCACATGAATTTTGCCATTGGGCTGCGGCTGATATTCATCGCTCTTAAACCGGTTCTTCAAAATGCCATTTTCATCGTAAGCGCTCACCCACACGCCATGCCCCGGCTTAATCAACGTCCACGGCTGTCCCTTGGTCGGCGGCGCCGGCAACGGATCGGCCGACGACTTTTTCAACGTGTGCGACGACCCCGACTGCAGTGCCGAGTATCCAAGATACAACGCCACCACGAGGATGAATGAACCGGCAACTAAAAGTAGGGATCGCATATATTTATTTGGTCTTGGGTAGGGCGGGCATTGGCCGCCACGTCCGCGCAGCGGCGGGCAATGCCCGCCCTACACGCTGACAACTGACCACCAACACAACCTCACTCATCCACATCAAACATCCGCAGCAGCACGAGATCTTGAATGTCTATAATCCCAATCGGCCTGTCGAGTTCGTCCACAACGGGAAGTTCGTCGATTCGATATTGGCGCATGACGGCTATGGCCTCGCTGGCCAGGTGTTCGCCGGCAATGCGCTTGGGGTTGCGGGTCATGATGCTGGCGATGCTTTGGTTGAGGGCCGAGCCGTCGTTGTCGGTGATGACCCGGCGGAGGTCGCCGTCGGAGAAAATGCCGCTGACTTTCCCATTGTCATCGACCAGCACCACCGCGCCGCTTCGCCTTTTGATCCGGCTGACTTCGTGCAAGACCTGCCCCACCGTCAACCGATCGCTCGCCACCGGCAGATTTTCGCCGAGCTTAAACGTCATCGCCTCCTTCACGCGAATGAGCTTTCGCCCGAGCTGGCCGGCGGGGTGATACAGCGCGAAATCGTCGGCGGAAAAGTTTCGCTGCTTCATTACCGCCAGGAACAGCGCATCGCCCAGCGCCATCATTGCGGTCGTTGAAGCGCTGGGCGCCAAACCCAGCGGGCAAGCTTCCTCCACCTTGCCGATTTTCAGCACCACGTCCGAGAACCGCGCCAGGGAATTATCGGCCGTGGAGGTGATGGCGATGGCCGGCGCGCCCAATTTTTTCAGGACGCTGAACATCCGCAGAATTTCATCGCTTTCGCCGCTGGAGGAGAGCAAAACCACCACATCCCCCCGCCGAACGCTGCCCAGATCGCCGTGAAGGGCGTCGGCCGGGCTTAAGAAATGGCTTGGCGTGCCGGTTGAGCTGAAGGAAGCGGATAACTTCCGCGCTACGTGCCCCGCTTTGCCGATACCAGTGGTAAGGACTGCGCCGGTGCAATCGAGAATGAGGGCGACCGCGCGCTCGAAGGAGGCATCGAGAACGATGCTGCGAACGGCCGCCGCCTCGGCCTCCAATGCCCGCTGCCCGAATTCGCGAATGGTGTCGCTCATGTTTTCCAAGAGCGAAACATCTTACGGCAGAGACGGGGCAAGTGGAAATGCGTTGAAAGCCGAAAGAGGGATTTGTCCACGAATTGACACGAATGAACACGAATGAAAAACGAATACAGATGGATGGAGGTCGCGATTCCATTTGGTCCTAATCCCGCCAGCCGGCTCGTATGTCGCGGTGGGCAGAAATTCCTGATTCGTGTCAATTCGTGAAAATTCGTGGACGAAATTTCCGCCGAATCATGACCAAACGCGATTATTACGACATCCTCGGCATTGCCCGCAACGCCACGCCGGAACTCATCCGGGCGGCGCATCGGGTGCAGTCGCGCCGATATCATCCCGACACCGCCGACGATGGGAAAGGCGATGCGGCCCTGTTCGCCGAGATTCAGGAAGCCTACGAAACCCTGTCCAACGCCGACAATCGCCGTCGATATGAC
>DASRRM010000214.1:0-24194 GCA_035695715.1 Tepidisphaeraceae bacterium
GGCGTTGCGACAAAAACGACGGCGACATGATTGTCGCGGGCCACGCGCCGTACCGCGTAGCGCGCAGCTTCGCGGCCCGCAGTTACATTTTTCTCGCGCTGCACTTGGATTGCTTCGGCGAGCTTTTTTTGCGCGAGCACCTCATCGTTGTACGCCGTCGCAAACGCCTGGACGATTTTCTCGATTTGGACCGGAGACAGGCCCAGCGCTTCGAGATCGCCCCTGGATTTGGCGTTGTTCAAGGCTTCGATTTGCGTCGCCGAGAGCTTTCTTTCCGCCGCGACCTGGTTGCGCGCATTCTGGAGCGCATTCTTGGCCGGCTGAAGTTGCTCCTCGAGCTTTCGTCTGACGGCAGTTTGCGTCTCCGCGAGATTCTTTTTCATTTCATCCCGCCACCCGAGCGCTTCGGCAACTTTGTCCAGATCGACGACGCCAATACCCGTCGGACCGGCGGCCGGTGCGGTGGTGGGTGAAGCAACTGCCGGGTCGGCGGCCCGCGCCTCCGCGCCGAAGACGGCGAACGTCGGAATTACAATCATCGAGAAAAGTACGATAGAAGTAGTCACTTTCATTTTGTGTCTCATCGAATAATCCGCGCCATCCTGAAGTACCGCGGGCGCTTCGATTTCCTGGCCAGAACAGGGATGCGCCATCTACCGCTTTTTCCCCTTCGCCCCACCGGCCTGCTCCTGCTTGGCCCGCGCTTCCTCAACCTTCTGTTTTTCAACCCAGGCCGAATAGTTACCGTCGAAATCGCGCATCTCCGGCGGGGTGATGATCCACAGGCGCTCCACCGCCTGATCCAGAAAATAGCGGTCGTGGCTTACGCACAGGATCGTTCCCTCGTAGCCGCCCAGGGCTGATTCCAGCGCTTCGCGCGAGGTGATGTCCAGGTGATTGGTCGGCTCGTCCAGCACCAGCACGTTGGGCTTTTCCACCAATAGCTGCGCCAGGCGGACGCGCGCTTTTTCGCCGCCGGAGAGGAGGTTGATCTGCTTCTCGAAATCCTCCTGGCCGAACAGCATCAGGCCCAGCGTGTCGCGTGCGGTTTTGTCGTTAATTTGCCGGCCATCGTGCATGGCGTCCATCAGCGTGTGGTGTGGCTTGAGCATGTCCAGTCGCTGGTCGTAATAGCCGATCTTCAGGTTCGCGCCCCATTTAATGACGCCGGCATCGGCGGGTTCTTTGTCCATCAGCACTTTGAGGAGTGTGGTTTTTCCCGAGCCGTTAGAGCCGATGATGCCGATGCGTTCGCCGCGGGCGATTTCCAGGGAAATGTTTTCCCAGAGCCTGTGTTCGCCGAAGGCTTTGGAAAGCTCGCGCACCTGCAGCACGCGATCGCCGGCCCGCTGGTTGGTGGTGAGGGAAAGATTAATCTTCTGCGTGGTGGCGACGCGCTGAACGACGTCGCCGGATTCTTTCAGGCGGTCGAGCCGTTTTTCGCGGCCCTTGGCCTCCTTGCTGCGCTGGCCGGCCTTGAATCGGCGGATGAATTCCTCCTGCTTGGCGATATCCTTCTGCTGCAATTCATACGCCCGCTGCTGGGTGATTTCATTCAGCGTGCGCTGCTCGACGTAGGCCGAATAATTCCCGGCATAACTGTCGATTTGCGAGCGATTGAGCCAAACGATGCGCGTGGCCAGGCGGTCGAGCAGAAAGCGGTCGTGCGAGATGATGACGACCGAGCCTTTGAAATCGTTGAGATAACCTTCCAGCCATTCGATGGCGGCAAGATCCAAATGATTGGTCGGCTCATCGAGCAGCAGCAGATCCGGTTCGGAAAGAAGCAATTTGCTAAGCGCCAGCCGCGAGCGCTGGCCGCCGGAAAGGACGGCGACTTTTTTCTCCCACATTTCCCGGCCCAGGCCGACGCCAAGGAGCGTGGCTTCGAGCTTATGCTGCCAGGCGTATCCGCCGCCAACGTCGAAGGCGTGTTGAACGTTCTGATATTTCTCCAGCACCTTTTCCAGCTCATCGCCCTGCGCCTCGGCCATCTTGTGCTCGAGCTCGCGCATGTCGTGTGCCAGCTTGTGCAGATCGGCAAACGCCAGCTCAGCTTCGTCCATCACGCTGTTTTCCAGGTCGAAGGTCGGATTTTGAACGAGATA
The DNA here is from genome assembly GCA_035695715.1 of Tepidisphaeraceae bacterium. Classification (GTDB taxonomy): domain Bacteria; phylum Planctomycetota; class Phycisphaerae; order Tepidisphaerales; family Tepidisphaeraceae; genus RYN-428. The sequence continues at coordinate 2,109 of DASRRM010000214.1, forward strand.
GCCGACCTTGGTTGATTTGCTGATGGCAACGCTGCCGAAGTCCGGCTCAACTTCGCCGGTAAGCATTTTGAAGAGTGTGGATTTGCCGGACCCATTGACGCCGATAAAGCCGACGCGTTCGCCTTCGTAGATGACCAGATCGAGCTTTTCGAAGAGGACTTTCTTGCCGAAATGTTTTTCAACGTTGATGAGGGAGGCGATGGCCATGGTGAAGAATAGTAGGCAGAGGTAAGGAGGGCAGTATGCAGGAGGAGGGTTTGCAGAGTTTAGCGTCTGCGTTGAAAGTCTGCCTCACCGAAAATCGCCACGAGCGAAAGTCACACCGCGGAGGAGGAAATATAGCGGAAAAGGTTTGGTTTGTCTTTGGGGCCTCACCGTGGGCGGGCGTTATTATCGAAGATAGGGGAGAGCTCGCGATGGCGCGAAGGTGCGAAGACAGACGCGAAGAAAGCAAAAGGAACGTGGTTTTTTTATATTTTGCACCGGGCGCGTTGCGAAGTCGGGGTCGAATTATCGAGCTGCATAAACTGCGCGGTTTGGTGGGCCGCAGTGAAACTGGCGAGCATTTAGGGGAATCCGGCCGCTTTCACGTGATACGGGCGTCCGCACATGCTGGCGATGTAATGAGTTTAAGGACCGCCGCTAAGGATTATTCCTCGCGGCTCCTGGTCGCGGGCACGGCCGAGACAGCCATGTCACGGTTCAGCGTTTCGAAAAACCGCTCAGTTCCAAGAGCTATCCTTCGCGTTTTCCTTCGCAGCTTCGCGCCTTCGCGAGCTCTTCCGTCCAGTTCCGATCTCAGATGAGGCCGGGGCCTTCCCACCCGGCGAATTCTCCGCGAAATTGACCCGCGCCGAACGGTCGAAAACGGCAACGCCATCGCGCGGGTATACGCGGGTAAGGAGCAAACCGTGAAGAAACTAAACTGCCTGCAATTGGGTTCTATTTTTTCCATTGGCGTAGCGTTCATACTGCTTGGCGGCATCGCGCTCGGCGCTGATTCAGCCCCGGCATCCGCCGACAATGGCGCAAAGGCTGTGCTTTTGGAGCCGAAGCCGATCGTGAAAGGGGCGAAGGTGGTGACGCTTTGGCCGGCGGGTTCGCCGGAATTGAAAACGCTGAAGGGGTATGATCAGCCGGAACACGCCGTGCTCGATAAGGCGGGGAATATTCAGCACGTCGATAACATTCATAATCCATCCATCGAGCTCCACCTTGCCCCGCCGGACAAAGCCAACGGCATGGCGATCGTCGTGGCGGCCGGTGGCGGAAACACCACGCTTTGGGTCGGGCCTGAAGGCACCGACATCGCCGACTGGCTGAACAGCATCGGCATTTCCGCCTTCGTCGAGCGCTATCGCCTGCAGCCTTACAGCTCGGCCACCGATGCCCTGGCCGACACGCAGCAATCCATCCGCCTGATCCGCGCTAATGCAAAGGAATGGAACATCGATCCCAATCGCGTCGGCATCATGGGCTTTTCCGCGGGCGGCGAGCAGTCCGCCCGCGTGGCGCTGAACTTCGACGCGGGAAATCCCGATGCGAAAGACCCCGTCGCCAGGCAAAGCTGCCGGCCCGATTTCACGGTGCTCATTTACGCCGGGTGGAAGCCCGGCACGGTCGATCTGAGCAATATTCCCAAAAACGCCCCGCCGGCCTTTTGCGCCTGTGCCGGCGTGGACGACTACTTCCACGCCAGCGAAACCATCGACTTCGCCAGCGCCTACCTCAAGGCGAAGATACCGGTGGAGCTGCACATCTACGGCCACGGCGGCCACGGCGGTGGCATCAGCCCACGCAAGGGAATCCCCTTCGGCACATGGCCGAAAAGCTTCGAGGCGTGGGTGACGGATTTGGGGATGATGAAGACCGGCGGTGCGAAGTAGCGAAACGCAGACGACCCTCTCCCTTGAAACAAGGAACACAACGGAGCATAAGATCTCCACGCCGGGGCAAGCGGCGCGCACGACCATGGGTAGCAAGACCAGCGCTATCGCCGCGCCGCCCCGGATTTACGCCAGCGCTCCGCACATCCGGGGCGGCGCGGCGAAAAAGATTGTTTCCACGACGAAGCGTTGTGCGCGCCGCTTGCCCCCGCTTGCCCCGGCGTGAAGGCGTTTTCTGCAAAAATCACTCAGTTTGACGACTTCTCCGAAAGATGCGGCCTCACCGCCTCGGCCATGATCTTATATCCCGCCGCGTTGTTGTGCAGTTGATCCTTGATGAAAAGCTCGGGCCGCGGTTTGCCGTTGGCGTCGAGGAAAACGTCCCAGATCTCGATGAAATCCAGGTTCTTTCCGGATGCCACATACGCCTTGATCAGGGCGTTGGCTTTCTGGCGTTGGTCCTTTTGCGACCAGCGGGCGGGGTTGGGATTGATGCCTTGATAGGCGATCCGCACATCGGGCAACGCGGCCCGCACTTTTTCCACGAACCCCTGGAAATTCGCCAGGATTTGCTCGGGTGTTTTGCCCGCCGTCAGGTCGTTGCCGCCTTCCTTGAAGACGATGAGCCGCGGCTTGTAGGGAATGACGATGCGGTCGGCATAGTAGAGGGCATCAATGGATTGCGACCCGCCGAACCCGCGATTGAGCACGCCTTTTTGCTCGGGGAAATCGGTTTCCAGCGTCGTCCACATGCGGATGGCGGAATCGCCGACAAAGACAATCCCGCCGGGCGCCGGCGGAGATTTTTTATCCTTCGCCTCGAAGGCGGCGATCTCTTTTTCATAGTTGGAGGAGGGCTTGATGGCCGAAGCCTCTTTCGGACCGTCGGCGCGGTTGATGCCGGCGAAACTGAGCAGGATTAGAGCGGTGCAAAGTAGATTAGGACGCATGCGGGTGAGCATAAAGTGCCTCCATTAGGGATGCTGAGGTAACTGGACCAAGAATTCTCAAAATACTGCAAGTGAACGCCAAGACGCCAGGGACGCCAAGTGAAAACCGCCAAAGATACGATCGATTTTTCTCTCTCTTCTCTCCGAACCTGGCGTTCCTGGCGTCTTGGCGTTCAACCCATTTTGTTAGGAGCTATCGATCGCCTGGCGTGATGACCCACCAGCGTTCAGGAAGAGCTGCAGGACCACCGCGCACGATCATTTTTACCTTGTCGTCTTCAACAAGTTGCCCATCGATGAAGCTTTCCTTTCCGTCCAGATCAATACGAATGGAAAACCGCGATGCATCGTTGCTCGCGCACTGACCGGCATAGAATTTCGCGACGCGCACAGAATCGTAATGCGGATCTTCCGCTGTTCTGAATTCGCTCTCGATTCCAAGCCCACCCGCCCAATTCCCTGGAACCTTCTCCGGAAAATAACTGGAATGAAAGCAATACGCGCTGAACTGCCAACTGACCACCTGCGGCCCCTCAATCGTAAGAAAAACAACCACGAGACGCTTTTCGTGCTGCGGCGTGTTTCGTTCGTGCATGAATGCAATCTTTGGCCCCGACAAAGCCGCACCCCAGCTTGACCATCCGTCGACACATAAAGAGTAGTCTTCCCATCCGGTATACAGATATGTTCTGGGCGGACCGATCAACAAGGAGTATTTATCCCACGCGCGCTATGTTCGCCCGACAAATTCCGGCTCGCCCTGATTCATATCCGTCGTGTATGACGCATCCGTCTTTGCAAGAGCAAGCATGTCATCCGCGCGGGCGTACATTCCAATGACCTGGTCACCGGGAGCTGAATATGTCAAACATCGATCCTGCCAATACAGCAACTGTCCCCGAAACCAGATCGGCTGGCGCCAGTGGTATACCGCTCCAGCCGTCGCGATGAAAACGAACGCGAACGCGAGCCGGCGATATCGCCGGCGGCGATGCCACCGCGGCGGCTTGGCGTATTGCAACAAGGGTGCTGAGGATGGATCGTGTTCGATCATGATGGAGTGTAGGAAAGCAATACAACCGAGGAATGCTGATGCGCTGTCATGGCAGCCTCCACAACGCGTGAGTGTGACGCTTGGCTCTGTCTCGCGCCGCTGTTCGTCTCAGAAGACCATAAAGGCCGATGCCATCATAATCCCCGCGCTGATTAAAATCGCCGTCAGCGCGACGAGCTTGCTCATGCGCCGATTACGTTCCCGGCGCAGCTTCCATAGTGCGACGCAGGCGAGAAGAATGGAAATCGGGCCGAAGATCAGGCTGGCGACGAAGAGGATGGCGAGCGTGAGGGCAACGCCGATGTATTGCGGAAAGCCGACCCATCGCGGCGCGGCGGATGGGCCGATTTGGGCAAACAACGCTTCAACAAATAGCCCGAGCAGAACCATGGCGAACATGAAGCTGACCACGGCCGGCGCGGAGGTTGAGCCCGGCGCGGGAGACTGCTGGTGGCTGTGGGTTAGGTGCGTCATGCAATTCCAGTAACAATCTCAAACTGAACAGTTTTTGATTCGCAATCGTGATCCGAGCTCGAAATTCTGTCCCAACGTGGTTAGATCTCCCCACGCCGGGGCAAGCGGCGCGCACAACCGTGGTTAGCCAGACCAGCGCTATCGCCGCGCCGAGATCGGATTTACGAGCGCTGCGCAAATCCGGGGCGGCGCGGCGACAGCTTGTTTGCAAGACAAAACGTTACGCGCGCCGCTTGCCCCGGCGTGAAGGCATTTTATGCGGATCCCGGCAACTGCGCGGAGTCCTCAACTCAGGAATGACGCTGGATCGCAACATCAAAACGGGAATTCCACAATCACGGCAATGGCTCTCCCCGCGCTGCCGTCAGCAGGCGATACCAGTCTTCACGCGAGAGATCGATCTCATCGGCTTTCGCCGCGGCCTGTATATTGGCGGCGCTGGCCGAGCCGACGATGGGGATCATTTTACTTGGATGCTTCAAGAGCCACGCGAGGGCGATCACGGTGCGCGATGTGCCCTGGCGTTTGGCCACTTCATCGAGGGTTTGCAGAAGATGAGGCCTGTGTTTGTGGCGCGGGTTGGCGGGGTCGACTTTCCCCGAGGCGATCCATCCGCCGCCCAGGGGGCTCCAGGCCAGCGGCGTCATGTTCCGTTGCAGGCACTGGTCGAGCGTGCCGTCGTAAAAACAGTCGAGGCGGCCAAGATGCACCTCAACTTGATTCACGATCAGCGGCATCGGGCAGAATTGGGCCAGCGTTTGCGTGAAGAAGGGAGAAAAATTACTTACCCCGAATTCCCGGACCTTACCCGAGCGGCGAAGCTTATCGAACGCCCCGGCCACTTCATGGGGATCCATCAATAAGTCGGGCCGGTGAAGGTGGTAAAGATCGATTCGTTCGACGCCGATTCGCTTGAGCGACCCCTCGCACGATCCGATGATATGCTCGGCGGAGAAGTCATAACGGTGCGGCGAATCGGGCCGGGGGTCTCCCGGGAAAACGATGCCGCATTTGGTGGCAATGAGAATACGCTCGCGCATGCCGCGATTTTCCTTCAGCGCCTCGCCGAAGACCGTTTCGCAAACGCCGCGACAATAGATGTCGGCGTTATCAAAAAGGGTATACCCAGCCTCAAACGCCGCCGCGACGGCGCGGCGGCCATTGGCCCTGGACTGCTCGGTGACATCGCGCGGATGTTCCGCGCCGGCGATCCGCCAGCACCCGTAGGCGATGCGCGAGCTGATGAGCGAACTGTCGCCGAGCGGCTGTGTTTTCATGGAGTTTTCCCGAAGGGTGCAAGCTGCAGGGCGGGCACTGCCCGCCACGCCGCCATTGTGCGAAGTTGATGCGCGGCGGGCAATGCCCGCCCTGCATTCTTCTCTTCGGCCGGCGTTCTACGCGAGAAGCCGGGGAGAAGTCAAAGGCGGATCTAGAGACGTTTTTTTCAGGAGATGGCAGACGATGTCCGATCAATGGTATTTCACGGAAAAAGGGGGACAGGCGGGACCTGTGCCCTGGGCGGAGTTGCGGGAAATGGCCGCCGCCGGACGGCTGGGGAAAAATGAGCTGGTCTGGTGCGAAGGAATGGCCGAGTGGATTCTGGCGCCGACGGTTCCGGGATTGATGGCAAGCGGTCCGACAGCGCCGATGGTATCGCCCAATGGCGTGAACCTGGATATCAATCAGCCGGCGGCGCTTTTAAAGGCGCCGTTGCCTTACATTCCGCAGTATCCCGTGGCCGATCCGTATTTCAACGGGAAAACCCGGGAGACGATTTACGCCGGGTTCTGGCTGCGATTTTTTGCCTGGATTGTCGACTCATTTTTCCTGCTGCTGATTATGATTCCGGTCCTGGCGGTTTTTGTGCGGGCGGTGGGCACGCCGGAATCGACCAACCCCGACACAGTCAATGACAGCAACATCGCCGGCGCGATGCAGCAAAATCCCGGCGCGGTGATGGCGCTGCGGATCACGATTCCGCTGATCATCTGGCTCTACTTTGCCTTCCAGGAAAGCAGCCGCCGCCAGGCCACGCTGGGGAAGCGGCTATTGGGCCTGATCGTGACCGACGAGAACGGCCAGCGGATCTCCTTCCTCAAGGCAACGGGCCGCCATTTCGGAAAGATTGTCTCGCAGATCACGCTGTCTTACGGATACATCATGGCCGGCACCACCGAGCGTAAACAAGCGCTGCACGATATGATCGCCAGTTGCCTGGTGGTGATGAAGAATAGTTAACGCCAACCAACGCGGCATATCGATGACACGCTGCCAGGTGTTGGGTACCGGTCAATCGTCCGCAAAATGTTTGACGCGAAGGCGCGAAGAACACGAAGGACACGAAGAATCGTCGACGCCTTTCTGTAGTCACAAATTCCGAATGCGAATGCGATCGCGGGCTTCAAAGATATCGTCTCAAATCTTGATTCTGCGCGGTAATCTTGCGCAGAGAACACCGAGGCACAGAGACACAGAGGAACAATCGATGTTTACGCGTGCTGCGCATTCTTTTTTGCAACGATAGAAGAGATTTCGCGAGGTTCAATCCAACGAATCCTCTGCGCCTCTGTGTCTCTGATTCCTCTGCGCATTTTCGCTTTGTGGCCGAAACAGCGCGGGGTGATGCTGATATCCTTCGCGGCAAAATCACATCCCAAGCTCAACGGCCAGCCGCAACGTCTCGGCGACGCTCCACGCCTGGGCGGGGCAGCCGACCATTCGGTGCGGGACCTCGGCTTCGTAGATCTCGGCGACCTGGCCGATGCAGTTGGTGTGCATCTGGTCGATCAGCGGCTGCAGCCAGCCGCGGGCGTGGTCGATGGCTTCGGGGGAATTGCGGCTCACGCGGAGGAAGGCGCTTAGATATCCACCGATCAGCCAGGCCCAGACGATGCCGTTGTGATATCGCCCGTCGCGCTGAAATTGGGTGCCGGAATACCAGGGGGAATATCGGCCATCACCGCGATTGAGCGAGCGCAGGCCGACGGGCGTGAGCAACTCGCGCCGCACCACATCCACCACCGCCCGCTGCTGATCTTCATTCAGCGGGCTATTGGGCAAACTGACGGCGAAGATCTGGTTTGGCCGAAGCGATGCATCGCGCACCGGATATCCGCCCGGCCCGGGCGAGCCGTCGACGACGTCGGCCAGCCCGCGATGCTCGTCGAGCCAGAATGCATTGCGGAAGCTCTCGGCGACGCGCGCGGCGGCTTGCTTTTCACCCATTAATACCAACGCGTGATACCACATCGCATTGATTTCGACGGCTTTTCCCTGCCGCGGCGTGAAGGCAACGCCGTTGCACTTGGCGTCCATCCAGGTGAGCTGCGTGTTGGCGTCGCCCTGGGTGATCAGGCCGTCGGCGTCGTCCATCTTGATATTGTACCGCGTGCCCTTTCGGTAGCCTTCGAGAATCGACTGGCACGCGGGCCGCAGGATTTTGTCGAAGGTGGCTTTGTCATTGGAATAGCGCAGATATTCGAACGCGGCGTGAATAAACCACAGGCTGGCGTCAACGGTGTTGTAGCTGGGGTCATTGGTGTAATCGTCGAAGCGGTTGGGGATCATTCCCTCGCTGCAATATTGCGCAAAAACGCTGAGCACTTGTTTTGCCTGCTCAAAGCGCCCGGTAACGAGAAAAAGGCCGGGGATGGAAATCATCGTGTCGCGGCCCCAATCGGCAAACCAGGGATAGCCGGCGATGACGGTGGATCCCTGCTCGCCGCTGGGCATTTTGCGAAAGACGATGAAGTCATTGGCCGCCCGGGTCAGCGCCTTGATCGCCGGCGACTGCGAAGCCGACGCCAGCACCGGCCGGCCCGCGGCGGGGGGCGAAATCTGCACGGCGTGCGCCGCGGCGAACGCCGTCTGGCGGCGCAAAAGCTCCGTGTTCCAGTCATACCGCCCGCTGGCGTCGGTCGTCACCCACAGCGTGATGGACGTCTTTGCCCCGTCGGCGCTTTCCAAAATGAAACTGCCGGGCGAATAAAGATCCTCGGTCGCATCGGCCCCCCGATCGCTCTCTATGTTGTAATAGTTGTTATACCACCAGTTTGGCTGCGACTGGAACGTGCCGGCGTCGGCGCGGAGGGTCGCGGTGTTGGTGTAGGCGGTAACCGAAACGCCGCGCTCTTCGCTGGATTGGCTGAAGGTCGTCGCCCCCGATTTTTGCAGGCCATGAAAATCGCGCATGGCCATGAAGGGCGAAAGCGCAAGCTTCACCTTTCGCGGCCGCCTGGATTGCAATGTATAGCGAATGCCCACCACGTTCTGCCGCCAGAGCAGTTGCACTTCCTTGCTGATACGCACGCCTTCCACGTCATATTCCCAGCGTGCGGTGTCATCGAGCTCGAATTTCCGCAGATAAAGCCATCCATGCGGATGAAACGCCTGCTCGAACTGATTGACCGACAGCTCGAAGAGAAAATTGGGATCGCCGTCGAGGGTCAGCGCCTCGCCGAGATGCGACAGCGTCAAAAATCGCCCCACCGGCGGCATGAGCGCCGCGCAGAGCAGGCCATGATATCGCCGGGTATTGCATCCCACGACGCTGGAGGAGGAAAAGCCGCCCAGGCCATTGGTGAGAAGCCATTCCTGGGCGAGGTGGGGATGAAGTTGTCCGTGGGTTTCGATGGAGAAGAGTGCCATGCGAGGCAGTGTAGTGGGAAATGGAAAATGGGGAAGGAGCGCATTGTTTCGACAAGGAACGAGGACTTCGCGCAATAAAACGCCAGCCCGCTGACGCGGGTTAAGGTCATCACGCCCATGGGCGAAGGGTGGGCTTTCGTGAACACCTTAATCGGATATTTTTGTCTTTGGCAGCGGTATCAATTCCCGGATTCTTGTAACATTTTGCAGTTCAAAGCAAGAATAGGTGTGATGGCCAAAAGTATTATGCCCAGGTAACCGGTCGATGCATCCAACGCCCACTCAACTCGACGATGACCCGGCTGCAATAAAACAGCGCCGCGACACGCTCAATGCCTTGATCCGTGCAAATTACTGGCGTCTTTGCCCGAGCACTCTCGCCGTGGTGCACAAGCGCTGCCGGGGGATGAAAGAACAGGAAAAGATCGAACTGGCCCACTATGCGAATCATCCACACTTCTGACTGGCATCTGGGCCGCAGGCTCGGGCGGATCGATCGAACCGACGACCTTCGCCGCGCCGTGAAGCAGGTGGCTGACATCTGCCAGCGCGAAAAGGCCGATGTGCTGCTGATCTGCGGCGACCTGTTCGAGCAGGGCCGGGCCGACGTCATGCGCGACTGGATGGATCAATTGAACGAAACCTTCGGCTCCTTCCTGCAAGCCGGCGGCACCATCCTGGCGCTGACGGGAAATCACGACAACGAGAATGTCGCCCAGATGCTGCATCAGGCGATGAAACTGGCCGCACCGGCAATCAGCGAGAAGGGGGGCTTGCTGATGCCGGGCCGGTTTCATTTGTTTACCGGGCCGACCTTCTTTCGGTTGGCCGATCGCGCCGGGGGAAACGTGCAGTTCATTGCCATGCCCTCGCCAACGCCGGCGCGATATCTCAAGGGAGATGACGCCCAGGCATATCAGGGTTTCGACGAGCGCAATCGCGCGCTCAAGACCGCGTATGCCGCGACGCTGGAAGCCATTTTCGCCCATCCAAAATTCGACAAGACTTGCCCCGCCGTGCTGGCCGCCCACATCATCTCCAGCGGCGCCGAAGTGCGCGAGCAGGTTCGCCTCGGGGAGGGTGAAGCCGTCATCATGCCGGACAACGATCTTCCGGCGCATCTGGCGTATGTTGCGCTGGGCGATATCCATAAGCCGCAGACATTGATGGGACTCGAACACGTGCGTTACAGCGGCTCGATCGACCGGATGGACGCCGGGGAAGTTGGCGATGAAAAAGGCGTGGTGCGGGTGGACATCGATCCGCAAACCCGCGCGGTGGCGGCGAAGTGGATGAGCATCGAGGCAACCCCTGTCTATCGCATCGAGATCCACGACCCGGCCGCCGAGATCCCCTCGCTGGCGCAGACGTATCCCGATCACGAGCGGGCGCTGGTCACGGTGGAATTGCGATATCGCGCCGGCCGCGACGACCTCAACGCGCTGCTGGCAGAACTCAATCGCATCTTCCCGCGCATGTACAATTGCACACCGATCGACATCAGCGGCGGGGAGAACGCGGCAAGCGCCTACGATGGCATCGCGTCGCAGACCCTTCGGCAGACCACGCTGGACTACGTGCGATCGCAACTGGAAGGGGACGAAGATCGCGAGGATATCATCGGCCTGGTGGAAGCCTTCGTGACGCAATTGGAGCAGAAGTAGACACGGCGAGGAAAGAAAATGATTCCGCAGAAACTCATCATCGAAGGTTTCCTTTGCTATCAGGAGGCGCAGGAGATCGACCTCAGCGACCTGCCGCTTTGCATGCTGGCCGGCCCCAACGGCAGCGGGAAGTCGACCGTCTTCGACGCCATCACCTTCGCACTTTTCGGCACCCATCGCGGCGGAGGGTCCAACGCCGATGACCTCATCAACAAGAAATGCGATTCAGCGAAAGTCATCTATGAATTCCTGCTCGGCGGGAAGCTTTGGCAGATTTATCGCATCATCCGCCGGGGCGCCCGGGGCGCGCGAACCACCGGAGATGTGCGACAGCCGGCCAAAGACTCGGCGAATGAATGGGAGGTTGTCCCCGACACCTCCAGTTCCGCCGGGCTCAAGGCGTGGGTGGCGGCGAACCTGGTGCTCAGCGGAGAGTCGTTCACGCGGTCCATGCTGCTTCGGCAGGGCGAATCGGATCGGTTGCTCACGTCCGATCCGCGCGATCGCTTTCAAGTGCTGGCGGGAATCGCCGACCTGGAAAAATATCAGGAGCTGGAAGCCTCGGTGAAAGAGCGCCATGGCCACGCCGAGCGCGAGACGGACACGCTCGCCTCGCAAATCGCGGCGATCGCACAAGTCAGCGATGACGATCTGGACCAGGCCGGCAAAGACAACCAGGCCGCCGCCGCACTCGTCGCCAAAACCGATGAGCACATCGCATCGCTGCAGGAACTGCACGTCCACGCGAATCATTGGTTTGAGTTGAAGGGGAAGGTTTCCGAGGCGCAGAAAAATCGCGACATCGCCGGAAAGCTGATCGCCAGCGCCGCACAAATCGAAGCCGACCATCAGCAACTGATTCTGCTCGGCAAAGTATTGCCGCATCTGGCATCCGTGCAGGAGCGCCGCCAGAAAATCGCAAAGTCCCAGGGACGAATTACGGAGCTGAACCGCCAGCGCGGGCAAAAGCAGCGCGAACTCGACGCCGCCACTTCAGAGGCGCGGACAGCCCAGGAAAATTCCCACGGCCTGGAGGAACTAATTCCCGGCCTTGTGGCGCACATCGGCGGGCTCGGGCGCAAGGTGGCCGATTCCCGCCACGCCCTGGATGCCGCCGAGGCCACCGAGAAACATCGCAAGGTTCTTGCCGATGCAACCAGCCGCCTTGCGAAAATCACCCGCGATCATCCGCAACCCGAAGCGGAACTGATCCACGCCCGGCGTGAGGCGGAGCGACTGACGGCGCTCTCGGCAGCGCTGGCGACCGTGGAGCGATTCATCGATTCGCGAAAGAACGGCATCGACGCCGCCAAACGCCGAGCCGATGCCGAGGCTGCGTTGCAGACATGCAGCGCCGAGGCCGAAATGCTTGCCGCCAAACGCGACGCGGCCAATCGCGAATCGGCCCTGGCCGAAGCCGCCGCCCGGCAGGCGCAAAAGCACGAAACGGAAATTCAAACGCTTCTGAAGCATGCCCAACGCGCGCTGGCGGCTCTCGACAACGCCGACGGCATGCCCCAATGTCCAACCTGCGGCCAACCGCTGACCGAATCTCATTTGGCCGGCGAGCGCCAGCGCCGCGGGGAGGAGGTGCGGCGGCTGTGCAGTGAGCGCGCCGCCGCCTCAACCGCCTGGCAGGCCGCCGATTCGCGCTTGCAGCAATCCCGCCGCGAATCGACCTCCCTCGCAACGCAGCAACAGGCGTTGGACGCCTCTCATCAGAAACAAACCGCCACGCAATCGCAGGCCGAAACAGAAATCGCCCGCACCAAGCGCGAATGCCGCCGGGCGTACGATTCGTTGAACGATGATCTGCGCGGGCGCATCAGTCCTGAGCCGCTGGAAGATTGGGCAACGACCATGTGGCCCACCGCCGATGATTTCGATGAACTGATGGCCGAGGCAAAACGGCGCGCCGCCGCTGAAACGCAGGCAGTGAAGTTGGACAAGATCTGCCAGGAATGGCGAACGCTCACCACGCAGGCCCAGACCCTTCGCGACACGGTTGCGCCACACCCAGCGGCGGCGAGCGAAAATCTCCCGGCACTGCGCGCTGAACACACTCGATTGGAAAAAGAGGACGCCGACGCCAACAAGCGGCTTACCGAAGCGCGGGAATCGCAAACCAGCGCTCAACAAACGCTCAAACGCCTTGCCGGGCAAATCAAGAATCTCGAAACGCAAATCAATCAGATCGGCGGCAAGGCGGATGTCGAGCTCGCCCATCAGGAAGGCGATCGGCAGGTGATCGATGACTGCATCGCTCAACTTCCGGCCGACTGGCAAACCCGCGCCGCGAATTTAACCGATGATTGTCTCGAAGACTTGAAAACCCAGGAGCAGAAGCTGGCGCAGAAACGCACGGCCCAGGCGTTTGCTGACTTAAGCAAAGCCCGCAACGAGTTGACCGGACTCGAAGCCAGGATTGCCGAGCTGCAAAACGACGTTGCAAAGATTCCCGACCCGGCCCGGCAGTCGCCGCAAGCGATTGCCGGGGAACTTCAGCAAACCCGCCAGGCCCGCGCCGCCCAGGAATTAGCCCGGCAACAGGCTCATTCTCGCCAGGCGCATCTTCAAGCCGCCCGCCAGCAGCGCAAAGAACTGGAGCAATCCAAGCGCGACGCCGACCGCCGGCTGCGCCATCTCAAGGTCCTCTGTGAACTGCTGGGCAAGAAGCGCCTTCAGCTTTACCTCGTCCGCCAGGCCGAGCGCAAAATCGTCGAATGTGCCAACGGTATCCTTTACAAGCTTTCGTCCGGCGGCCTGCGCCTGCAACTGCGCGGCGACGAAAACGGCGACGCCACCGAGCAAGCCCTGGACCTGGTCGCCATCCGCCAGGCCACCGCCGGCGCACAGCCGATCGCCGTCGCCTTCCTCAGCGGCAGCGAGCGCTTCCGCGTCGCCGTCAGTCTCGCTCTTGCCATCGGCCAGGTGGCCGGCAACAACCGCTGCGGCGAATGCGTCATCATCGACGAAGGGTTCGGCTCCCTCGACCGCCAGGGCCAGGACGTGATGATCCAGGAACTCACCCAGCTTCAGCGCATCATGAAACGCATCATCCTCGTCTCCCACCAGGAATCCTTCGCCGACGCCTTCCCCCACGGCTACCGCTTCACCCTCGTCGAAGGCCAAACCCGCGTGAAACGCATGACCGGTTGAAGTTGCCGGTTGAAGTTGCCGCAGGCATTTATGCCGTGCTCCTGTATGCCACGATCAATTCAAACTGACCCCACTACCGGCTTTGGCGGAATTTGGTGAACGCCCCACGGTGCGTTATAACCCCCGCGCGGTTCTCAGACAGAGCCTAATCCCGCGGGGCAATTCATGGATTACACATCCCACGTTTATCGGCTTTTCCGCCTTATCGTTCAAATCCAGGGAAACCCCAACCTCAATGCCAAACGGCTGGCCGAAATCCATGGCGTCCACGAACGAACGATCTATCGCGATATCGATATCCTGCAGGGAGCGACTGTTCCAGTTTCCTTTGACGAAGACACCGGCGGTTACACCATCCGCCGCGATTTCTTCCTTCGCCCCATCGATCTGGCGCTCGACGAAGCCATGGCTTTGTTGCTTCTGGCGAATCACGTCGCCGCCAACGAGCAAATCCCCCACCTGGCACAAGCCGCCCGCGGCGCTGAAAAAATCCGAGCCGTCCTTCCGCGCCAGTTCGGCGAATGGATCAACGAACTGATTCCCAGGTTGACCATCTCGCTGGCCCGATCGGCCAATGAGCCAACCGCCGACGTGCACGAAAAAATGCGCCAGGCGATCGCAACTCGCCGCGCCTTGCAGTGCCAATACGAATCCCCCAATCGCCGCTCGCCGGATAACGACGACGCGGCCATCTTCCGTTTCGACCCCTACGCCCTCTACTTCGGCCAACGCGCCTGGTACGTCGTCGGCCATCACCACGCCCACAACGAAATCCGCACCCTGAAACTCTGCCGCTTCACCCGCTGCCACCCGACCGACAAACCCTATTTCATCCCCGATGACTTCTCCCTCGCCACCCACTTCGGCAAAGCCTGGCGAATGATGCCCACCGGCACCCTCCACGACATCGCCCTTCATTTCGACCCCACCTGTGCCGAAACCGTCGCCGACACGCACTGGCACGACAGCCAAACCGTCACCTGGCTCCCCGACGGCTCGGTAAACATGACCTTCCGCGTCGACGGCCTGGAAGAAATCATTTGGTGGATCGCCTCCTACGGTCCCCATTGCCGCGTGATGAACCCGCCGGAATTAGCCACCCGCATCCAACACCTCCACGCCACGGCGGCGGGGCAATATGGAAAGCCGACGTAACGCCGGCGGGATTCAAAATCCCCGCCCGGCCCCCGCCGACAGCGCGCACGGTCTGCATGCGCAAAGCCGCCACCACCCCCGTTTTTGACCCCGCCAGAGGGTGCAGCGCACGATTGCGCACGGTTTTGCACGGTTTCATTGGGTCGTGCGCATAGCAATATATTGATAAAATGCGTAACCACCACTTCCCTACGCAATTCCTGTCGCAGGAATAAAAAATGTTTGGTATTTGGCCGGGTACTCTGTAAGCTGGCGAAAGAATTATTGTTGGGACCGCTGACATAGGGTTGTCATGGGGGCTTGTTACACCTCTGCACGTGACTGATTCACACCGACCGGCATGGACGCCGGCCCGGCACCGCTTGCCGACCGGCCTACCCGCCAACCGCGCCTGGCGATGGTGCCTCCTGCGAACCGCTCGCGACGCCAAAATCGCCAGCCACAAGGGAAAGCCGATCGCGGAGCATCATCTGGAACGGCTGCTGGCGAGGCGGTGGGCGGAATTCGGGCGCAAAGACTGAGAAAAGTCATTTTTGGGAAGGGCTATGCCAGAAGAAACGCAAAAATTTGAAGCCGTTTTCAAAGCGCTGACGGGGAATGAGCCGCTGTCGTGGCAGAAACGCCTTTACTGCGAATTTCAAAAGGGCTCGCAGAATCTTCCAGGCGTCATCGATCTTCCGACCGGCCTGGGTAAGACCATGGTGATGGCGATTTGGCTCATCGCCCGCGCGTTTCATCGCGACAAGATCCCAACTCGACTGATATACGTCGTCGATCGCCGAACCGTGGTAGATCAGGCAACCGACTTGGCCGAAGCGCTCGCATGCAATTGGAAGAAAACCAAGATTTTCGCGGGCGATCCGCCTGCGATATCGACGTTGCGCGGCCAACTCGCCGACAACCGCGGGTGGTCGCGCGATCCCTCCCGGCCAGCGATCATCATCGGCACGGTCGATCTAATCGGCTCGGCGTTGCTCTTCTCCGGCTATCGTTCCGGCTTCAAAACCAAACCCCTTCATGCCGGGCTACTCGGGCAGGACTCACTCCTCGTTCTCGACGAAGCGCATTTGTCCAAGCCATTCGCAAAGCTCATCACGTCCATTTACGGATTCCAAAAGACCCATGGTAAACCGATGCGCGTTATCCGCATGTCGGCGACTAGCGGAGGCGTAAGCGATGAAAGACCGGCGTTCACGTTGGAGTTTGATGAAAACGGCAATCTGGCCGGTAACGACGCAAAAGATTCCATCATCAACGGACGATTCAACGCGAAAAAGAAACTATCAATTGCGCCCGATGTCGATCCAATGAAATTCCATGATACGATTGCCGATGCGGCGATCACCTTGGCGAACAATGCCGAGTTGAAGGGCAAGCGCATCGTTGTTTTTGTTCGCAAGCCCGACGATGCGACCAAGATTGCAGAAGCAATTCGCAAACGCCAATCGACAAAAAGCAGGCCCGGGCCTTACGTCAATTCCGTCGAAGTCCTCACCGGTACGATGCGGGGACTGGAGCGCGACGAACTGCTAGCAAAGCCAGTTCTCAAACGATTCCTTGACGGCGCCGAGAATCCCAATCTCGACGCGAACCAGCATCCGGTTTTCCTCATCTCTACCAGCGCTGGCGAAGTTGGCTTTGACCTCAATGGCGATCATCTCGTCGGCGACGCCGCGACGATCGATTCGTGGATTCAGCGCCTTGGCCGAGTGAATCGGCGTGGCAATGGGGACGCGGTCGTTATTCTCATCCGGCAGAAAGAGCCTGCCGACAAGACGGACTTCGAAAAAGCGTGCATCAAAGCAACCGAACTGCTGGCCAAAATCGAAGATGTCAGCCCCAAGGCACTTGCCGCGTTCAAGAAATCGCTCGCACCCGAAGAACTAAAAGCTGCGTCTACGCCCGAGCCGACCATGGTTGACCTCACCGACATCCTGCTCGACGCATGGAGCATGACCAGCATTACCGAGCGGATGCCCGGTCGGCCGGATGTCGCGCCCTGGCTGCGTGGTGTTGATGACGAACAGGCTCAGACCACGATCGCCTGGCGGGCGGAAATCGAGTTGTTGCAGCACGATCCCGATCCGCGAAAGGCATTTCAATTTATCTTCGCAAAACATCGCATCCGGCCGCACGAATCCCTCACCGTCAACACCGGCCGCCTGCTCGAATTTCTCAAGCAGATTCCCAAACTTAAGGGTCGCCCAGACGATCTTATAAAGACTCGCATTGCGGTCAGGTTACCACGTGGGGAAATCGAATGTCGCTCCCTGGAGCGGCTCGCCGTTGACCCGAGCATCCTATATGCAGAATCGACACTGATCCTTCCCGCGACGTTCGGCGGGTTGAACGGCGCCGGGATGCTCGACGCCGACTCGATCCCCAAGGTACGCAAGCCCGATGATCGGCTTCTTGAACCTCTCGACCTTGCCGACCATCCCGATTACGAGCAGACGGAAGGTGCGCGTCATCGCCTGCGCATCCTCATCGAGCGCCACGACGGGAGTTGGAAACCGCATCCGCTCCCCAACGGCGTGCCGATTCCGAGCGATCTCCACTTCATGCCGCATTACGCAAATACTTCCCAACTTTTCAAAGTTCTCACCGACGCAACCTTTCGCATCCGGCTCGTACAACCCATCAGATTCAACGAAGAAGGCGATAGCGTCCAATCGATGGTCTGTCTTAGCCCGACGCCGGACAAGAAGAAGCCGGTCAATCAACCGCTCGTCGATCACGTCCGTGCGGTGGAAATCGAAGCCGGCCGGATTGCCAGCGCGCTCGGACTCTCAGGCGCGATCCTCGACGCTCTCGTCTTCGCCGCCAAATGGCACGACGAGGGTAAGAAGGCCGCAGTTTGGCAGACCTTCGCGTACGGATCGGTCGAGCCCGGCCAATGGCTCGGGAAGATGGCCCGCACGCGCGATCCCAGGTTGCTCAATCACTACCGCCACGAATTAGGATCCCTGCTCCGCGTCCGGTTTCCGGATCGGTGCCAGCCGACCATTGCCTGCCGGTTGCCGCCCGATGAAGCCGCACGCGGCCTCGCGCTTCACCTGATTGCCGCGCATCACGGCGGAGCGCGTCCCCACTTTCCCGCATCGATTTACAGGGACTTCGAGGCCGAACAGGATGAACTCCACACCGAATCGATCCGCCGATTCGCACAGCTGCAGAAGGATTACGGCTGGTGGCGTCTTGCGTGGCTGGAAAACCTGCTGCGATGCGCCGACGCGATCGCCAGCGCTCAGGCAGGCAGCACGGGTGAGGAAGACGAAACGGAGGATGAGGCATGAGCAATCCCCAACCCAACATAACCATACCCGTCGATCTGGCTAACCCCGGCCAGTTCTTCGCGTGCTGCGGATTGCTCGAACTCGCCGACCGGCTTTGGCCGGGGGCGGAGGCGTGGTTTGCTGCGGATCACTTCTGTGTTCGTTTCGATGGGAACCTGCGAACGCTGTTGACATACTTGATTCTTGATCCGCCGCAAGCACTTTCGTTTGTGTGCGAAACATTGCCGGTAAAGCCGATCGTTGCGCCGCTGGCGCTCACTTTCGATGCAGACACAACCGACCGCTTCGTGCTCGATTTCTGGACGAAGGTCATCACAAAATCCGGCTCGGTACAGGCGGTCGCCGCACCGCCGTGGAATATGTGGTCGGGAAACCAGAAGTCACTTCCAATCTGGCTCCAACTACGGGACGAACTTCGGGTTCTGATCGCCGGTGATGAGACCACAAAGACCCATGCTTGCAAAGACTCGCAGTTGCTCAATCTGTTTCGTCAAACCCGCCCCTTGACAGGTAGATTTGGTTTCGATTCGACGGCGGCTTGGAATGCTCAAGATGTTGGATTCTCCCCGAATGACCAAGGGATGGCTGTTGAGTCATCACCAGCCACCGAACTCCTTGCCGCAGTTGGACTTCAACGAATCAGGCCTGTCATTGACGATGGGATTTTTCAATATCAACTCTGGAACAATGCGGCTTCACCTGCAATTGCAGCCGCATTTGCTTGCGGTGGCATCCCGCATTCTGGCACACGTTATCGCTTCGAAATAATCAATCGCGGACAGTATTCTGCGATCGGTAAGGCACGATCCATGAAAGGAGATTCTGTCAATGTCCCAACCAACTGATCACTCGTCATTCACGAGCCTTCTTGATCCTGATGGGCCAATCGCGCTCATCGTTAAACAGGAACTCGCGCCGGATGACGAAGATGATAAGATCATCTTCCCACCGACCTATCCGCTCACCACGTTCAAAGGTCGTGTCCAACGATTCGAACATGGCGAATACCGTGTCTCGATCGAGCTTCCCCCTGACACGAAACGCGACAAGGATGAGCGGAAGGACAACCAGAAGCCTGGCTATCAGATTGACCGTTTCTCGGACGGCACGAACATCTGCGAGATCGACAGCATTCAATCACAGTCCAACCGGATCGAGCCGCAATTTAAGACGATTAAGGATGGCAAACTCGTTCCGCAGATCACGATCAAAGTCGGCACGCAGACGGTCAATCTTTTGGATGCCGGTCACCGCGCTGCTGATGCGGTAATACGAATGTCCGAATTTGCCGCGGAATTCCACAAGGCATGGTTTGCCGCAAAATCGGGCGACCTCTTTGAGCTTGCGAAGCTGGCGCCAACCACGATTGTGTTTGGGGCTTGGGATTCACGATCTTCACAAGCGAAGCTCCAACGACTCATTAAGGCTCACATTCGAGCAACCAATGTTCTGGAACGAACTCGCTCCGCTCAATACACGCCAGCCGCCGACTATACGGCACTGGGAGTGATTGATGAAGACATCAGTGTCGGCGAGGATGACAAGAATAACTTGTCACAGGAGGGCATGAAGCACGCATTGAGCACTCAAACGGTTGGCGGTGTCACTCTGACCGCCGCCAGTAAATTGTGCCGAACAGTGAACATCAACCTGGCCGCTATTCGTCAACTGCGAGCCGGAGGCGAGAAGGCGGCGCTTTCGGAGAACGCCACAGACAAGGAGAAGGAAGAAGCTCACGCAAAGCAAAAACAGTCGTCCGAACAGCAAACTAAACTGCTTCAAGAATATATCCTCGGCTTGTCCCTTCTCGCGGCATACTCCCGTCCGAACCTAAACCTTCGGGAAGGGTGCAACCTCCAAACGAAGGGGCGCGCCGCAACGAAACTTGTCCAAGACAATCGTAAGGGCGCCAAGACGCTCCCCGAGGCAGACGGGGCCGTTGATTCTTCGACGATCGAGAGCTTCGCCGAACAGGCAGCGAAGAGGTTTTTCGGTAATGGCTTCGACAGGAAGGATAGGCACGGCAATTTCGAGTCGGGTGTCGCCGAACGGTTCCTTTCAATGTCAACAGCCGATCGCGACAAAGTACGCGCGCTCGGACCCATTACCGAATCGACCCTGAAGGCTTTTGCCGAACAGGGGAAGGACCCGTTCAAGCTAGTGTCCGATGCAGTCAAAGCCGCGAAAACGGCCATTGGCAAGGCTCCGGGAAAGAAGGAACCGCGTACCAGAAATGTGGACGCCTTGAAGCCACTCGCCGATGCGCTCAAAGCGATGTCAGAGAACGCGAGCGTTGACGAGGATGCTCGTCAGCTTGCTAAGGAATTGACGACAAAGGCGACATCGCATGATGATTCGCATGTCGCTTTGAAGGAAATCGAAGCCCAAATCAAGCAGTTCAAGAACACAAAGAAGGCAGAAGCGCCAGCGAATGAGTCGGCGTCGGATGACAACAAGGAGCCCGAATGAGCCACCTTCTGCTAACAGTCCACTTTCTCGACGACCGCTACCATGGCCTGCTCGATCGCGGCGGACCGCCGGAGTGGCCGCCTTCGCCGTTCCGGTTGTTTCAGGCACTGGTTGCGGGCGTGGCGCGCCGCGGCGAACTTGTAGTCGGCGAGGATATTCCGTCGAATGCAAACTTCACGCCGATTGGCAACGCGCTCGGTTGGTTGCAGAAACACACGGTCGCTCATCCGCCGATTATCATCGCGCCCAAATCCAGGACCGGTCAGGCAATCATGCGTTTTGTTCCCAACAATGATGGCGACAAGAAGCTCGATCGGCAGGAGCGACTAACATCCAAGCCGACGATACCAACTCTTTTTCTGCTCGAACCGGATCAGAAGCCGGAAGTGTATTATGTGTGGGACATCGGCACTGATCCGAAAGCGGATGTCGATCGAATTCGTGACGCCGCGCGGAGCTTGACCGCGCTCGGCTGGGGCATCGACATGGCATTTGCCAGTGCATGCACGGCCACGGTGACAGAGATTGGAGCGCTGAAGGGCGTACGCTGGTACCCGAAGAAGAACGCCGGCTCATTCCGCGACACGCTCCGCACGCCGACATACGACGACGATCTCGGCAAATGTACGCTGTGCGACCTGCGGCATTGCCACAGCACATTCGTCAACCGCATCGAGCACGGCAAGCCGCTCAAGACAGTGGATAAACCCAAAGTATTCGACCGCGTGCTCTATACCAGTACCGAGCGACCGGTGGGACGTCCGCGCATTATATTCAGGCTTCTCGACGATGACGGCGAGCCGACGCGTTATCCCCAACCCCTACTCGCACACATCGCGGCGACCGTGCGGCATTCTGCGATCAAGTGCATGGATGAGGGGCGCAACGCACCTCCTTGGATTCACGAGACAGACTGGGTCAGCCGATTCGTCCGCGGAAGGAATGATCCACCGCGCGAGCCGCACCGGCAGATCAGCTACGTTCCGCTTCCTTCGATTGGCCATGACCATGCGGACGCGATGATCCGCAACGTAATGCTCGTCGCGCCAATCGGTTGCGAGCGGGAACTCGAGTATGTCGCCGTGCGGCTCGGCAGCGCGACGCTAGAGTTCAAAGACAAAAAGAAGGATGCAGAGGATGAAAACGAAGCGTGCGACACCGGCGAACTACCTCGCATTTCTT
Source organism: Tepidisphaeraceae bacterium (assembly GCA_035695715.1). Lineage (GTDB taxonomy): Bacteria > Planctomycetota > Phycisphaerae > Tepidisphaerales > Tepidisphaeraceae > RYN-428. The sequence continues at coordinate 24,045 of DASRRM010000214.1, forward strand.
TACCTCGTTCACTAGGCTCTGTCTGAAAACTTAACTTCTTGCTGCGCCTATAATTGGTTTAATTCCAGGGAAGGAATTGACACCAAATAGGAGAACAGCACGGATGCGACGCCATCAAGTTACGGATGCGCAATGGGAATTCATCGAACC
>DASRRM010000215.1:0-25035 GCA_035695715.1 Tepidisphaeraceae bacterium
ATTGTTTAGGTTATTTTCAGGAACGCGCCTGATCGCGCTCTAATTGATTTTTCGATCGACTAACCGGTAATGAGAATTCGAACACGGGCAGGATGCCCGTGCCACTGATATGCCACAGCAAACCAAAGCCCATCCGTTTGACGCCGAGCAAGCCGCCAGCAATGGCATTGGCGTTGTGCATGAGAATCTCGAGGGTTGGATTCCATCCCTGGCAAGCGACGACGAGATTCGCGCTGCTTTTGAAAAAGCCTTCGACTATCGCGGCGACGTGACGCTGACGCTGAAAGACGGCAGCAGCATCGAAGGGTACATCTTCGACCGCAAAAGCGACGGCAAGACGCTGGCCGACTGCGCCGTCCGACTCTTCCCGAAAAACGAAGACCGCAAGATTTCAGTATCGTATGCGGATGTCGCTCGCGTCGAATTCACCGGCCGCGACACCGCTGCCGGGAAGAGCTTTGAGACGTGGGTGAAGAAATACGCGGAAAAGAAAGCCGCGGGGGAGAAGAATATTGGGCTGGAGGCGGAGAAGCTGGATTAGGCTGCGCCCGAAAATAACCTGTGCAATTCTTCTTGATAGCTTCGCAAGTCTGACCGCTTGACGCCGGTTCTGAGGTACTCCGAAGAGCCGGGTTTTGCCGCGAAAGACCCGGCTCTTCGGAGTACCTCAGAACCGGCGTGTTATGCAACGAACTTAGGATTAGGAGTTTATCGCAAAACTGCCTTCGCTGTTTTCGGGCAGAGCCTAATGCCAAGCAACGCGCTATTGCAATTCCCTCTTCATCGCCGCGGCTACCTCTTTGCGATAGGCTGACCAATCCTCCGCTTTCCATTTCTTGCTGGGCACCGCGTTCAGCTTTGTCTTTAACAGCGATGCGATGCACATCGCGGCGAAATCGCGCATGGACAGCTTTGGATATTCCTCGAATGCCACCGGGCCTTGGTAGCGAACGGCGTTCCTGGCGATATCGCGAATTTCGCCGTCATCGAGAAAGGCGGCGAGCAGTTCCATCGATTCTCGCGGATGCTTGTTCGGGCAGCAACAACCATACGTGAGAGGCACGAGCAGTTGCATGCGAAGGCCGATGTCCACGCGAGCGGCGTTGCGTTTCAAGGCATCCCACGCGCGGGGATCGGCAGTCAGCGTCGCGAGCCCGCCAAATCGGGATTCCGGACAACGCCAATAAGGCTCGCGAGGCGTATGGGGAAGTTCGTCCAGCGTCTTCATGTACAGCTTCACGAATGATTCCGGATCGAGATCGCCGAGGGCATTCAGCGCCCATTCCCGGCGTTCCAGGTTCTTGTCGGCGGCGGCGCGGAGCAGAATGGGAAGCTTCTCGTCGCGCTCCAATGAGCTTTTGGCGATCGCATCGGCCAGCTCGCCGCTGGACAGATCCGGCCGATTGTCCAGCACGATCTTGTACAAGCCGATCAGATGCTTTGGATATCTTCTGGTGATGAGGTCCAGCATTGCCTGATTCGGCCCGGAGACGTTCCTGGCGGCCGGTGGAAGAACATTGGCCACCGCATACGCTTCCTCGCCCATCGCGCTGGCCTTTTGCCACCAGGCCAGGACGGCGGCCTTGTCGGCAACCCGGCCGCGTTCCGGATCGAGCCAATGCTTCCCGATGTCGTCCGGGCCGGCAAGCTGCTCGAGCAGGTCGCAGACAAAGTTGCTGACGCGGCTGTTGAGGTTGGGAATGTTGCCGCGGCCATATTCGACGCCGCTCGTGAGCCGATCGTCATCGATATGAGCAATGAGGGCCGGCACGGCTTCGAACCCGCGCAGCAGAAGCTTATCGCGGGCGTCGGGCACATACGCTTCGCCGCAATCAACCCGCATCGGATCGGTATTGATTTCCAGGAGATCGTCGATCATGGCGTCGATGCTGCCGGGCTTGGCATGGCTGGGTACGAGGGAAGCGTCGAGCGATGCAAGTATGGCCGACGCGTCGTCCGTCTTGAGCGATGGCCAGCGCGCCAGCAGGATGCGGATTTGCCTGGCGATGGTCGCGCGATCGGCGCCCGGCGTTGCCAGTTGATTCCCATAATGCGCCCAGGCAACGTAGCCCAGCGCCTCCATCGGGGGCAGCGGCACATCGTCATCCTTGTTGTAAATCGAAAGTCCCGGCAGCGATGTGACGGCCACGCTTTTTTGCAACAGCGCATCGGCCAGCGAATCCCACCCGCGGATTTTGCATTGAATGGCGGTTGCCAATCCGGCATTCACTGAAAACGCGCACCATAGCGCCGGCTCGACATCGGCGACATTTACCGCCTCGGGTTTGATGGGCGCGACCCGTTTGTCGCCGATGGGAACCGCCACTTTTTCCGTGCCTATCAGGAGGGAAACCGACTTATCGCCCGGCTTTGCGGGCAACTGAAAAGCGAGTTGGAATATCTTGTCAGGTTCATCGCGATTGGAATCATAGTTCTGCGCGAACCGGATCAGCGGCGCATCGGCCGGCGGAATCGGCAGGCCAAGATCGCGATAGGCCTTGACCAGCGCCGCGAAATCAACTTTGTTTCCGACTGCAGGCTCCACGGGGTTGGCCGGTGCCGGGGCCACGGCAATCAAAAGAACAATATTCCCCAACAAAGATGCGTGCAGCGGCGCGCGATCAGAGTGCCTCATGCCAGCGATTATAGCAACGTCCCGACTCGGGGGGCGTGCGCGATTTCTCGGGGGCGTGCATCTTCGAAAAATCACACGCGCCCAAGCAGGTGAAGAATGTATGACGGCATGTCAGAAAACTGAAGAACGCTCGAAAACCGATTGACATTCGATCGGCCTGAAAGAGAATCCGGAAGAATTTTTCTGGCCGCTTGATAACGTTCGGGAATACCGCGAGTTAGCCGCGAAAAATTTCTGCATTTTGCCCGTTTTCTCGAACATTTTTCCGGATTTTACAAATCCGCCATCTCCTAACCATTTGTAAAATATCGGGTTGCGCCAGAAGGCATGGGGTGGCGGCTATAACGTTACGCCGAGGCTCGACTTATCGTCAAAAATGTCAACTTTTTGCACATATAGTGGAGGGATATGGTTTGATGAAACGCTTATTCTGGGAAAAGACAGTCATGCTACGAATGCCCTTAACGTACTTGTCAGGCTGCCCGCGCGATGGCGCGATGCACGGTGCCAAGCCACCGCAGATGAGAGGTTATTCCCTTTTGCACGTTCGTGACCCGTGCTGACCAGCCGACGGGCCTTCTTCGACCCCTCGAAATTCGCCGAATTTCGATGTTGCGCACCATTATGGGGCGCAGAATGATGCGCAATGGGGCGCGGGGCAAAAACGGCGAGCCGTTGTCAATCAGTGTGGGAGATGCTCCGTCTGGCGGCGCGCAAAATTGGAACGCCGAGCGGATTCGAAACGAATCGATTCGAGGCACGCAAGAACGCCTGCCCCATCAGTTTTCGTCCATGTCCCGAAAAATCCCGCACGCCCCGACCCAGCGGGCCAGGTTTGTGATTGACCTCTCATCGTAACCAGCGGATGATTTCCGCCATGCCTCGCTGCGTTTACGCCGGGAGCTTCGATCCGATTACCTTCGGCCATCTCTGGATGATCGAGCAGGGAAGCCGCCTATTTGATGAGCTTGTCGTTGCCATCGGCATTAATCCCGAGAAGAAATACTTCTTCTCGCTCGAAGAGCGCATGGCCGTGCTTCGGCAGACGACAGCGCGGTTTCCCAACGTGACGGTCGCGAGCTTTGAAAATCTTTACCTCGTTCACTATGCCGAGCAGGTGAAGGCCGACTTCATTCTTCGCGGCGTCCGTAACGAACAGGACTACGGCTATGAGCGCGGGATGCGCTATGTGAACGCGGAATTTGATGCCCGCGTGCAGACGGTGTTTTTGATTCCGCCGCGAGAGTTGGTGGAGGTGAGTTCGAGTTTCGTCAAAGGGTTGGTCGGGCCGGCGGGGTGGCAGAAAATTCTGCCGAAATATGTTCCCGCGCCGGTGTGTGAATTGTTCGCCAGGCGCGTCGGCTGAAAGGTGACCCATGCCTCAGGTTCAGAAGATGACGGTTTCGGATCGGCAGGAAGATTTGCTGCCGCGCTGGGCGGGGCTTTGGATGGCGATGGGCGTGCTGCGCGTGCCGGATGTCACGCCGTTGATAAATGCCTATACAGGCTCTTCGCGGCACTATCATGATTTACATCATCTTCGCGCGTGCCTGAGAGAATTGGACGCCGCCCGGCATCTTGCCGCCGATGCGCCGGCACTTGAACTGGCGCTTTGGTATCACGATATGGTTTACGATCCGGCGCGCAAGGACAATGAGGAAAAATCAGCCGAGCTTGCGATGACGGCCATGAAAAATGCCCGGCTGCTGCAACCACGGATCGATGCGGTGCATGCGATGATTCTCGCCACCCGGCACGATGGGCCGCCAGTCACCGGCGACGAGAAGCTGATCGTGGATATCGACCTGTCGATTCTGGGAAAGCCGGAATCGGAATTTACCGCCTATGAATCGGCTATTCGCGAGGAATATGCCCATGTGCCGGAGGCGGATTTCCGCAAGGGGCGGGCGGCGGTTCTGCGAAAGTTTCTCGATCGACAGCGAATTTATGCGACGGAGTTCTTTCATGACCGATATGAAGCGCCGGCGCGGGAGAACCTTCGCCGGGCGATGGAAAAGCTGGCCTAAACCACGGTGACTGACCAGGATGTTGATAAATCGCGCCACGCAAAAGCCGGGGCGGTGACTTTAGTCGCCACCTCTGTCCAGACGCGATTTATCAATTCGCTCGCTTGGCAGACGGAAGAAATCCCCCAATCGCGGGAACTATGTTAGGATACGGCGGGTGGTGCTCGCGCAGATTCCGCCGAAATGCACGGAGTGCCGAACCAACTTTGGAGACGGTCCATGTCGAAGAATCAATCGCGCAAGACCCCAACGAATTCCGTACAAGCGAAAATCTCCCGAGCCTGGATGGAGCCACTGGAAAACCGTCGCTTGCTGCACGGCTTTGGATTTGGTTTCGGTTTCGGCGGACATGGCCACGACGGCGGGGGCTTCGGCGGCGGAGGGTTTGGCGGGAACGTGAGTTCCATTGAATTCAGCCAGGCGCCGACTGCCGTCCAAACCGGGCTGGACAACCTCGCCACCGCCGATAATCTCACCGCCCCGACGGCCACCCAAACCGTCCAGCTCGGCAATCGAAATGGCGAGGAAACCTATACCATCGACCTCATCGGCACCGGTACATTTTCCGCCCTCACCGTCGATGCGACGGGCAGCCCAGTCACCGCTCCCACCCACACGGCCCCGACATTTGGTGATATCACCGACACCGCCGTCACCAATGAATTTACCGCCATTGCCACCGCCCTGAGCCTTACCGCCCCGACGTCAACGACGGCCGTGCAGGTCAGCGCGCCCGCCGGCAGCACCGTATCCACCTATACCGTTCGCCTGACCAATTCCTCCGGCAACGGTCACGGCGGACGATCCATCACCATCGATTCCAATGGCAATCCGGTCGGCACTCAGTCGCTTCCCTTCAGCGTCTTCTCAACGACCATCCAGGACGGCCTGAACACCAATATGCCAACCGGCGCAACTGCGCTCGCCGCTACCTCAACGCAAACGGTACACGTCCGCACGCTCAATGGCGTGACGACTTATTCCACCACTTACACCACCAGCGGAACCACGACGACTGTCACCGTCAACGCCAGCGGCCAACTCACCAAGCTTCCCAGCCATACCACGGCACAGTTTTCGACGATCCCGGCCCCCACGCAGACCGAAATCCAGACCCTCGCCACCGCCGACGGCGTTGCCGGCACCATCGCCACCACGCAAAACGTGCAGGTCTACGACGAAGCCAACGGCACCACCATCTATAGCGTCACACTTCAGGCCTCAAAGACCGGCAGCACCAGCGGCAAAACCTACACCGTAAACCTGACCTTCGCCGCCGATCAAAACGGGAATCCCACGACGGTGCCTCAAAACGGCGGCGGTGATTTCGGCAGCAGCTTCGGGAATTTCAGCGGCGAAAGCGACGGCGGGTTCGGCTTCTTCGGAATCGTCCGCGGAAGACATGGATGGTTCTAACGCGTGTTTCAAGGTTGATCGCGCGGACGATCGTCATCCCGAGGTACTCCTCAGCGCGGCCTGGGGCCGCAACCAAATGCGCTCGCGAAGGCGCGATGTCGCGAAGACAGACGCGAAGGACGCTTTCAAGTATTACGTAATCGCCGCAAATCGCCCGGCATTGATCTTCGCGTTTGTCTTCGCGCCATCGCGCCTTCGCGAGCGCATTTCGCCTGGATCCTTCGGGGTGCCTCTGGATGACAGCGGCGCAAACGCGCCACCTGAATCTGGCTACCTGACATTCGCGTTCATCATTCGGATTTCGTCATTCCCAACCCCTCCCTCTTTACATTTCCCCAATCCCGACTATGCTTTTCACCCCTTGCCGCGCGAAGCGACTGGCTTCGAGTTTTCGGCGGGATTTTGACTGACTCAGGAGACGATTCACGTGGCTCATTCTCTATCGGCTAAGAAACGCGTACGCCAGAACATCAAGCTGCGGGCGCGAAACCGCGCACGTAAGGACCTCATTAAGACCGAGTTGAAGGCGTTCAGCGCCGCCGCCGCCAGCGGCGATTTGAACAAGGCCGAGACCCAGCTTCGCGCCGTGGCCTCGCGGCTCGACAAGACCGTCGCCAAGGGATCGCTGCACAAGAACACCGCCGCCCGCAAGCGCAGCCGGCTTGCCAAGCGGCTCAACGCCATGCGCAAAGCGGGCACCGGCGCCGGTACCAGCGCCGCGAAAGCCTGAACGCGGCTCGAAATTTTCGCCGATAGATCGATCGGTCGTCCTGAGGGCGACTTCCCGGCATTCGGCATCAGGCATCCTGCACGCAAGCGGCCGATTTTAGCGGCCGGTCTTGCGTGTCTGATGCCGGGTGCCGAATGCTTTTTTTTGCACTGGCATGGGCGTCCTGCCCATGCCCAAATTCTTGAAAGGAGCCACGGGCAAGATGCCCGTGCGACTGGCCATGGCTGACGCAACCGCAATGGAAAAACTCGTCTCGCTCTGCAAACGCCGGGGATTCATCTTCCCCGGATCGGAAATCTATGGCGGATTGCAGGGCACGTGGGATTATGGCCCGCTTGGCGTGGAACTGCTGCGCAATGTGAAAAACGCCTGGTGGCACGACAACATCACCAGCCGCGATGACATCGTTGGGCTTGATGCCGCCATCCTGATGCATCGCACGGTGTGGCAGGCGTCAGGCCACGAGTCGAACTTCACCGATCCGCTGGTGGACTGCAAAACCTGCAAGGCGCGATTCCGTCAGGACCAGATTGCCGAGAGCCAGTGCCCGAAAAAGCCCTCGAAAAAGCCGGGTGAATTCTCCGAATGCCAGCTCACCGAGGCGCGAAAATTCAATTTGATGTTCAAGACGTTCGTCGGCCCGGTGGAGGAAAATGCCACCCAGGTTTACCTGCGGCCGGAGACGGCCCAGGGCATCTTCGTCAATTTTAAAAACGTCTGCGACTCATCGCGCATGAAAGTGCCGTTCGGCATTGCCCAGGTGGGCAAGAGCTTCCGCAATGAGATCACGCCGAAGCAGTTTATCTTCCGTTCGCGCGAATTTGAGCAGATGGAAATCGAGTTTTTCTGCAAGCCGGAAACGAGCCAGCAATGGTATGCGACCTGGCGCGATGCCCGGTTCCAGTGGTACAAGGATCTGGGCCTCAAAAGCGATAATCTTCGTCTGCGCGAACATGACAAGGAGGAATTGGCGTTCTATTCCGTGGGAACCAGCGACGTGGAATACAAGTTTCCCTGGGGATGGGGCGAGCTTGAAGGAATCGCCCATCGTGGCGATTACGACCTCAAGCAGCACATGCAGTTCAGCGGCAAGGACCTGAGCTACTTCGACGATGAAACCAAGGAACGGTTTGTGCCGCACGTGATCGAGCCGTCGGCTGGCGCAACGCGGTCGGTTTTGGCGTTTTTATGTGAGGCGTATGCCGAGGAAATGGTCGAGGGTGAATCGCGGACGGTCCTGCGGTTTCACCCCCGGCTTGCCCCGGTAAAGGCGGCCATTTTCCCGCTGGTGAAGAAGGACGGAATGCCCGAGCGGGCGACGTCCCTGTACAAGGATTTGCAGAAGAATTTCAACGTATTTTACGATGAGAAGGGGGCCGTTGGCCGACGATATCGCAGGCAGGACGAGGCGGGAACGCCATTTTGCCTGACCATTGACGGCCAAACCGCCCAGGACCAGACCGTCACCGTGCGCGAGCGCGATTCGATGAAGCAGGAGCGTATTTCGGTGGACAAGGTGAAGAATTACCTGTTCGAGAAACTCGGCGGCGGATCGACGCTCTAATGGTCTGGCTTCCTTGGAATAGGATTTGACGCGAAGGAGCGAAGGATCGAAGAACGCGAAGGGATGCTTTGCTTTGGTGCTGAGAAAAACTGTTGGGCATGTTAAAGCGTATTAGCTGATGACGGGGTCGGTGGAACTCGCGCTGAATATGCCCAGATCGCGGCACTCAAGACAAATGAGCCGCGCACGGAGGGTACTCCCGAAGTAAGCGGTTTCGGGGAGCTCTGCTTACCGCGGCAGCAGTTTTCGTGCGCGGCTCGTTTCGCGCTGCGTACGAGGTGATCCTTCGAATACCTCAGTGCGTGTGAATTTTTGCGTGGCATGGGCCGCCCGTGCCACCTTAAAAATTCACACGCTCTCAGGATGACCGTTGCACAGAACGCGCAACCAATGTGAAAAGTGCGAAAGCGGCAGCTGTTGCCACGATTTCTGCAATGTCCACCCAACTCGACATTCTCGCCCTTGAGCCGTTTTTTGGCGGTGCCCGGCGGCACATGCTAGAAACAGTCATCCGCTGCAGCCGCCATCGCTGGACGTTGCTGAAGCTCCCGCCCCGGCGGATGGAAAGGCGGCTTTCCGTGGCCGCCAACTGGTTTGCCGAGCAGCTTTCGCGCCATTGGTCGAGTCGCAGCGATATTCTGTTCACCAGCGAGGCGATGAACCTGGCGAGCCTGTATCGCCTGGCACCGGCGATGGCGCGGCAGCCGTCGGTGGTCTACTTCCACGAAAACCAGCTTCTGGCACCTCAGGCGCGCCGCGGTCGCGCGGGGCGATCCGTCTCGGCCGAGGAAATTGCGTTCGCTGCCCACGCGGGCGCGATGAGCGCCCTGGCGGCTCGGGATTCAGAACGCGGTTCGACGACAATGCAATCGCGCGATGTTGACGTGGAGTTGGTCAACCTCAATACCGCCACCGCCGCCACTGAAATCTGGTTCAATTCCACGTTCCACATGCGCTCGTTCCTCGCCTCGGCCACGGCACTGGTCGATTCGCACCCCGAGCTCTCATCGCACAACCCGATGGCAGACGTGACGGCCAAGGCGCACCTGATGCCGCCGCCTATTGATCTCAATCTTGTTCCCCATGTTCGCTCGACCATGACCGTGCCGCCGCGCGATCCGCGGGCGATTTTCGTCGATACCCGCGACGGACAGCTTCGCATGCTGAACGCCGCCCTGGCCGAGCTGGCCTCGCGCGGCCAGAGATTTCGGCTGATCACCGTTGGGCCGATCGAAGATCTTTCCGATCATTGGGCACGCCGAACCGTCAGCGAAACCGATGATTTCGCCCATGTGTTGGGATTGCTGGAAGCCGGGGTCGTGCTGAGCGTTCGCCCCGGGGCGGCGTGCGACCTGCAGGTCATCCGCGGCTTGCAAGCCGGGTGCAGGCCGGTGCTGCCCGATCGCGGCATCTATCCCGACCTGATTCCTGTCCCCATTCGCGATCAATGCCTGTATCCATTCAACGTCGATTCTCTGGCCGATGCGTTGGAAGAAGCGATCAACCCCGCCGCGCCGTGGAATCCGCCCGACCTGCGGCCAAGCCTCAAGCCGTTCGAGGCCATCGCCGCCACGCGCATTTTTGATGAGCGGCTGAGTAGTCTCGCGCTGGCCCATGCCGCCGAATAATTCGTGTGGACTTCGCAATATTGGATTTCGCGGAACACCGTCCAATCGATGAAATCTGTAGGGTGGGCGTACTCGCCCACCGTTGCTCAATCCGCGAGCCAGACTTGGTGGGCGAGTACGCCCACCCTACACCAACTCATACCGCGGAATAATTATTTCACGACGATATTCGCCGCCGCGGCGTGGCCGTAGGCATCGATCACCCGTATCTCGTGATTGCCGCGAACCGGTTCCCACCAAAGCTGCGCACCGGCGTCGGAAACACCCGCCGGTTGGGCATCGACAAACCACCAGAGCGTGCGCGAGTCGGTTCCACTGCCGGGCTTGTCTCCGCGCAACGACGCCTTCAGCAAGACCCGCTGCTGGGCCAGCGAAATATCGCGATCCAAAACGAATTGCTCGCCGGCGGTTGGCGAAATGAGCGATAGTGACGTCGTGGCGAGCGGATGGCTGCGCGGCGCAGATAAAGGGGACGGGCTGCTCACCACCGGCCAGGGATCGGCCGGCGCAGTGTCAAGGCTCGCGATCAGACGCAGCGCCAATGGGGCGGCAGCCTCTGCGCCCACCAGCACCGGCGAACCCTGCCCGCCGGCATTTCCCATCCATACGACAATCGTCCGATGGCGGGTGACCGCCGCACACCAGGCGTCGCGATGCCCGTTGCTGGTTCCGGTTTTCCACGCCACATGGGTTTTAATCGCGGCGGGGCAGATCGCACTCGTGCGATCGGGGTTGCTGATGGCGTAGAGGGTTTGCCAGCAGGCGGTTTCGGAGAGACAGGATCGTTGCGGTGAGGGATTCTGCACGCTCGCGAGGTCCTTGGTGGCTTCCGCGATCGTAACCTGCGCAGGGAAACTTGCTGTGTCCAGCATCGAATCGCGAAATCGCAAGCGACTCATCGGCGGCGCGCTGAAATCCGCGTTTGCCGTGAGGGCTAATGCGTCGCTTGCGATTTCGCGATTCATTCCCGCAATCATCTTCACCTCGCGCGCAACGCCCCCGCGTCCCAGCATCGCATACCCCTGCGCCAATTCCATAGGTGAGGCCTCCGCGCCACCGATCGCCAGCGACAATCCATACCGACCGGGCGAACGCGCCAGCGTCTTCAGCCCCGCCGCGTCCATCACGCCCACGGCTGGCTCAACCCCCACCTGCGCCAGCACCAGCATTGCGGGAATATTTCGGCTCTCGGCCAGGGCATCGGCCGCCGTCACGCTCCCGCGGAATTTGCGGTCATAATCGGCCGGCTCATAACCCGCCCAGGCGACCGGCGAATCCTCCAGCACCGTGTCAGGCGTGCAGATTCCCATGTCAAACGCCGTCGCGTAAATGAATGGCTTCAGCGTCGATCCCGTCGAGCGCACGCTGCGCGTCAAGTCCACGTGAGCCGTCCCCCGCGACAGGCTGACCGCTGCCAGGCACTCGGAGGTCTGCGTATCGAGGACGACGACGGCGGCGGCGCTGACGCCGGAGCTTTCCAACTTTTCCAGATGATCGCTGGCGGCGAGAAACACCTGGCGCTGGATGCCGGCGTCGACGGTGCAGCGCAGGCGCGTTCCCGGGTAAGCCGTCGCCAGCCGCGATAACGTGGGCATCGCCCCATCGGCCGCCGCCGCAGATTGCGGCCGATCCTGCGGCAAGGCGCGCCAATCGGCCACGATCGGCTCGGCGCAGGCTTCATCGTGCTGTTTCGCATCGATCATCCCCATGTCGCGCATACGATCCAGAACATGATTCCGCCGGGCAAGCGCCTTGTCGGGAAAGCGGTCGGGCCGCAGGCGATTGGGCGATTGCGGAAGCCCGGCCAATAGCGCCGCTTCGGCAAGACTCAGCTGCGCGCACGGCCGGCCGAAGTAGCGCCAGCTTGCCGCCCCGGCACCAACCAGATTCCCGCCAAACGGCGCGCGATTCACATATTCGACGAGGACTTGCTGCTTGGATTCCTGCTTTTCCAACTGCGCCGCCCGCACGGCCTGCTCGAATTTATTGAAGAACGTTCGCGGCCTCGGATCGCGCAGGCGCTGCACCTGCATGGTCAACGTGCTGGCGCCGCGCCGGATATGAAATGATTTCACGTCCAGCCACGCCGCCATCGCCGCTGAGCGCCAATCGACGCCATGATGTTCATAAAACCGGCTGTCCTCGACAGCCACCAGCGCATCGAGCAGGTGCGGGCTGATTTGGTCCTGTCGAAGTGGGATCCGCCATTGCTGATCCGCCGCCACAAGATCGGCCAGCGACACGCCGTTGCGATCTTCGATCAAGGTTGAGGCGGCAGGCGCATTTTCGATGCCCGCCGGGTAAGGCCACCACCGCACCGCGGCGAGAAACCCCAGGCACGCCAAAATCGGAATCGCCAAAGCCGCCAAAGCTGTGCGGCGCGCGAATTTCGACCGGACCAATCTCGAGAGCTTCGAGCGGCGGGCTGGCGTCTGCGATGCTGGTTCAGAAGCTGGTTTCATTTCCGGTTGTCAGGATCAACAAACACAACGACGCGAGAAGAGCACCGGAATTGTCCACGAATTGACACGAATGAATACGAATAAATACGGGACACTTTGGAGAGTGAAGACCCATCCTCCAATTTCCTGTTCCTTTTCTTCTCTTCATTCGTGTCCATTCGTGTCAATTCGTGGACCGACGTTTTTGTCTTTTCCCCGTCTTCCCTTGCGTCTTTGCGGTTCACGCATGGGGCGGGGCAAGTGCCTCAATTCCCGGCCCGCGCCACCTTCAAAGCGCCAGCCGGCAAAACTTCAAACGTGCCCGCGCCGCTCAGGCTGTTCACGCCGGAATCGTACATGCATTCGCCCTTCACCGGCGGCAGAACGTATTTGCCGGCCGTCACCGCGCGGGCGGTGTAGAGGTATGTTCCGGTGCCGGCCTGCGTCAGGTGGCCGACCAGAATCAGCCGGTCGTCGCGCATGTCGGCACGAACGGAGGCGAAGGCCGGTGCGTTGTCGCCGTCTTCGTTCACGCGAGCCGCGCGTGCGTGCGGCGCGACGGGAACGCCGGCCGCGTTTCCAAGCAGGCGCGGGTTTTCGATTTCCAATCCGGCGGGCAGAAGATCTTCAATCACCAGATTATCCAGCGCGCTGGCGGCTTGAATCTTCAACTCCACCTGCACGAGATCGCCGCTGCGCACCTGCATCGCTTCCAGCGGCTTGCCATGCTCGTCGAGATAGCGGCGGCGAATAGTCATGCCGTTGTCGGCCGATGCCGGCGGCTTGGTTTTAACGCCGGTTTCCAGCCATGCGACGTGGGCAATCGCCGTCGGCTGGCCGGTGATGCGCACTTCCAGCTTGCTGCCGGCCGGGGGAAGCCGAACGCCTTCGGGCCGGCCATTACCGGCGTCGTCAATCGTCGTCGCATTCCAAATCAGGGGCTTTCCACCTTCAGCGCTGGCGATCGATTTTCCGTCGAGCAGGAGCTCGGCGGTTTCATAGGGCGCTTGCGTCTTGGCGTGGCGCAGATAGCGGCCGATCGCCATCACGGCAAACGCCGTGTCCTGCGTGCTGCGCCATTGGTGAGCGCGGCCACTGTCGGCAAGCTGCTGCACCAGGCCGCCGATGCGCGGGTCGTCGGGCGAGACGGCCAACATCGTGCTGATCAAAATCGCGCGGTCGCGAATCGCCGAGCCGACGTTTCCGCTCAGATCGCGATTGGCGCGCGGCGCGGGAATGTCGCTGGGGATTAAGCCCGCCGCCAGATCGCGCCGGCCGGCGGCAAGCCACGCCGCCGCCAGATGAAACCGCGCCGAACCGGCGTTCTCCGTCTTTAACACTTCCCCCAGCCGATCCATGATCGGCCGGGGCGGCTTTCCCGCCAAGGCCAGCACGTATGCCGCGTACGATTGCAACTCGATCGTCGCACTCGACTTTTCCGGCTGATTCAAAAGCCCGCGCACGTACAGCAGCAACGGATCGCGCAGCTCTTCGGGAACCTCATACCCCGCAGCCTGCGCTTCAACCAGGAAATGGGCCGCGTACACGCTGCCCCATTCCCAATCCTGTCGCTCGCCTGGCCACATCGCCAGCCCGCCGTCGGCGGTTTGCATGCTGAGCAGGCGCGACATGCCCACCTGCACCTTGTCCGTCACGCGCGATTTATCGAACAGCCCCGGCGCAATCTGCTCGCCGACGTCGTTCAAATAAACCAGCGGGAAAAGCGTGCTGGTGGTCTGCTCGAGGCAGCCGTATGGATAATGATCGAGGTAATCGAGTCCTTCGGGAAGTTGAAGCTGCTGTGTGGCGGAAACGCGAAGCTCATATCGGGTTGTTCCATCGACGAAGCCGGCGGGAATTTCCACTTTCGCCGGTGCATTGGTTTTGGCGAGAAGATATGCGCCATCGGTAATGGTGGGGCTGGCGGGCCGCACCGGCAGTTCGATGTTCTCCTCATACATTTCATCGCCCATCTTCGCGATGAGATGAGCGTGGGCGACGCCGATCTCGTCCAGCGCGATAATATTAAATGCCGCCGTTGCCTGCCCGCCGGCCGAGATCAAAATCGGAGGCAGGGAAAGATGCGCGGTGGGTTTTTCGCCCGGCGCCTTCGCATCGCCGGTAATTTGCAGCGGGCCATCCACCTCAATGGTTATCTCGGCTTGGCCACCGGTTTTCCCATTGTTGAATATCGTCAATGGCACAGCAAACCGGTCGCTCGGCGCCGCAAAACGCGGCCAACTGCTTTGCACCAGCAGGGGCGACCGCACCAGCACCGGCCCATCGATCGACCCAAACCGATTATCCGCCGACGCCACCGCCATCACGCGAAGCTGGCCGTTAAATTCCGGCGTTGAAAAATCGGCATGGGCCACGCCCTGAGCATCGGTATGCAAAACATTCGACACCAGCGCCACCGGCCGCACGCGCCTTGCGCTGACGGGCGAGCCGCGCTTTAAGCCAAACGCCGAGTCCTCGTCGCCGCCCACGGCGCTTTGCTTTTCCGGCGCTGGCGTTTCGGGCATCAGTTGCCCGAACAGGTCGGATGAATGCACGCCGAGCGCTCGCTTTGCCGTGAAAAATGCAAAGGGGTCGGGAGTCTTAAAATCGGTAAGCTGGCAAATTCCCTCATCCACCGCCGCCACGGTCACTGCGGCGTTGGGCACGGGGTTTCCGGCTGAGTCCACCACGCGAACCTGCACGCCGAGCGACGCCTGCGGGCGGATTTCCGCTGGAGTGGCCAGTTGAATGCCCAGCTTCCGGTCGCCGTTGTCGATGGCGATCCGCTGCACGCCGATCGCGCGGTGGACGGCCCACTTCGCGTTCGGATCGATCGGCCGAATCACCGTCGCCGTCACGTACGCATTGGGCCGGCACGCATCGCTTAACTGAATCGGCACGGCGATATGATTCTCCGGCATATCCAGCACCTGCGTGCTGATCACGCCATCGGTTTCCACCGCCAATAACAATTTTCCGGGAAATGGGCTGCGCACGATCACCTGCGCCGCCTGGCCGATGTGCAGTTTCCCATCGCGCGGCGGCAGGGCGGTGATGCGCTCGGGCAGCGCCAGCAAGCCGTCAATGTCGCCGTTGCCGATCGCCTGCAGCGCGCCGTCCAGCAATGTGGTTGCCGGCATCGGCTGAACGACCAGGTCGAGCCGCTCGGGGTTCTGGCGGCTGATGTTGTCCTGCCACATGCCATAGCCGGCGTAAAAACCGATGCTGGTGAGGCAACCGGTTTTCGTATCGCGGGCAATCAGCACATACGAACCGCCCGCCGGTGGCACGATGGCAATTTCGCCGCGGCCCTGCGTGACGGCCACGTTTTTCGGCCCATTGCCGATTGTTTCCAGAATACGCGTCGAGTGAAAACTGAAATGCGAATTTTCGTAGGTATAGGAATTATTCCACGTCTCGCGCATCAGCGTGAATTCGAGTTTGGCATTGGTCGCCGCCACCGCGCCGGCGGGGGTGACAAGCTGCACGTCATAGTTGGCCGCCACTCCCGGCCGAGGCGACGTTTCGCGCGCTTTAAGGCCGATGTAATAGGGCGTGCGATCGAGATCGATCTGCCGGCTGGCGGTAATCGCCCGGCCGCCGGTTTCGGTCACCGAGCCGGTCATCGTCAACCGCCATGGGCCGGTGTAATCTGAATTCGCACTAACGCCGGCCGCGCCTGCAACAGCGCTTCGCGTCCTGCGATGCGACCCACGATGCCGCGCACTGGCGAGCATCGGCTTGTCAGCATCCTCATTTTGCAATTCGCCGTTCTCAATCAGATCGATGACATTCACATCCCATTTCGCCTGCCCTTTGGCATCCAATTCGGCAATCGGCAATTCCGCCCGACGGCCGAGCTGCACCGTATGCCCCAGCGGCTCGGCGGTGTTGGCGGCATCGCCAAAGGTCCATTCGCCAAGGCCTTTGGGTTGAAACGGAATCGGATCGACGCGAACCACCAGCGACGCCGGGCGCTCGCTGACTGGCCGGCCAAATAAATAGTCCGCCTGCACCCGGGCCGTGATCGAATCTTCGCCCAGGGCAATTCGCTCGGGCGCTTTGGCATTTTCCTTTGCGCCCTTGGTCCCAATCTCCACGCTCACCTTCATGCGCTGCGGCATGAAATCTTCGATATCGAATGCAACCATTCCAAAAAACCGCGCGCTGCTTCCCGTTTCGCCCGGCAAGCCAACGTGGGCCGTCCAGCGGCCGCTGGGAAGGTCGGCCGGCAACTGTAAATCGAACGAAGTCGCGCCGTCGGCGTCGATCTCGCCCATCTGCGATTTCCAATCGTGCAAGTCGGGCCGGCGAATCTGCCAGCGGATCGGAAAACGCGGCGGGGTGGCATTATCCGGCCCGCGCACGATGGCACGCAAATGCACGGTTTCGCCCGGGCGATAAACGCCGCGATCGGTATAGACGAATGCTTCAAATCCATGGCGCAAAAACGCCCGACCGTCGATATCAGAGTCGCCGAAGTTAACCGCGCCTTCGCGAAGATCGAGCCAGGTCAGGCCCTGCGCGGCGGATTTTTCCGCGGCTTGATGCGCCGCCGCACCGCGCGCTTCGGGTTGGCGCTCGGGCAACGCGTCGCGCACTTCAACCGAGGCGGGTTGGTCGGCAATCACCACCGCCGCCTTCTCGCCCGGCGCGGCGGGAACCATCACGATGGTCGCCAATCCGCTGGCGTTGGTCATCGCCTCGCCAAGCAACTGATTCTTGTTGGAGAAAACCCGGGCATGAATGTTCGGCAACGGCTTGGCCGTTCGCAGCGACGTGGCCCAGACGATCAGCCCGTCCTTTCCCTCCTTGGCGCTAAGCCCGATGTCCGACAGAGACACTACGGTGGAAGCGCCGCCGTAAGACCGGCCATAGTCATCTCCGTCGTTATCCTCCGACTCATCCTGTTCCGACCATCGCGGCAGCGGCGCACCCGGCTGCATCGACGAGAGCGAAATGCGATAAACGCCGTCCCGCGCTTCGCCGGCTGGAAGCAGATCATCCAGCGCGATGCGGATATCCTGCTTCTCATTTTTTCGCGTTGGCAGATGAAAATCGCGCACGGCAACGGGCCGCGCGTAGGAATCTATATCGTTGCGCATATATCCGCTGCGCTGGTTGCGCCAGGCGACGAGGTTGTTGTCATAGATGCGCGTGACGGTGGCGCGAAGGTTGGTCACGTTGACCGCATGCGCCATCACCGTGCGGTTTCCCTCAGCGCTCAAATACCCCACCTGGCTTTCAAACCACAGCCCGGGATTTCGATCGGGCACGAGAACGCTCAGCGTCGTCGGCCGGGGCATTCGCCGGGCGGCCGCGCCGGCAGGCGGGGCGGCTATCTTAATCGCATAGCGCGTGCCCGGCTGAAAGGGGCCGTGAAGATCGACGCCATTGCTTCCCATCGCGATCGTGTAGGGCACGGCCGGCGTCAGCGACAATACCTGCCGGATCGCGTCCTCATCGACGCTGTTGTTAAAGCGAATCTGCACGAAGGCATCATCGCTGGCCGGGAAATGCGCCGTGGCGTCGGTGGCTTCCAGGTAGGACGCGATGGTCACGCGCTGGTCGAAATCATTTTCCAACCCCAGCGGGCCGGCTTCACCGGCCAGTCCTTTTTCGACGCGCAGGTCGATGGACAATTCATGGCCGAAGCCATTCAATTCCGCCGCCGGCAATGCTTCGGTCATGACGCGAACGGTGCGCCCCGCGGCTTGGCCGTTGGCATGAAACGGCAGCGGCTTTCCGCTGGTGCCGCGAAGGCTCAGGTGTTTCACCACGTCGGCCGGTAAGACCTTGTCGTTAAACGTCAACTTCAAAATGACATGATTGCCGTCGTCATAGGAAATCTGCCGGGCTTCCATCACTTGCAACGGCTCGGTATGAAGCGATGCAACATAAGGCTTGGCAAGCCGAAAGCCGTCCGGCGTGTGCAGGGCATCGGCGTTGAGCGTAACCGTGATCGGCGTCGCCTTCGGCAGTGGCACATCAGGCGTAAACTTCAAAGTTCGCGCATCGGGCCATTCCCATTTGCCGGCAATGGCCGGCGATATCTGCCCCGGCGGCGGATTGTTTTGGGCCGGAGCCGCCACGTCCAGATTGAACGACCAGCAAAGCACCGGCCTATCCTGCACCAGCGCGCCGTCGCCGGGCGTGAACTGCGTGATCTCCAATAAATGATGGCGGTGAATTTTTTGCCACTGTATAAAGGAAACCCAGATCGCCAGATTGGCGATGGCAAAGCAAAGAACGGTAACCCAAAACCGCCGGCCTCCGGCCGGTGCAGTGATGCGAGTGGACATATGACTACTCCTCCTTGAGTAGAATATTGCGGCGACGAGTGGGTTACGTTAGCAAGCGGAAGCGAGCGTTGTAAGAGAACAAACGGCTAACGTGATATTTCAGTATTTCAGGGCGTGTGAATTCTTATAGTTTCCTAGGTTGGTGGCGCGTTCGCGCGACCGTCATCCTGAGGTACTCCGAAGGATCTAGCCGGTTCGCGAAGGCGAGCAAGATCCTTCGGAGTACCTCAGGATGACGATTGCCCGCTCGATCAACCTGAAAAACGCTCCAAGTGCACGGCGGATTTCGCGTATCACGGCGTCTCGCCCGCGTTTTAATCCAAAACGGGACACCGGCGAGACGCGCAGACCCTATCGGGAAATTGGTCCGGCCTGTGCGTCTCCGGAATTCTTGTCCAAAAAATAAGAACTCGCGGGAATTGCTTAAAGGATCTTGCTCGCCTTTCGCGCCATGGCAAGATCGTTCGGAGCACCCCAGCTCAGATCAGGATGACAATGGCGCAGAAGCGGGGGATACAACCACCGGCAGGTCACGCGATTTCACGGACAAATTTCCCGCAAGTATTGGAACGAATAAATTCCGCTGCCGTGCTTGTCGGACCAGTCGATGCGGATGGCGTAGTTGCCGACCATTTCCGCGTCAACTGCCGTCACTGGGCCGGCGTAGTTACCCGGCAGAATCTTCAGCAGCGTTTTTTTCTTCCCTTCCCCTTCGCGCACGATCTTGCACTGGGCGCAGGGGCACATCGAGCGCAGATAGCCGATGGTGTAAACGCAGACGCGCCCGTCCTCCCACTCGATTTCGAGCTTCTCGTCGCGCTTGAGGTCCAGGCGAATCGGGGTGATCGAATCTGTCATGGTACTTCAACGTCCGAAGATCGCGCCGAGAATCCGGTCGAGCAGCGATCGGCGTTTTCGCCGGGTCTTGGATTCGAGCATCGCCGAGCGGTCCAGGCCCTTGCGGCGAATGTCGCGGTGGAAGTTTTCATTCGGCCGATACGTCCGCCGAACCATGTTTCTCTGGCGTCCGAACAACATCCGTGTGTCCTCGAATTCTTATCCAGCCAGCGCGCAATTGATATTACGGGCGAGCCACGATCCCGATTACAAAAAGTCCGCCGATCAGCAGGAGCACGCCGCCATTAAAAACCGTTCCCAGCACGCCATAGGTTTTATTGGCTGAGCGTGAGAGGCTGCAAAACCCGAGAATGACGCCGACCGCGCTTAATAGCAAGCCGCCAATAATACCCAGCCCGGCGGCCACCATTGCGGCATCGATTGGTTTTCGCGCGCTGGTATAGACGGTGGTGCCGTGCCGGGTGGTGACAACCCGTCGCGCCGGCCGTTGCATGGCCTGGGCCGTTGCAAACGAAACACAGCCTAATTCCAGCACAATCGCAATGATGCCAATAACCATCGACGAAAGGCCCAGAGCGGATTTCCCCGTCCGCGGCATTTGGCGTCCCGAATAATATCCCATCGCCGCCGGCGGAGACGGCTGAAACGACGCCGTCGGAAATGGCGACATTGCTGTCGGCAGGGGCGCGGGAACAGCCGGCTGAGCCGGTGCTCTCAACTCTGCCACCGAACCGGCCTCCGCCCAGTTGGGCATCCCATCGCGCCAAACCAGGTCGTCGCGTTTCAGTTCGCCTCTGGCGAACAGTTGGCGCAGTCGATCCAGATCGAGCGGACCGACCTGCTTTTCGCCGCTGACATAAAACCAATCGGCCATCTGACACCTCTTGAAACAATGCATACGCGATAGACGCCGTTTCTCACGGATTCGACCGATGCGTCGGCCGGTGAATCGGCCGCGGTACAGGCCCTCGCGTTCGCGAGTCACCACGCATGGGCGGGACGCCCATGTCACGATTGAAGCTCATCCCAGTTTCTTCTTCAACTGCTCCTGCACCAGTTTCGCATTCAGCCCTTTGCCGCTCTTCATAATCATGCCAACCAGCGATCCGAGGGCACTTTGCTTGCCGGCTTTGTAATCCTGCAGCGACTTGGGGTTTTGCGCGATCAGCGCATCGATGGCAGCGTCAATCGCGCCGGTGTCGCTGCTGAGAATCACGCCTGCCGCGGCGGCGGCCTGCTCGGCGGGTTGATCCTTCTCGCGAAGCGAGCGCAAAACAACGGTCGCATTGCTCGCCGCCACTTTTTGCTCGGCGATCAGTTTCGCCAGCTCGGCCACGCGCGCCGGGCCGATGCCCAGCTTCATCAGGCCGATGTTGTTTTCATTGGCCACCTCGCGCAGCTTGGTCATCAGATTCAGCACTTGCTTCGGCTCAGCGCCGGCGGCGACGGCCGCATCGAAATAATCGCCGATCTCGCGATCACCGGCGATGGTGTCGATTTCCTTGGCGGCCACGCCGGGCAGGGCGGCGATATAGCGCAGCTTCCGGGCGGCGGGAAGCTCGCCGATCTGCCCCTGAATCTCGTGCAGCCATTTGTCATCCACTTCCACGGGCACCAGATCGGGGTCGGGGAAGTAACGGTAATCGTTGGCTTCCTCCTTGGTGCGCTGCATGAAGGTGGATTCGGTGGCCTCATCCCAGCCGTAGGTGCTCTTTCGGCCCAGGTCGCCGGTTTCCTCCCATTGGCGGATTTGCCGCTGGATTTCGTACGTCGTCGCGCGATCGAGCACGCTGAAGCTATTGAGATTTTTGATTTCCGTGATGGCTGTTTTCCACAGCTGGCCGTCCTGATCGGTGATATGCACGTTGATGTTCGGCTCAAAGCGCATGTGTCCCATCTGCATCTGCCCTTCGCTGACGCCGAGGAATTGCACCAGCTTTTGCAATTCCGCGCCGAACGCCGCCACTTGTTTTGGCGTGGTCAGGTCGGGCTCGGTGACAATTTCCAGCAGAGGGGTGCCGGCGCGATTCAAATCGACGATGCTTCCATCGATCGCATAGCCGCCCGGCGCTTCGTGCAGTAATTTCCCGGCATCCTCCTCCAAGTGGGCCCGGCGGATGCGCACGCGCACGGGTTTGCCATCATCGCCGGGGATTTCAAACGCCCCATCATAACAGAGCGGCAGGTCATATTGGCTGATCTGATAATTCTTGGGCAGATCGGGGTAGTAATAGCTTTTGCGGTCCCACTTGGTGTGCTTTGCGATTTTGCATCCCAGCGCCAGGCCAACCTTGATGGAAAACTCCACCGCCTTCTTGTTCATGACCGGCAAAACGCCGGGCAACCCCAGCACGACGGCGTC
This sequence comes from Tepidisphaeraceae bacterium, assembly GCA_035695715.1. Taxonomy (GTDB): domain Bacteria; phylum Planctomycetota; class Phycisphaerae; order Tepidisphaerales; family Tepidisphaeraceae; genus RYN-428. Next base: position 21,964 of record DASRRM010000215.1, read on the forward strand.
CACCTGCGAATTGGGATCGCCGCCAAATCCGTTGGCAGCGCCGGTGAACATTTTGCTTTTGGTGGCAAGCTGGACGTGGATTTCAAGTCCGACAAGAACCTTGTAAGACTTGCAGATGCGCTGGGAAAGAGCCGTCGTCACGTTAAAAACTCCGTTCGTTCAGTCATTCGGCCGCACGTGTTATGGCAAACCGCCGAAAACCTGGAATGGGATTATATGGAGTCGCGGCAAAGTGCAAAGTGCCGCGGCCCGCGGAGCGCAAATCCGGCGCACGGGCGGCGATGGCGAGCGATCCCCTGAGCGACTCCCGGAGCTTTATTCGTCATAATTTTTCGCCGATACGACCCACGAGGATGTCTACATTGAGCACGACCACCGGCGAACAAGCGTTCCTGAATATTTTCAAGCCCACGCCAAAGGAAACCGAGCGGCGGCGGAGTCTGCGTACGCCCGCCGGGTCGCTGGGATGTATTCGCCAGGCCGCCCAGGCCGCGGAAGTGAATCCGCTGCACGTTCTGATCATGGATGTAAGCGAAGGCGGGCTGGGGTTGCGATCTCCGCTGAGCCTTGTGCGCAATGCGATCTATCGCATCGCGATCGAAGATTCGGCTGATTCGGAGGTGATGAGCGTAAAAGTCGTCAGCTCCCGCCGCCGTCGCGATGGATCATACGACATCGGCACGCGATATGTCGGGTGAAAGTAAGTGCAGAGGGCACAATGCTGAGTGAAGAGTGATGGACGGGAACAGCAGGAGCCCTTTACTTTCCACGCCGCATTTTGCATTCTCCAAGGTATGCAAACTTTTCCCCAGATTTATCTCGTTCGCCATGGGCAGACGGCCTGGTCGCTTTCCGGGCAGCATACCGGCCGCACCGATATTCCGCTGACCGAAGCCGGCGAGGAGGAAGGGCGGCGCATGGGCCGTCGGCTTGCCGGCAGGACGTTCGCCCAGATCTGGACCAGCCCCAGCTCCCGGGCGCGAAGAACCTGCGAGCTGGCGGGATTTGCCGCCGACGCGCGGGTTGATCCCGACCTGTGCGAATGGGATTACGGCGATTATGAAGGCTTGCTCAGCTCCGAAATCCATGCGCACAATCCGAAGTGGGATGTTTTTCACGACGGCGGCCCGCACGGCGAATCGCCGGCCGATGTGCTGGCACGGGCCGACCGGGTAATCGCCAGGATGCGGGAGGTGAATGGCGACGTGCTGGTTTTTTCCAGCGGACATTTCCTTCGCTGTATGGCGGCGCGCTGGCTCGGCCTGGAATTGTCAGCCGGGAGATTTTTGCTTCTTAACACCGGTTCGCTCAACATCTTCAGCTATGAGCATGCCCTGTCGCAACCGGCCATCGCGCTTTGGAATGAGAAGCCGGCATCGTAGAATTTGATATGTGCATCAATCGATCGATTCAACCCTCGAAGAGCCTCCCGACGTAATTGAGTCAACACAATTCATCGCGCCGCGCTGGCTGATGTGGGTTTCCATCGCGGGGATTGCCGCAATATTCGGCTATTTGCTCGTTTATCATTATCACCACGAAAGCCGCGATGATGGCCATCTCGGCGACTTCAAGACGTTTTACCAGGCGGCGGAATTGGCGCGCAATCACGGCGATATTTACACCGCCGGCCCGCCCCGGCAGAAATACGTCTATCCGCCGCTAATTGCGTTTCTCTACACGCCGTTGACCGCGCTTCCGCGCCTGCAGGCGGCGCGGGTGATGCTCTTCCTGACCGCGGCAATGATGCTCGGATCATTCCTCCTGGCGGCACGGGCGGTGGGAGTGCGCCTCGGTGTCGGCGGCATTACGACGAGCATCTTCATCGCACTTCTCATCAGCCTGCTTAACGAAAACGAAATGCGCAACCAGCTCACCATGCTGGAAACCGATGCGCTGATGCTCTTGATGTTCACGCTGGCGCTTTATTGGCTCGATCGGTTCCCGGTGATGGCCGGACTGGCGCTGGCGCTGGCGTTTAACATCAAATATCTTGCCATCGTCACGCTCCCGTATTTGTTGCTGCGCCGCCGCTGGAAGGCCGCCGGCTCGCTCGTGATTGGATCGCTCTTTTTCGCAATTCTGCCGGCGGTTTTGCTGGGATGGCGCGAGGACCTGCGGTGCCTGCATGTGGCGTTTGGCGGATTGCTCAAGTGGTTTCACGTCGCGCCCGCCGCGGGGTATGCCGTGGAGGTTCACGACATCGGCGATACGCTCAGCCTTTCGATCACCAGTTCCCTGGCACACCTGCTCACGCCGCGAGGTTATTCTGATTTTGCGGTGATGCTGAGCGCGGCTTGCGTTGGGGTTATCTCGCTGGGCGTCGTGGCGGGGATGTATGCTATCAATGGCTTTTCCCTCTGGCTGATGCCGGAAAACCGCGATTCGGATCGCGCTGGGCTGGCGGGACTCGTTGCGTTGGAATGGGCGGGATTGGTAACCGTTGCCGTGGTGTTCAGTCCCAATACGAATACGCGCCATTTGCTGCTGGTGCCGATCATCAATGTGGTGGGTCTGGTTATCGTGCTGATGCCGCGCCCGGCCAGGAGTCGCCTGCCGGCGATCGCGGGGCTGGTTTTGATTCTACTGTCGCTCATCATGCTGCCGAAGAATTTTCGGCCGCACTATTTCAGGTATGGAATTACCTGCTGGGGAATTCTGGTTGGGTATTTACTGATTCTCTGGAGCGGGCTGCGAAATATCCGGAGTGGACCTGCGGTTCAACCGCTACGCGGAGATTGAATTCGGGTGACGTCAGACGTCATCGCAATTGCGCTAAATGACGTTGCGCGACCAGGCGCTTCGAATCTTCGTGGGGTCCGCACCGCGGACCGTGCTTTTCCATCTTATAGCGTTTCTCAGGTTGGTGGCGCGTTCGCGCGACCGTCATCCTGAGGTACTCCGAAGGATCTAGCCGGTGCGCGAAGGGGAGCAAGATCCTTCGGAGTACCTCACACACCCGCCGCATGAAGTTGTCCGGTCCTATCATTGGTGCAAAGAAGGAGCGAATCAAACCAAAGGAGTAGGTAACGGAGTGAACAAGATAGTGTTGAACACGGACGAAGTGGAACA
>DASRRM010000216.1:0-11743 GCA_035695715.1 Tepidisphaeraceae bacterium
TATCGCCGGCAAACGCGTCCGCAACGTCCGCCGGGCAGTCCTGAGGCGCGCATGGCCACGACGATAGAAAAGCGTCTAATTCAGCAGATATTGGAACAAAAGCCGCCAGATTCGTTCGCGGCGTAGCGTGTCACGCGTGTCACGACAAGCATTTCAAAAAAAACCGCTCAGTTTGAGCATTTACAGTCAATTCTTTCCCATCAGAAAGTGCTCGAAAAAAAGGTAAATCGCCTCGTTGGATTCCTCCGTCGGCTGATGAGCCGGGCGATTGGTCATGGCGACGCGATCTTTTTGCCCGAGCATCGCATTGACAGCAATGGCATGATTCAGCGCGATCCAGCGCTCGGGCGTGTCTTCCGATCCGCCAGATACTAGAAATGGCCGCGGGGCCATCAGGGCGTGAAGCTCGGTCAGATCATGCCCGCCTTCAACCAGCGCCTTGTATGCGCCGGTGCGCGGATTTTCCGGCGTGATAAGCCCCGGCTTGTGAAGATGGTCCGGGTCGAGGCCCAGATACCACGGCTCCCAGTAATTCACGTTGGCGCGCTTTTCATCCCACACAATTCCCGGATCCGACCACGCCGCCGCCGCGTATTTGTCGTACAGGCAACTCGCGAACATGGCCCATTTCCCGCCATAAGAATGGCCCACGACGCCGACGCGCTTGGGATCGACGTTGGGCAGCGATGCCAGCGCGTTGTAGCAGTTGGCGCCGATGTAACCCAGATATGAAAGCGGCTGCAGAACATTCCCCGCCAAATCCGGCTTGCTGGCATCGCCGCCGGGCGAGCCGATCGACAGCGTGACGAACCCGCGCTTGGTTAACTGATAAGCAAAATCCCGCAACGGCGATTTTCCCAGCCCGATGCTCGTCTCGGCATCATAAAACGGCACGAACACCGCCGGGAACGGACCCTTGCCGTCCGGCACCAGCAGATAACCATCATCCATCAACCCCTTGGCGACTTCGATGCGTATCTGATGCTGCGTGAAATTTTCCCGCCGGGTTGTCGCGCGATATTCGATCTTCGGCTTATCGATCAGCGGCGGCCATTGGCCCATGATTCGATTCCAGTCGGAAAGAATCTCCGCCCGCCGCCGAGGCCAATCGGCCGCGGTTTTGACAACCGTGCCATCATCAAACCGCAGCGGCGAGCGAAGCGCGCCATACTGGCCGGCGAATTGGCGCGGCGGAGAAAACGCGGGGGCGATTTTGTCCCAGGTGGGGGACGGAGGTTCGCCACCCGTAAGCAGCGGAGCAATGCAGAGGAATAGCGCCAGCGCGAAAGATTTCCGGAGGTGGGACCTGATCATTTTGTTCTCCCGAGTTGCAATCCCAAAATGGGAATTACAAACCATCGCACGAAAAAACCCACCGTGCAAGCACGGTGGGCGTTAGAGGGCGGGAAGCAAATCATTTGCGCGAGAAGAGCCGCACACGGAGGGTACTCCCAAAGTAAGCGGTGTTTGACCGATGAAGTCCGCTTACTCGGGGAGTACCCGGAGGTACCCTCCGTGCGCGGCTCATTATGCCCTTGCATACGAAATGCACAAAAGCATCCGGCGTATCTACAGTAAATGCTCAAACTAAGCGGTTTTCTAAAATGCTGGTCGTGACACGGCCGTCTCGGCCGTGCTGGCGACGACAAAACGCGAAGAATAGTCGTTGGTGGTGCGTCTTGAACTCATTGCATCGCCAGCACGGGCGGGGACGCCCGTGTCACGTCAAAGCACGAAAATCCTCCCTAAATGCTCGCCTGTCATTTCAAACGCAATGGTCCGCGGTGCGGACCCTACACAAATCGCAAAAGGTCATTTAGCTGGACGATGATGGGCCGCTATACCAATCCGAAAAACGCGTTAATGTCCAAAAATATACAGGTCGTCAATCTGATAATATCCGGAAGGCCCTGAGGTCATCGTGAGTTTCACATAGCGCCCAGTTCCGCTCAGGCCGCCGATCTGGTTGATTCCGGGATGGCCGCCCGTCACCGTTGTCAGCGTGGTCCAGGTCGAGTTGTCGTTGGAAATGGCAATCGAATACGTGCCGGCGTAGGCGGCGTCGAAGTTGATGGTGACATTGGTGACGCTAAAGCTCGAGCCCAGGTCAGTCGTCAGCCATTGCGTGCCGGCGGCGGTGCTTTGCCAGCTTGTGGTGGGGTCCTGATCGGATGCATACGGTGCGCCGTGATTGGCGGCATTGGTGGAGGCAGTCATCGGCCGCATCAGGGCGAGGTTGGCGCTGCCATAGACGGTGAACTCATTGAGCGCGTAGCAAGTTCCAGCGCCGGCGGTCATGTAAATTCGGACATATCGGCCATCGCCATAGATGCCGCCCAGGTCGGAGGTGCCGCCGGTGAAGGTCGTCGTGCTGTAGATGGTGGACCAGGTCGTGGCGTTGGTCGAGGTCTGGATTTGGAAGGCGGATGGATAGTTTGCCCCGGCAAAATTCAGCGTCACGCGCGTGACGTTGAAAGATGCGCCCAGGTCGGTGTAGATCGACTGAGTGCCAGTGGCGGTGGACAACCAGGACGTCGTTTGGTTTTGATCGACGGCATTGAGTGCGTTGGACCCCGAGGAAACCGTGACCGGCCGGGCGGCCGCCAGGTCATAGGTTGCGTTGACTTCAAAGTCGCTGACCTTGATGTCAGCTCCATTGGCGCACGAAGGCATGGAAAGCATGACGTAGCGCCCGTTGCCGTTCAAACCCGTGATGGTGTTCAGGCCCGAATTGGCCCCGACGAAAGAACTGATCTGCGTCCAGTTCGATTCATCGCTCGAAGTGTAGATGCAGTAATTGGTGGGAAGATCCCCGGCGAAACTGACCTTCGCGCCCTGAATATTGTAAACCTCGCCCAGGTCCATGAACACCCACTGATTGACCGCACTGCTGCTCGTCCAGCTCGTGGCGTTGTTCGTATCGACCGTGTATCCAACAGTCGATTGGTCGCTGGAGGCATAGACCGGGCGGTTGGTGGCCAGGTCGTCGCTGCCGTAGACGTAAACGTCCTTCAAGGCATAGCCGGTGTTGCCCGCCGAGAGGCTGAGCATATCGATGAGCAAATATCGGCCGGTGCCATTGAGGCTGCCGACGTCGACGAGCCCTGCCGCGCCGGTCTGCACGCTGCTCAGATCATTCCAGTTGACCGAGTCATTGGAGATGCGGATTTTGTAAGTGCCGGCGTATGCGGAGTCCCAATTCAGCTTGATGTCGCTGATGTTGTAAGCCGACCCAAGGTCGACATACACCCATTGCCCGGGGTTGGACGTCACGTTGCCGCTGGTCCATTCGGTGGAAGAATTGTTGTCGACGACATTGCCCGAAGCTGCGTTATTAATGCTTGCGGCCGCACTGTGATAGGCGGCGGCAAGATCGTAATAAATGCCGGCGGCAGCGGCGCTGGAAATCGTGTTGGAGGAATTGGTGGTGCCAAGCGAATCCGTGGCGCTGGCGCTGATGGTGAAGCTGCCGGGGCTTAGATAGATATGCGCCGTGGAGGATGGATTTCCCATGACCGTCTGGACAGTTCCGTCGCCCCAGTTCACGGTCCAGTAATTGATTGTCTCTGCGCCGGTTTCCACCGCCGAAAGATTCAAGATGTAAGCATCGCCGCGGCTGGCGTACGGCGCTGGCGCGCTGATCGACACTGTCGGCGCGATGTGCGTGACGGTGATCACCTGGCTGGAGCTGACATGCTGGCTAAAGATGTCGGTGGCCGTGAGCGTCGCGGTATATGCGCCGGCGGCGTTGGGCGTGAAGCCCCAGTTCAAGGTCGAACCATCGGCAATCGTCTGGCCGTTGGTGCTGGTGACATGCCAGTCATAGGTGAAGGTGTCGGTGGGATCGACATCGGATGCCGTGCCGCTGACGGTCACCGGCGTGGTTTCGCTGACGGTGTTTGCCGACGCCGATGTGTTGACGACCGGAACCACGAGGTTGATCGTGAGCGGTTTAGTCACAATCGGGCTGGAAGCGCCGTTGGCGTCGGTCACTTGTAATGCGAGCTGGCGCGTCGTGTTGCCTGAGATTCCAACCGCCGAGAATGTGGGATTGATGCCGGTCAGGGTCGGGTTGAAGGTGGATCCGTTGTAGTTGGTGTCCCAGGCGTAGGTGAGGGCTTCGCCCATCGGATCGCTGGAACCGACAGCCGAGAATGTGACCGAACCCTGGCTGGCGACAGAATAGGAGGGGGCGGCGATCACAGCGGTGGGGGGCGGCGTGAGAAGGTAGCGTAATTCGAACATGCCGCTGGGGCTTAGGCCTCCAACGACAATGGTGCCGTCGCTGATCACCATGGAGGTTGCGTCGATCGTGGTGGAGTAGCTGGCGTATCCGCTGTTGCCAAAGCTGGTATCGAGCGCGCCGCTGGGGCTGAAGCGGAGGACCTCGAAAGATTGGAAAGCGCCGCTGACGATCTGCCCGTCAGGTTGGACGGCGACCGATTGCATCGGCCCGCCGGACACGAAGTTGATAACCCCTGTTCCATTGAAGGTGGTGTCAATCGTGCCATCCGGATTGAATCGGGCAAGCGCCCCAATATCGGCGCCGAGGTAGCCCGCTCCGGCGACGAGGATCTTCCCATTCTCAATCGTCAGGTCGTTGATGGTGCTGTTGCTTCCGTAGCCCCCGAGCGTCACTTCCATCGCGCCGGTGCCGTTGAAAGTAGTGTCGGGTGTGCCCGAAGAGGTGTAACAGAACAGGGCCGCATCATTCCATCCGCCCAATGGATCGGCTGCGTCTCCGCCGGCGATGATGTCGCCGTTGCTCATAATGGCCATGGCGTTGGCCTGCGACGAAGCGCTGAGTGTCGAGAGCACAATTCCGCCGCTGCCAAACGACGTGTCGAGCGCGCCGGCGGAGGTGAGGCGCATGATCATTGCCTCGTTGTTGCACTGGCCGGAGATAAGAATTTTCCCATCGCTTTGAATCAACACTTCGCGGGCAAAGGTGCAACCCCCGCCGTTCATGTCGAACATGGCTTTCCCGCCGGTGCCAAACGTCGTGTCGAGCGATCCGTCGGTGTTATATCGCACCACGCCAACGCCCTGCACCTGAACGCCGCCCGAGTCGATGAAGACGGTCGTTCCCACGACGACGATTTTTCCGTCGCTTTGAACGGCAATGGCCTGACCCATGTCAGTGTTGCCGGCAAAATCGGTCTGTACGGCTCCTCCGCTGCCAAAGGTGGTGTCGAGCACGCCGCCGGTGGTATAGCGGGCGACTTCATAGTCAGAGCTCATCGGAGCGGAATCGGAGTTGGCAACCTCGACGATTTTGCCATCACTCTGGACGGCGGTCTGGTGGCCGGTTTGGACGATACCGCCGAAAAGATAAGGGCCGAAAGCCAGTCCGCCGGTGCCATACGTCGTATCAACCGAGCCGGCCGTTGACAGGAGCTGCCGCGGCTCAAGGATTTCCAGCAGCGGCGAGGTTGCCATCGCCAGCCGACGTCGTGCGGCGCGTTGGGTGGCGAGAGTGCCGCGGTGACGTCCGATAACCTTGCCTTTTTCGCCGACCCCAGCCCATGCGGGCATCGTTTGATACCACTTTTTCACCGCAATCTCCTTCACCTGGCGCGTTTTGCGCGCATTTTTGGAATTACTGTTGAGACTTGAAGAAGCCCGTTATTAGCCCGATCATTCCCTACTGATCATTTACGCCGGAAAATTTGCCCATGTGCCCGGTGAAACGCACTCTACCGTAAAACTTGCAGTGCTGCAATTCTTAAATCTGGAAATTTCCGCAAGGGTATTATCGGACCCAGCAAGTTATTGGACGTAAGTATGGGCCGTTTGAATTTAGAGCGTTTCTCGGGTTGCTGGCGCGCTCGCGCGACCGTCATCCTGACGTGCTCCTCAATGTGGGGTGCGCCACAACCCGAAAGATAGCTGGTTTACCTAGGGCGGGCACTGCCCGCCGAGCTGTAATTCCGGGGGAGACGTCAGCGGCGGGCAGTGCCGGCCCTACGTTTCAGCGTCCCGAAATCTTGTCAGGAAAACAAGGTTTTCGTGCATATCTTTGAACGATCTAGCCGGTCCGCTTCGGGCCACTTTGGTTGTGGCCGAAGCAGTTTGGTCGAAATCTCGTGCAGCGCCGATTCGATCAGACGGTACAATCCTTCATACCACAATAAGTTGGAGTCTTTTCATGCCCAGATTGGCGACGGTCCTACTGCTTTTCATCCTGGTAACCAGCGCCGCGGCGGCGGTTTTCGATCTGCCGGCGCGCAAAAGCGCCCAGTGGTGCTGGCAGCCGATTACTCATCAGACCCCACCGGCCGTGGGAAACTCCAAATGGATCCAAAGCCCCATCGACCAGTTCATCCTCGCCAAGCTTGAACAAAAGAATCTTACACCCGCGGCCCCGGCTGACCGGCGAACCCTCATCCGCCGGGCCTATTTCGATTTGATCGGGCTGCCGCCCCCGGCCTCCGATGTGGACGCCTTTGTCAACGATCGATCCCCCGATGCTTTCGCCAAAGTGGTCGATCATTTGCTGGCATCGGATCATTTCGGCGAGCGCTGGGCCCGGCATTGGATGGATGTGATGCGCTACGCCGAAACGCGCGGGCACGAATTCGATCCGCTCATTCCCAATGCCTGGCAATATCGCGATTACCTCATCCGCGCCTTTAACGCCGATGTGCCTTACAACCAGCTTGTGACCGAGCAGATTGCCGGCGATTTGCTCCCCAACCCGCGATTGAATCCGAAGGAAGGTTTCAACGAATCGATCCTCGGCACCGGCTGCTGGTTTCTTGGCGAAGAGGTGCATTCGCCGGTCGATATTCGCCAGGACGAAGCCGACCGGATGAACAATCGCATCGACACGATGACCAAGGCATTTTTCGGCCTGACGGTCGGCTGCGCGAGGTGCCACGATCATAAATTCGACGCCATCAGTCAGAAAGACTTTTACGCCCTGACCGGCTTCGCCATGAGCGCGAGCTATCGGCAGGTGCCGTTCAAGTCGATGGAGCAAAATCGCAAGGTTGCCGAACAACTCGATGCCCTGCGCGCAGAGACCCGAAACCGGCTGGCGACAGAATTCGTGTCAGCCGAGCGGCCCGGGTTGAATCGTGTTGCCGATTATCTCAGCGCCGCTGCCGAGGTCTGTTCATCGCCGGGTAATTCTCCCGGCAAAGTTGGCGAGGTCGCCCAGTCTCGTTCACTCGATTCCAAGGTTCTGACGGAATGGGTGAGCCGGCTCAACTCCGCCCGCAAGGATCGCTCCGACATTCTCAATGCATTTGCAACACTCGCATTCGATTCCCGGGCGGCGCAGCCGCAGAATTTTGCCGCGGCCCGGCAGCGGGTTATCGACTCATTTGCCGCGCGCAACCATTCGGCGGCAGACCCTGCCAAAGAACAAGTGATCCTCGACTTCGATGCTCCCGCTCCGGCCAACGCCTGGTATGCAGATGGCGTTGCCTTCGGCCTGCGTCCGGTGCAGGCGGGCCAGGTCCTTCTGGGAAACACTGCGGATCAACCGATTGTCGGGATCGCCATGCGCTCCATGGCAATGCGCGACTCGGCGTTTAACAACCTAAAAGCAACGCCCGGCAACGAAACCGACTATGGTACGCTTGGGAACTGGGAACGCTCCGGCCAGACGTTGCGCACGCAGACCGTTACCCTCAAGACCGGCCGGCTCTGGTATCTCGTGCGCGGAGCAGGGCGGGCTTATGCCGCCGTCGATTCGCACCTGCTGGTGGCAGGCCCGCTGCACGGCGATCTCCTGCGCGAATGGCGCGATGAACGCGGGCACGAATGGCGATGGGAGCAGCACGACCTGACGGCTTACGCCGGCGAGCGCTGCCACGTCGAATTCAGCCCCGTCGCAAATGGCGAACTCGAAATCGCCCGGGTCATCGATGCCAACCAACCCCCGGCGATTGATTCGCCAAGCGCGGCCGTTGAATCGGCGATCGCCGATCCATCGGTCGTCTCCATCGATACGATGGCGCAGGCGTATCAGAAGCTTTTAATTGCGACGGCGGGGCGAATGTCAGCGGCAACGATCGTCGGCTCGGCCGACGCCGGCGATCAGGCGGCGCTGGCGGATTTCCTGGTGCGAAACGCTTCGCTGTTTGGCGACAGCGCCGCCGGAACCTCCTCGCCCGCTGCCCGAGACTTCATCGCCGCCCAGTCGGCCCTGGCCGCCAAAGTCATTCGCCAATCGCCCACCGCCCCCGCAATGTTCGAAGGCAACGGCGTCGACGAAAACGTCCTCATTCGCGGCGTGGCGAAAAATACCGGCGACGTCGTCCCTCGCCGCCTGCTCGAAGCCATCGGCGGATCTCACCAAAAGCCCTATCCCGCCGACGGAAGCGGCCGCCTTCAACTCGCCCAGGCCATGCTCGCCGACGATGATCCCTTCATCGCCCGCGTGATGGTCAACCGCGTCTGGCAGCATTTGTTCGGCAAGGGAATCGTGGCCACCGTCGATAATTTCGGCGTGTTGGGCCAGCCGCCCACCCATCCGCAATTGCTCGATTATCTGTCCGACCATTTCCGCACCGAACAGGGGTGGTCGATCAAAAAGCTGATTCGCTCGATCATGCTTTCCAGCACCTATCAGATGTCGAGCAAGCCGCAAGATGGATCGGAAGAAGCCGACCCGCAGAACCTCACGTTGAATCACATGCCCATTCGCCGGCTTGAGGCCGAGGCGATTCGCGATGCCATTTTGAGCGTGTCGGGCCGGCTCGACCCGGCCGTTGGCGGCGCGCCGGTGGAAGTGCATCTCACCGAATTCATGGAAGGCCGCGGACGGCCCGGCGGTAGCGGCCCGCTCGACGGCAACGGCCGCCGCAGCATCTACACCCGCGTCCGCCGGAATTTCCTCCCGCCAATGATGCTGGCGTTCGACACGCCAAACCCCTTCGCCTGCGTCGGCCGGCGAAATGTCTCCAACGTGCCGGCCCAGGCGCTGATTTTAATGAATGATCCCTTCGTGATCGACCAGGCCGGCCTGTGGGCAAAACACGTGTTGGCCGACCCGGCGTTGTCGCCAAAGGATCGGATCGTCGGGATGTATAAAACCGCGCTGAGCCGCGAGCCTCGGGCGGATGAAATCGACGAGATACTGAAGTTTCTCGATGACGAGGGGGCTGGATATGGGCTGGCGCCGGCTCAGCGCATGAAAGACGTGCGCGTCTGGATGGATTTGTGTCATGTGATGTTCAATATGAAGGAATTTGTGTTCGTGGAATAAAAGGCATGGTCACTTTAGTGACCATGTTGTGTCCGCGAATGATTCTGTTAGCGGTCACCAAGACGCGAACCAGATTTCATGGTCATCAAGACGCGAACTGGATTTCATGGTCACTAAAGTGACCACGCCCGGAAAAAAAACTGCATCGGAGTTTGTAATGCACCATTGCCATCGATTTCTCGCAGCGCCGCTCACACGGCGCCAAATGCTTTCGCGATGTGCCAGCGGCTTTGGCGCAATCGCGCTGGCCGCCATGATGAACAGCGAGGCCGCCGGCGCGGTCGGCGCTGGACCTGATGCCGCCCCGCGAATCCGTCTTCCGCATTTCCGGCCGCGCGCCAAAAACATCATCTTCCTCTACATGGACGGCGGCCCATCGCAGGTCGATACCTTCGACTACAAGCCAATGCTCGAAAAGTATGATGGCCAGGATCCTCACAAAGCCATGGGCAAACTCGAGCCAACACAGTTTGCCAACATCGGCAAGGTGATGGCTTCGCCGTGGAAGTTCAAGCAATATGGCCAGAGCGGCTCTTGGGTGAGCGATCTTTTTCCGCATGTGGCAACTGTCGTGGACGAACTCGCCTTCGTCCGCTCGATGACCAGCGACTTTTCCGAGCATACCAACGCCAACTTTTTCCTTCACACCGGCTCGGGCCAGCAGGGCCGGCCCAGCATGGGCGCGTGGACAACCTATGGCCTGGGATCATCCAACAAAGACCTGCCCGGCTTCGTCGTCGTCAACGGCGGCCTGATTCCGCCCGGCGGGCTCGATTGCTTCAGCAACGGCTTTTTGCCCGCCACCTTCCAAGGTTCGGTCTTCAAGCCGGGAATGCCCGGCGTGGCCAACGCGCAGCGCCTGGAATCTTCCCCTGCCATGCAGCAGCGAAAGCTGGCGCTGATGCGCAAGCTCGACGCCGGGATGGTCGATCAGATCGGCCATGTCGATTCCGTGGAAAGCGCCATCGCCAATTACGAATTGGCCTATCAGATGCAGGCCGCCGTCCCGGAATTGATGGACCTCAGCGGTGAAACCGAGGCGACGAAAAAGCTGTACGGCCTGGACGGCGATTATCCGCAGACCCGCATCTTCGCCACCGAATGTCTTCTCGCCCGCCGCATGATCGAACGCGGCGTGCGCTTCATCGAACTCACCTGCCCGGGGGGCAACGGGGACCGCTGGGACCAGCACAGCGGACTCCGCGACGGCCACACCAAGAACTGCAAAACCGTCGATCAGCCCATCGCCGCCCTGATTAAAGACCTCAAGAGCCGCGGCTTGCTCGATGAAACCCTGGTCGTCTGGGCAGGCGAATTCGGCCGCACGCCTTTCGCACAAGGCAGCGATGGCCGCGACCATAACCCCTACGGATATACTCTCTGGATGGCCGGCGGCGGCATAAAAGGCGGCACGGTCTTCGGCTCCACCGACGACTGGGGCTACAAAGCCGCTGAAAATAAAGTCAACATCCACGACCTCCACGCCACCATGCTGGCGCTTCTCGGCATCCAGCACACAAAACTCACCTTCCGCTTCTCCGGCCGCGACATCCGCCTGACAGATGTCTATGGAGATGTGATGGAGGCGATTATCGCGTGATCGCTGGTTGAATTCGCGATGCAGCGCTACTCGAAAGAGAGTTGACATGTCTCGGCCCGGATCCATCTCGAGTTGGTTCAGGTACGAGCGATTGCACCACTATCCCGAACTGTTGGTATTCGATCGTGACGAGGCGCTGAAGCGATTACGAGCGTACGAGCGTGAAGAGAAACTTGCGTCAAGACCATGGATTATCGCGTCGCTGGCAGCCATTACTGCTTTTATAGCCTTATGGTGCGTCCTGGCACATTTCACCAGCGTGGCTTCCCCCTTCATGATTGTCATGCTGATTCCAGGTTGGATATTCCATTTTGCCCTCTATCGCCGAATCAGGCGTCGCGTGAAGGCGAAGGTCGCCGCGGAGCTTAGCGACGGGCGGGTTTGGAAGTGCGTTGAGTGCGATTACGATCTGCGGGCATCGGCGGAACGCTGCCCTGAATGTGGAGCGCCAGTACGGATCACCTATCCCGCCAAGGCGATTCCCTAGCTGGCAATATCCCCGCATCCGGCCGCTACATCCGGCTGACAGATCTCTATGGAGATGTGATGGAAGCGACTATCGCGTGAAGATGACGCACTCCAAGCAGGCGCCACGCGCCAGAACGTCTTACTGGATTATCTGGGCGCTTCTGGTTGCATTGGATATCTTTGCATTCGTAAGAATGAGGTTTGGCCACCTCGCGATCAGCAAGGTGGTTTATAGCGCCGGCGGCAGCACGATCTACATTGACGAATTTCGAAACTGGATCTGCCCGTGCGTTCTGCTGATCGCACACGTGCTGTTGCTGATGGATTTAGCGCGCCCGGGCGGCAGCTTTCGATCCTTCCTCGCCGCTATGGTCAGCGGCGGTACGCTTTTTTGGACTGGGAGTGAAACCGGGATTAGCTTTACTTCGCTCTCAGGAAGCGTTGCCGATTGGCAGCAC